>CAJTVY010000005.1 GCA_910579925.1 uncultured Dorea sp.
GGAAAGATACTTTCATGCGTTAGCGTGACAAGGTCTTTCCTATAAGATAAAAAAAGACAGTCATAAAGACTGCCTTTTATCATTTGTAGCTCCCCCAAAATGCCGGTTCCTGTATTTTGACTCCTAGCATATGCTAGGTGGGTGTCCGCATCCGCTTTTCTGCCTTCCACTGCATAACTTGGAGGCCTGGCATATTACGGAGATATAGGAGTCCCGTTTAAAGTTTTGTAGGTTCAAAATTACAAGATTATCGAGCACCCCAGGTTTCCTAAGGACTATTATACTCTATTATTTCACGATTTTCAACAATAAATACATAAAAATCTATAAATCGAAAAATGACGAAAAACGTCTGAAATCTCTTGACCCAGGTACACATTATCCCTATGATAATATATAAGAAATTTCCTGAAAGAAGGTATCTACATGTATATAGCAGATTTACATATTCATTCTCGTTATTCCAGGGCCACCAGCAAGGACTGCACCCCTGAATTCCTGGATCTCTGGGCCAGACGCAAGGGAATCGGAATCGTAGGAAGCGGCGATTTCACACATCCTGCATGGCGGCAGGAACTGAATGAAAAGCTGGAGCCTGCCGGAAACGGACTCTATAGATTGAAAAAGGAGTACCGAATCGAAGATCCCGATCTTGCAGACACGATACAGCCTCATTTTGTGATTACCGGAGAAATCAGTTCTATTTACAAAAAAAATAATAAAGTACGGAAAGTACACAGCCTGATTCTGCTGCCTGGGCTTGAGGAGGCGGAAACCGTTTCTCATAAACTGGAAGCCATCGGCAACATCCATTCTGACGGAAGACCGATTCTTGGCCTGGACTGCCATGACCTTCTGGAAATCCTTCTGGAACTGTGCCCTTCGTCCGTCTATGTCCCGGCCCATATCTGGACGCCCCATTTTTCATTGTTCGGCGCATTTTCCGGCTTTGATTCTGTGGAAGAATGTTACGGCGACCTTTCCGGTCATATCCATGCCATGGAAACCGGGCTTTCCTCAGATCCGCCCATGAACTGGCGCGTTTCTGCGCTTGACCGTTACCAGCTTATTTCCAATTCAGACGCACACTCTCCTGCAAAGCTTGGACGGGAGGCGAATCTTCTGGATATTCCCTTATCCTATGATGGAATCCGGGAAGCAATTCAGACCGGGAACGGCCTTACAGGGACCATTGAATTCTTTCCCGAGGAAGGGAAATACCACTATGACGGCCACCGGAAATGCGGAATCTGCCTTGCTCCTGCAGAAACAGAAAAATATGGGGGAATCTGCCCTGTCTGCGGACGTAAGCTGACCATCGGCGTGTCCCATCGTATTGAACAGATGGCGGACCGGGCAGAAGGATACGAGAAAAAGGAAGCGGCATATTATGAAAGCCTGGTTCCGCTGCCGGAAATTATCGGCGCCTCTTCCGGATACTCCAGTGCAAGCGTCCGAGTCCAGCGGGAATATCAGAATATGCTGAAAAAACTGGGGCCGGAATTTTCTATTCTTCGTGATATCCCCTTAGAGGAAATTCGCAGCGTATCGGGAATTCTGATTTCAGAAGGCATCGGAAGACTAAGAGCGGGTAAAGTTACAAGAATTCCTGGATTTGACGGCGAATATGGCATCATACGTCTGTTCACCCCACAGGAGGCTGACCGGCTGAACGGCCAGTTAAGCCTGTTTGACGGACAGACCGGGATTATGGCGGAGAGTCTGCCGGATCATTCTGAGCCTTTACAGAATTTCAGCCCGGCCTGTTCCTCCTTACCAACCCCTGGGAACAGTCTTATGACAGAGAACGACAAGGTCGAAAAGCCTGTACAAAAGACTTCAGTAAACGAAAAGCAGCGCCTTGCCATAGAAGCAATCGACCGTGTGACACTGGTAACAGCCGGACCAGGAACCGGCAAGACGCACACCCTTGCGGCCCATCTTCTGTATCTGCTGGAAACAAGACGAATCAAGCCTTCCTGGATTACGGCGGTCACATTTACCAGTCATGCGGCAGAGGAAATGCGCAAGCGTATCCGCCAGCATACGGGAAAGGGTGCCACGGCAAAGAAACTTACCATTGGAACCTTTCACTCAATAGCCTGGAAGCTTCTTAAGGAAAATGGCAGTACGGCTTCACTTGCAACGGAAACACAGACCAGAGACCTGGCGGATGAGATTATAAAGGCCTTCCGGCTTAAAATCTTGGCCTCCCGGTTTCTTGCTGAGATTTCCGAATACAAAACCAGGCCTTACCATCCTGATTTCAATGAGGAAAACGACATCTTAAATCCTGATCTGGCAGAAGCCTTTGAAGCGTATCAGAAATCGCTCAAGGAAGGAAACCTGCTGGATTTTGACGATATCCTGATAGAGGCCCTTCATGTTGCTAAGGATAAATCCTTTGAACGTTTTACTTATCTCATGGTAGACGAATTCCAGGATATCAGTCCGCTTGAATATCAGCTTCTGAAAGCCTGGAACAACGGCGGAAAAGAACTGTTTGCCATCGGCGATCCCGACCAGTCCATCTACGGATTCCGAGGTTCCGATTCCGGCTGCTTCATACGTCTGACAGATGAATTTCCCGAAACCCGTCAGATTACTCTTGAGGAAAATTACCGCTCCACCCCCCAGATCCTTGCCTTTGCCTCTGCCATCATTTCCAGGAACCCGGGAGGCCGCCGTTATCTGACCCCCAACAGTCCGAACGGCGTCTCTGTCCGGGTTGCAGAAGCAGACAACTCTGCGTCTGAAGCGATTTTTATCGCCAAAGAGATTAACCGGCTTGTGGGGGGAATCGGAATGCTGGAAGCGCAGGAGATGATAAAGGAGCACAGAAGCCGCAGTTTCGACGAAATTGCCGTCCTGTACCGGACGCACCGGCAGGCAGATATTCTGGAAACATGTCTGAAAAAAGAAGGGATTCCCTACATCGTTTCTGGAAGGGACGACTATCTGACCGAACCAGCAGTACGTGGAACGATCTGCTTTTTTCAGAGCCTGCTTGATCCCGAAAACGTACTGGCAGGACAGACAGCGCGGAAATTGTTATGGAATGATCCGCTTTCCTCTGTATATGAAACCCTGGAAGAAAAATATCTGCCCCTGTTAAAAAAGAAAAAACCTGTGAAAATACTGGAAGAGTGGACCACAGACCTGAAGTCTGAAAAAAAGAAGGCCATGCAGAAACTGTGTCAGACAGCCGTATTCTATTCCTCAATGACCGATTTTATGAACGCCTTGGAGTTCGGTGTAGAAAGTGATCTGAAACGCTGTGGAAGTAAGCAGTATAAATCCGGCGCCGTCACTCTAATGACCCTTCACGGCTCAAAGGGTCTGGAATATCCGGCAGTTCTGATCTTCGGCGCCCAGAAAGGTCTCATTCCCTTCGAAAACAAGACCTATGGATTCAACGCCGAGGAGGAACGCCGCCTGTTTTATGTCGGTATTACCAGAGCGCGGGAAACCTTAATCCTTACCACATCCAGGGAAGAATCCGTCTTTCTCAAAGATCTGCCGGATGAACTGATACAAAGAGAAAAAATACGACCAGGGAAAAACGAAGGGAACGGAAAACAGATGAGCCTGTTTGAATTTATGAAGTAGACCGTGAATGGCTGTTATCTTCTATTATCAGCCGTCGTAAGGCCTCTACCGCCGTGCGGACCGCCCTGTCCGTATCATGCACCACCGGATTGTCCAGTCCTTCTTTCTCCCTTTCCTGGTTTGCCACCACCAGAAAACAGGAACCTACCCTGACGCCCAGGCTGCTTGCCACCACAAACAGCGCTGCAGACTCCATTTCAGAAGCCAGGCAGCCTAACCGCTTCCACGCCTCCCATTTATTCAGCAGTTCGTAACCCACCGGTTTCGTTTCCGGTGAATGCTGCCCATAAAAAGAATCCTTACACTGCACCACTCCTACATGAAAGTCTGCTCCCAGTTCTTTTGCAGATTCCATCAGCGCATTGACGATCCCCACGTCCGCTACCGCCGGGAACTCCACAGGCGCATATTCACGGCTGGTTCCTTCCATTCGTACTGCTCCGCTGGCAATCACGATGTCTCCGCTCTTCACCTCGGTCTGCATGCCGCCGCAGGTTCCCACCCGGATAAAGGTATCTGCACCCGACATCACCAGTTCTTCCATCGCTATGGCCGCCGACGGGCCGCCGATTCCTGTGGATGTGACGCTCACCGGCTCGCCCTCCAGGTATCCCGTGTAGGTGATATATTCCCTGCTGTCGGCAATCAGTTTCGCATGATCGAAATACTTTGCAATCTTCTCACACCTTTTAGGATCTCCAGGAAGGATGACATATTTTCCCACATCGCCTCTGCCTGCCTGGATATGATACTGTTTATCCGGATTTTCTGAATATTTCATAACAATTTCCTCCTTTCCAGACTCATACTATTTTTCAAGAAATGGTTCAGAAAAATTATGGTTAAAAAATTCAATCAGTGGTCCCATGAAAAATGCAGTAATCAGTGTGCCCACGCCAGGAAGCAGACCAGACAGCGTTCCGATCAGAACGCAGAGCAGGTCGCAGGCAATCCGGACAAATCTGAACGGAAAGTTCCTTTTCCTGGCAATGACGATCGGTATTGCATCATAGACTGAAACGCCCAGATTGGAAGTCATATAAAGCGAGGAGGCAAAACACATGACAAGTACCGCAAAAGCAAGGAATACGATCCGCACCGCCAGATTCGGCTCCGGCACAAAATATGTGATCACCGCACTGGAAAAATCTACAATATATCCTGTCAGAAACATATTCACCAAGGTTGCCACACCCATATAGCTTCTTGCCACAAACAGGTCTATGACAAGCATGATCCCGCACAGTATCGTATAGAAAATACCATAAGAAACACTGGTTTTGAAGAAATGTCCCCATACCCCCTGAGCAAAGCACTGGAAAGGGTCGACACCGAACAGGGAACACTTAAAGAATCCGACAGCCATTGCACATAACACGACGCCAGCCGTTGTCATGACAACTCTCTTTTTAAAATTTTCCGGTAATTTCATAATCCATCTCCTTTGAATTCTCTCAAACAGTAATTAATTTAATACACACTCCTTTTACTGTCAAGATAAAATCTCTCAGAACTATTGAAATTCTTCCTGTTTTTCTGTAAACTAGAGTTATACATATATCGGATTTTTTTAAGTAAACAGGTAAGGAGAAGGCAAATGAAAAAAGCAATGAAGCAATCGAAGCTCATCACAATCTTAAATGGTATTTCCATCTTAGCTCTGGTATTAATGGCAGTACTGCTGATCATTTATGCCAATGTCAACAACCATCTTACTAAAGAAAACGAAGCGCGGTATGATCTGACCTATAACGCCAACCGCTTTATGGATGGTTCGTCCTATCTGACCGAGGAAGTACGGGCCTATGCCGCAACAGGAGATCAGAGTCATTACGATAACTTTCAGAACGAGGTCAACACTCTGAAGAACCGCGAGGAAGGCGTCTCTGCCATGCAGGAGATCGGAATTACCGCAGAAGAACAGAGTATGATCGACCAGATGTCTTCTCTCTCTAACGATCTTGTACCGTTGGAAGAGAACGCTATGAAGAACGTACAGGAGGGCGATCTGGCAGAGGCGCTTGATTATGTATATGGAGACGAATACAACGCAACCATTCTGCAGGTCAATGAACTAAAGGAAGAATTTCTCTCAGCGCTGGAGACAAGAACGTTTAAAACAATACAGAAGCAGAACACTCGTTCCGTAATTATTCAGATCCTGCTGTTTATATCGCTGGTCTCTGTCATTGTTATACAACTGATCATCATGTCTGTAACCCGCAGGCGTATCCTGAAGCCGATCATCGCAGTGCGCGACCAGATGGGCGAGATTTCCAGGGGCAATCTCTCGGCAGAATTTCTTCTGGAACCGGATACCTCTGAGATCGGTATGCTGGTAGATTCCATTCATGAGACCAAGAACGTGCTTAAGAAATATATCCATGACATTGATTCCAAGCTGGCTCAGATGGCAGAAGGCAGCATGAATTTTTCCATCGACACCGATTATATCGGGGAATTCCTTCCCATTCAGAACGCCCTCCGGCAGATTCTGGATTCTCTGAATTATGCTCTTTCCCAGATCAATCAGACCGCAAGACAGGTTTCTGACGAATCCGAGCAGGTAGCTTCTGATTCCAGAGTTCTTTCAGACGGCGCCATGGATCAGGCTTCTGCAATCGAGGAACTCTCATCCAGTATTCAGGCATTGTCCGGAGAGGTAAGTTCTACCTCCCAGGATGCTGACAAGGCCCGGAAGATTTCTATGGACTCTGCCGAACAGCTGACTGTATGCAGCAGACAGATGGAGAAGCTGACGGACGCCATGGAGAACATCTCTCAGTCTTCCCAGCAGATCAGCGGAATCATCAAGACCATTGAGGATATTTCCTTCCAGACGAACATCTTAGCGCTCAACGCTTCTATCGAGGCGGCGCGGGCAGGCACTTCCGGGAAGGGCTTTGCCGTTGTAGCCGACGAGGTGCAGAGCCTTGCAAACAAAAGTTCGGATGCCGCCAAGAATATCACGGATCTGATCGAGCAATCCATGGATCTGGTCAACTACGGAACTTCCCTGTCCAGTGAGACGACCGATGCTCTCTCCGTAGGCGTATCCGGCGCACAGAACGCTGCCGAACTGATCCAGAAGATTGCAGATTCCGCACAGCAACAGGCGTTGTCTCTGGAACAGCTTACGGCCGGCGTAGAACAGATCTCGGTTGTGATACAGACCAACACCACGACTGCAGAGAAGTCTGCTTCATCAGCAAATGAACTGTACAGACAAGCCGGAGAACTGACCCAGTCCGTACAGAGGTTTAAGCTTCGTTAAAGACTTTTAAAAAACTGCCCCATTCAGAAAATATTCTTCCCGAATGGGGCAGTCTCTTTATTATGAATTACGAACGCTTCCCTACATGGTAATCGGCCTTCATCATATACATAATACTCCTTGAGGCAACGTCAACGATAATGAATCCAAATGCGATCGCCAGACAGGTCGCAAAAAGAATCATCATTTCACTGAACGCCAGGGTGATGTCTTTGCTGACACATCCATACATCATATAGTACAGGTTCGGTCCCGGAATCAGCGGAAACACAGAAGCCGTAAGGAAGATCGTGGACGGCGCCCTGTTAATCCTGGACATAATGAATGCATAAAACGCCACAAATAC
Source organism: uncultured Dorea sp. (assembly GCA_910579925.1). Lineage (GTDB taxonomy): Bacteria > Bacillota > Clostridia > Lachnospirales > Lachnospiraceae > Sporofaciens. The sequence continues at coordinate 7,230 of CAJTVY010000005.1, forward strand.
CGCTGCCACGAGGGTTGCCAGAAAGTTACTGGGGCGCAGGGCATAGACTACGATGTAAATCCCCCAGGTAAAAAACGCACCGATACCCGAATACAATACCTGCCGTCCTCTGATCTTAAACCAGAACGCAAATCCGATACATGCAACCGTACAGGAGATCAGCTGGATCGGAATATTATGGTTCAGAATAAACCCTTCGGAAGCCGCACCGTCCAGAATCATAATGGCAAGGGCAATTCCAAAAGCGATTCCCGCCGCCCCCAGCATGGAATTCATAATGTGGAGCGCACCGGATATAAAGTCTCTCTGCAGGACATCCCGGATCCCGTTGGTGACGCCCAGACCGCTGATCAGCAGCATAACGATCCCAATCATGACGCGGTCCGGATGAGCGCCGATTCCAAGACGGATTGCCGTCAGAATGATCATCTCCGAGAGGAAGGACAGAATCATATTATAGACCAGAAGGTTACTCTCCCTCTTTCCAAGCCAGTCTCCCACCACCACTATCATCAGAGAAACAATCACCGCAATAATGGCATCCGTAAAATTGCAGCCAAAGAAAACCGCAAAGCCAGTGCCTCCCATGACGCCGGCAAAATATTTTACCGCCGGATGCTGCTCTTCCCGATTCATGACTTCCTGGAACTTCTCGCAAAACTCCTTCTCATCCGGCTTATTTGAACAGACATACCTGGAAAGATTATTCAGATAATCCAGACGGTCAAAATCAATATCCGTTGACTCGATATGACGAATCTGCGTAATGATCTCGCCCTCCGGCGTCTCGACAGTGATCTGAAGATTGCTTGGAATGGCATACACGTCATATCTCCGAAACCCATAACTTCTGCACATCCTGTAAAGACTGTCTTCCAGCCGGAAATTCTCTGCACCGCTTCGCAGCATCTCCTCTCCCACATCAAGGATCATCTGCACAATCCTAGTGTAATCCATGAAAACATTCCTCCTAACAAATATGTAAATTAACTCGAATAGCGGTATTACTTTATCACAGTTTCTTTTCAGATACAAGCGTTAATATATTAAAATCATAAAAAGAGAATTTTATTGTGAACCTGTCTTGTAAGTGGTATAATCACTGTATAAATGTTATTTGGAATTGTCCGGTTCATACATTGGGGAGTGTATGGCTGGTCCGGATATATTTATCATAGTACATAATAGTAATCAAGAAACAAGACAAAGGAGTAATGCAAATGAAAAAAGCAATGAAGCAATCCAGACTCATCGCCATCCTGAACGGTATATCTATTCTTGCCCTGGTTCTGACAGTGATCCTTCTGCTGGCATATTCTAATGTGAACCAGCAGCTCAGCAAGGATAACGAGGCGCGGTTTGACCTGACCTATAATGCCAACCGTTTTATGAATGGCTCTGCGTATCTGACCAACGAAGTGCGCGCCTATTCTGCCACCGGAGATCAGATACATTACGACAACTATTTTAATGAAATCAATAATCTGAAGAACCGTGACCAGGGAGTCGCGGCCATGCAGGAGATCGGCATCACCGAAGAAGAGCAGGCCATGATTGACGAGATGTCCGCTCTGTCCAATAACCTGGTCCCGCTGGAAGAGAACGCTATGGAGAACGTACAGGCAGGACAGCTTCAGGCAGCGTTGGATTATGTGTACGGCAGCGACTACAGTACTGCCATCACCCAGATCAATGCGATCAAAGAACAGTTTCTCAATACTCTGGATACCAGAACCGGCGAGCATATAGAGCAGCTGAATCAGCGTTCCAGGATTATACGCCTCCTCATCATACTGTCCATGGTTCTGGTAGGATGTATACAGCTTATCGTCATGTATGTTACAAGAAGACGGATCTTAAGCCCGATTATCGCTGTGAGAGACCAGATGAGCGAGATCTCCACAGGAAATCTTTCGGCGGATTTTGCCCTTGAATCAGATACTTCTGAGATTGGAATGCTGGTGGATTCCATTCACGAGACGAAGAACGAATTGAAAAAGTATATCCATGATATTGATTCCAAGCTGGCTCAGATGGCAGACGGTAAGATGGATCTGACTATCGACAATGATTACCTGGGCGAGTTCCTCCCTATTCAGAACGCTCTTGGACAGATCCTTGACTCCCTAAACCTTGCGCTGCGGCAGATTCACCTGACTGCGGGCCTGGTTTCCGATGAATCGGAACAGATGGCGTCAGACGCCCGGATCCTCTCGAACGGGGCCACGGAGCAGGCCTCTGCCATCGAGGAGTTATCGGCCAGCATCCAGGAGTTATCCGGACAGGTGAAATCTACTTCGCAGGATGCAGATGTTGCACGGAACTCTTCTATAGACCTGGCAGGACAGCTTCAGGCATGCAGCAGAAAGATGGAAGAGCTGACCTCTGCGATGGAAGATATTTCAGAATCCTCGCTGCAGATCAGCGGAATCATCAAGACCATCGAAGACATTTCCTTCCAGACGAATATCCTGGCTCTCAACGCTTCTGTGGAAGCCGCACGGGCCGGTAATTTTGGAAAGGGGTTTGCCGTTGTCGCAGACGAGGTACAGAGTCTCGCAAATAAGAGTTCTGTTGCGGCGAAAGATATCACAAAGCTGATTGAGAATTCTATGGATCTGGTGAAACATGGCACTTCTCTGTCAGGCGATACAACCCAGGCGCTTTCTGTTGGCGTGTCAGGTTCTCAGAATACGGCGGAACTGATCCAGAAAATTGCGGATTCCGCCCAGCAGCAGGCCATGTCCCTGGAGCAGCTTACGGCCGGTATTAATCAGATCTCTGATGTAGTCCATACTAATACCATAACTGCCGAGAAATCGGCTTCCACCGCAAGCGAGTTGTATAAGCAGGCAGGTGAACTGAAGAGATCGGTTCAGAAATTCCAGCTTCGAAGGTAATTATAACGTTTATCATTTATCATGAAAAGAACTGCCGGTAATCTGTATGTAACAACAGGATTGACCGGCAGTTCTCTATATTGTCATTCACAGGCATACTTTATCCCCAAAATCTCACGGATCCGATCCAGCAGTTCCATCACGGCCACGCTATCCGAAAGCGGCATCTCTGAACATTCTGTCTCTCCGTTTTCTATGGCTCTCAGACATGCCTCTACTTCATATTCATACCCGGTAATCTGCGGTGGTATCTCATACTGTTTTACCAGATTCCTGTCAAGGTCATATACGCTGACCGCCTCACAGTTATTGATATTCTCTACCTGGATATATCCCTTATCTCCATAGATGATTCCTCTGCGGTCGGTAAGCGCCTGCATATTAGAGTGCAGGACGGCCATACGCCCGTCTTTCCACTTCAATGTAATACTATTCTGCAGATCAACGCCCTGACCAGAAAGAACCGCCTCTGCCGAGACCTCTGCATAGTCGTCTCCGAATACCATCAAAGCAAAATTAACAGGGTACACTCCCAGATCCAGCAATGCTCCGCCCCCAAGATCTGACCTGACCAGGCGTTCCTTGTTCTTGATTACATATCCCAGGTTCGCCGTTAAGGAAGTAACCTCTCCGATCATGCCGCTTTCTACAGCTTTGCGGATGATAGACCGGGAAGGCATATACCGGGTCCATATTGCTTCTGCCAGAAGCAGATTCTTTTCCTTCGCAAGCTTTACAGCCTCCTTTGCCTGGGAGCTGTTGATCATAAATGCTTTCTCACAAAGTACGTGCCTGCCTTGTTCCAGGCATAATTTTACATGCGCATAATGATGTGAATGAGGCGTCGCAATGTAAACCAGATCGACAGACGGATCTTTCGCCATCGCTCGATAATCTGCGTATGCCTTCGGGATCTGGTACTGTTTTGCAAACTCTTCTGCCTTTTTCAGGCTTCTGGATGCGACTGCGTATACTTCGATTCCTTCCATAAGGCTGATGGTCGCTGCCATCTTATGTGCAATGCTGCCTGCTCCTAATATTCCAACTTTCATCTTCTCGATCCTCCAGGATATTTAACAAAAGACACCTTGCCCATCGACAAGATGTCTTAAAATATAAGATTCAATCATTCATTACTTGTTCGCAATAGCCGCCTGTGCTGCCGCAAGTCTTGCAATCGGTACACGGAATGGTGAACAGGATACATAATCCAGACCAATCTTATGACAGAACTCTACGGAACTTGGATCTCCGCCGTGCTCGCCGCAGATACCGATATGAAGAGCCTCGTTAGAAGGCTTACCTAACTTAATGGCTGTCTCCATCAGCTTACCAACACCTGTCTGGTCAAGTTTTGCAAACGGATCATTCTCATAAATCTTGGCATCATAGTATCCTTCCAGGAACTTACCTGCATCATCACGTGAAAATCCGAACGTCATCTGTGTCAGGTCATTCGTACCGAAGCAGAAGAAGTCAGCTTCCTTCGCAATCTCATCTGCAGTCAGAGCCGCTCTTGGAATCTCGATCATCGTACCAACTTCGTACTCAAGTTCAATGCCTGCAGCCTTGATCTCTGCATCCGCAGTCTCAACCACAAACTTCTTCACATACTTCAACTCTTTGATATCGCCAATCAGAGGAATCATGATCTCTGGCTTAACCGCCCAGTCTGAATGAGCCTTCTTCACATTGATCGCCGCACGGATCACAGCCTTGGTCTGCATCTTTGCAATCTCTGGATAGGTAACTGCAAGACGACATCCACGGTGGCCCATCATCGGGTTGAATTCATGGAGAGAATCAATCAGAGTCTTAATCTGTTCAACAGTCTTGCCCTGAGTGTCAGCCAGTTTCTTAATATCCTCTTCCTCTGTAGGAACGAACTCATGAAGCGGCGGATCTAAGAAACGGATCGTAACCGGATTGCCTTCCAGCGCTGTGTAGAGAGCCTCGAAGTCTCCCTGCTGATATGGCAGAATCTTCTCAAGAGCTGCCTCTCTCTCTTCTACGGTATCAGCGCAGATCATCTCACGGAATGCAGCAATTCTGTCTTCCTCGAAGAACATATGCTCTGTACGGCAAAGACCGATACCTTCTGCGCCAAGCTCAACCGCCTTCTTAGCGTCTGCCGGTGTATCTGCATTGGTGCGAACCTTTAATCTTCTGTACTTGTCCGCCCATGCCATGATTCTTCCGAATTCTCCGGCGATCTTTGCATCAACGGTCGGGATGATTCCATCATAGATGTTACCTGTCGTACCATCAATGGAAATAGCGTCTCCCTCATGGAATTCCTTTCCTGCCAGCGTAAACTTCTTATTCTCCTCGTCCATAGCGATGTCGCCGCATCCGGATACACAGCATGTACCCATTCCACGTGCAACAACGGCTGCATGGCTTGTCATACCGCCGCGAACGGTCAGGATACCCTGTGAAGACTTCATACCTGTAATATCTTCCGGTGATGTCTCAAGACGTACAAGAACAACCTTCTCTCCTCTTGCATGCCACTCAACAGCATCCTCTGCCGTAAATACAACCTTACCGCAGGCAGCTCCTGGAGATGCGCCAAGCCCCTTACCCATCGGCGTAGCCGCCTTCAGCGCTGCAGCGTCGAACTGTGGATGAAGCAGCGTGTCAAGATTACGGGGATCAATCATTGCAACTGCCTCTTCTTCTGTCCTCATACCCTCGTCAACCAGGTCGCAGGCAATCTTAAGGGCAGCCTGGGCTGTTCTCTTACCGTTACGTGTCTGCAGCATGTAAAGCTTGCCGTGCTCAACCGTAAACTCCATGTCCTGCATATCTCTGTAGTGCTTCTCAAGCGTCTCGCATACCTGCTTGAACTGAACAAATGCTTCTGGGAATTTCTGCTCCATCTCGGAGATGTGCATAGGCGTACGAACACCGGCAACCACGTCCTCGCCCTGTGCGTTGGTCAGGAACTCGCCGAACAGACCATTCTCTCCTGTCGCAGGATCACGGGTAAACGCAACGCCTGTTCCACAGTCGTCACCCATGTTACCAAACGCCATAGACTGTACGTTTACAGCCGTTCCCCAGGAATACGGAATATCGTTGTCACGACGGTAAACATTGGCTCTCGGGTTGTCCCAGGAACGGAAAACGGCTTTGATAGCGCCCATTAACTGCTCCTTCGGATCAGCCGGGAAGTCCTCGCCAATCTTCTCTTTGTACTCTGCCTTGAACTGTCCTGCAAGTGCTTTCAGATCGTCTGCCGTAAGCTCTACATCCTGCTTAACTCCCTTCTCCTCTTTCATCTTGTCGATCAGTTCTTCGAAATATTTCTTACCAACTTCCATAACAACGTCGGAATACATCTGGATAAATCTTCTGTAGCAGTCCCATGCCCAGCGCGGATTACCGGACTTCTCTGCCAGGACTTCAACAACGTCCTCATTCAGACCAAGGTTCAGAATCGTATCCATCATACCTGGCATAGATGCCCTTGCTCCGGAACGCACGGAAACAAGAAGCGGGTTCTCTTTGTCACCAAACTTCTTCTCTGTAATGGCTTCCATCTTCGTAACGGCTTCCATGATCTGTCCCATGATCTCATCGTTGATCGTTCTTCCGTCCTCATAATACTGTGTGCAGGCTTCTGTCGTAATGGTGAAGCCCTGCGGTACCGGAAGGCCTAAGCTTGTCATCTCAGCAAGGTTCGCACCTTTACCTCCAAGAAGGTTTCTCATGGTTGCGTTACCTTCTTTGAACATATAAACCCATTTTGCCATTTGTCATGACCTCCTAATAACTATATATTTTTCTAAGTCGCATATAATATTTTACTGGTTTTACCAGTATTCGTCAAGTATTTCCAATTAGTTTACAGACGGAATTTCATCTGTTCCAGCCATATTCAGTTTTCTTTTTGCGAATTCCCGGATGTCTTCATAGCTGTCATAGAGACACTCCTTTAAAATCTCTTCCGTCACCATCCGCCTGCGGCTCATTTCCTTAAGGGCCAGGAAACGACAGCAGGAACACAAGGTATGCTTGTAGATATATGGAAGAAGTTCTCTGGGAAAATGTTCTGTTTTACCACTCTCTGACATACTGAGGATTGTCATAAAAGGGCCGTGCCACGGAACTGCTTCTTTCAGCGTAACCTTAAGAGAGGTTACCAGGGAAACCAAAATGTCGTGATCTTCCTGTCTGTAGTTGTTGGCAAGCATGTGAATCACATCTTCTATATGTTCCTTCTTACCCATGAGTTTTCCGGCAAAATCATGCACCTTGTCGTCTCTGATATACTCTAAAGCCAAAAATGCATTCTCACTAAGCCTCTCATTCTCTGACTGCGCATCCTGTATCACAGCCTCTGCATCCAGATAGCCGGCGCAGGCTCTCCTTCCCAGAAGCCACAGGAGTTGGGAACGTATTGACGGCTCCGTCTCTTTCCGGTAATACTCCGCCAGCCGTTTTACCTCGTCTTCTCTGCCGTCTTTAAGCAGCATAACCGCTGCCATAATGGGAAGCGCCCTCCCCACACAGCCTCCTGCCTGCAATGTTTCATATATGGATACAGCCGTCAAATCTTCCATCATTTTTCGATTTTTTGGGGCGCATTCATTTTTCCAGTAACTCTCCTGGTTCAGCATAGATTGAAGCCAGGCTCTGATCCCTTCCGAAGTCCTGGCTTCTTCCTTTAACATTCTGCGGATTTCTGACTTCCCCTTTTGTTTCTCCCAATACCATTGAAACTCTTCAAAATTCCAGTATGTAAACATTGGATGATCAAGAAACAGCATACCCAGATCTTCCACCGTCTGAAAATAACTTTTTTCCCATTCTTCTCCCGGCCCGGCAAGATTCACCACCGAAATACAGAGATGTTCAAACTGGTCGCACAACGGCAGCGTACCGTTTGGAAGCCGGCGCTTCGTATGCTTTAAACTATCATACATGAGGCCGTAGTAGTTCCTTAGAATCCCGGCTGCAGACGGATTCCCGTTTCGAGCCGAAAGTTCCAGAAAATCGCAGGCATACAGGAAGCCCCAGTATGAATCCGCAATATTTCTGGTAAAATAAGAAGACACCGCATCTACAAACGGCTGTTCATCGGGAAAGCACTTCACCATTTCGTACAGGTAATGGCTTCTGGCCCCTTCACACTGGGCATCATAAGCAGACTCATGAGTGCAGGCCCATAAAACGGCGTCCTTATATTTCTCCGGCTCCCTGGTTGTCTGCAATTCCTGGATACAGCGGCCCAGACCGCATTGCATAGCACGCTTAAATTCCTTTTTTGTCATAGCCATATTTCTCTCCTGTCCTGGTGAAAAACGTTTATGCAGAGGCATTACTGCATTAGATACTGTATGAACTTTGCCGCGTTCTCAGGATTCTGGCTGTTGACCGGAACCGCAACATAAATCTCATCATAAGAAGTCATGTCCTCCCGCTCCAGAATATTGCCGGACGTAAGCAGCACACCGTAATCACTCACGGCCTCTCCATATTCCGCTGCCTTTTCTCCGAGAAATTCCTTCATATCCACAAATCCGTCCTGGACGGCGTACTCTTCGAAGACACTCTTGGAACATACCAGCACGTCCACCGCATTTGCTCCCATTAAGGTTGTCAGGGCTGTCTTGCTGGTGTTTCCTCCCTTGTCGTCTGGGATATTGGCGCGGACGCGCACCACTCCGTCCTTCTCCTCAAAACCCGCATATTGGAAAAACGATTCCTCCAGCCATTCAGCCTTCTGACTGTCTCCGCCAATCACAACGGCATTCAGAAGAATCTTCGTATGCATTCCCTTGTACATCGACACCCCAAGGCATATCACGCCGACCAGAATCACTGCGGCGAACAGCCACGATTTGTAGTACATCCACAGATATTCCAGCTTCTTTCCAAACGACATACTCCCCCAGGTCTCTTTAATGATGTCCTCTTCTTTTATAACTTCTTCTCTTATATTTTCTCCTTTTCTGTCTTCTGCGTTCATCTGCGCCGCCTCCTGTAAGCTGCAACCCCCAAGAAATCATGGAATTATTTTATATTAACGTTTTTCTGACTCTGCAGGGATTTCCATAAGCCACTACATTGGCCGGAATGTCTCTGGTTACGATACTTCCCGCACCAATGACAGTATTCTCCCCGATTGTCACTCCGGGAAGAACGATCACACCTGCTCCAAGCCACACGCCGTCCCCGATATGAACAGACTTGTTAAACTGCATCCCCTTGTTCCTAAGTTCCGCTTCCAGCGGATGTCCTGCGGTTGCAAGCGTCACATTCGGTCCGATCATGACATGATTCCCGATATAGATATCTGCATCATCCACCAGTGTCAGATTGAAATTCACATACACATTGTCTCCAAGATGAGTATTCTTTCCCCAGTTTGCCCGAAGCGGCGGCTCGATCACACAGTCTTTTCCCAGATCTCCCAACAGTTCCTTCAGAATCTCCTGCTGTTTCTTTCGGTTGGAGGGCCTGGTCTGATTGTATTCAAACATCAGGTCATTGTATCTCCACTGCACTTCAAATAATTCTGCATCTGACGCATCATATAGCGCTCCGCTTTTGATAACCTCTTCTGTAACCATATTCTTATTCCTTTCTTTTTTACGGCGTTGGTTCCTCATTGAGTTTTATTCTAACATGAGACCAGGCAAATAGGCAAGCGAAAGAATTCAGACAATTGGTTCATTCTTGTTTCAGAATTTTAACTCCCGGATATTCTGCACAGACACGGCCCAGCTATAGGGTGGAAACCGGACATGTTCATGCTTTTCCATGACCGAAGAATATTCAGAAGGATCCTTTACCAGCCACACGAAACCTATACTTTTTCGTAATGGCTTTTTTGTAAGAATTCTCCTTACTGTTCCCAAGAATTAAGAATGAGTCTCCTATAGCATGAAAAATGGAGCAATTCTTTTAAATCAAAGAATTGCTCCATTTTCATTTTTATACCGGTCAGCAAAACATCACCGTATTTTCTCATCCGTAACCAGTAATCTCTCTACCAGTTCCCGCATCTTCCCTGTATCACATTCCAATGTATGCAGCACCTTCGCATCCAGAATATCCCGGATCGCCTGAGGCATCTCAACGCCAGACGCCGTCCTAAGTTCTTCCAGCAGCGCAAAATCCTCTGCCGTCCCGTATTTACGATCAATTGCGATCATAACGCTCTTGGCAAATTTATAAGGGCTTGCCGTTGAGGCAACCACACATTTCCTGGCATCCCCACTTCTGCTTTGGTACTGCCCGCAGACATAGGCCGCAACCGCCGTATGGGTATCCATCACATACCCCGTCTCGTCATAAACGCTCCTTATGCAGCCCGAAGTCTCTTCTTCCGTAGCAAATCCAGCCTCAAAATCCCGAAGCTTTGAAGCCATCTCATCTGTAATCGAATAGCTTCCGTTTCTCTTCAGCCCCTCCATCAGTTCCTTCGTCTTCTCAGCGTCCTCCCCTGTGATCAGATAGATCAGCCGCTCCAGATTACTGGAAACCAGAATGTCCATAGAAGGAGAGGAGGTCAGCACAAACTTGCGGTTTCTGTCATAAGTACCTGTCTCGAAGAAATCAAACAGCACCTTGTTCTCATTGGAGGCGCAGACCAGCTTCCCTATGGGCACTCCCATCTGTTTCGCATAATAAGCCGCAAGTATATTTCCAAAATTCCCTGTAGGAACCGTCACGTTAATCTCTTCTCCGTCTACGATCTCTTCATTCGCCAGCAGCTTCGCATATGCATAAACATAGTAAGCCACCTGGGGAACCAGACGACCAATATTGATAGAATTCGCTGACGAAAACTGATATCCTTTTTCTTCCAGTTCCCTTGCAAGTTCCCGGTCTTCAAATATAGCCTTCACTCCGCTCTGGGCATCGTCAAAATTCCCATGAATGGCAACCACTTCCACGTTACTCCCCTTCTGGGTAGTCATCTGGAGTTCCTGCACCTTGCTGACTCCGTTCTTCGGATAGAATACGATAATCCTGGTTCCTTCCACATCTGCAAAGCCAGCCAGCGCAGCTTTCCCCGTATCCCCGGAAGTTGCCGTCAGAATCACGATCTCATTTTCCACATGGTTCTTCTTCGCAGCAGTTGTCATAAGATGTGGAAGGATGGAAAGCGCCATGTCTTTGAACGCAATCGTAGCCCCGTGAAACAGTTCCAGGAAATAAGTATCTCCCACCTTCGCAAGAGGGGCGATCTCCTCTGTATCAAACTTTTCGTCATACGCTTTTTCAATACAGTTTTTCAGTTCTTCTTCCGTAAAATCAGTGAGAAACTGCTTCATTACCTCATAGGCGCATTCCTGGTATGTCATGTCCTTTAGCGCATCCATCGAAACATCCAGAACCGGCAGCTTCTCCGGCACAAACAGCCCTCCGTCAGAAGACAGCCCCTTAAGAATCGCCTCTGAGGCGCTTACCTTCAGTTCAGAATTTCTCGTACTCTTATAACGTAAATCCATCTTCTTCTCCTTCCAGCCGCTTTCTACCGCTTATTGTTTGTATATTTCACAAGCCCTCCTGCGGCAATCAGCTTCTGCATAAATTCCGGGAAGGGCTGCCCTTGAAACTCCGTTCCTTTCGTACGGTTATAGATCTTACCGCTGTCAAAATCGACTTCAACCTCGTCTCCCGCTTCAATTCCCCGGGCTGCCTCCGGGCATTCTATGATCGGCAGACCAATATTGATCGCATTACGGTAGAAAATCCGGGCAAATGTCTCCGCAATCACACAGCTTACCCCCGCCGTCTTCAGACACAGCGGCGCATGTTCCCTGGAAGACCCGCAGCCGAAATTCTTGTTCGCTACAATCAGATCCCCTGGTTTCACCTTATTCACAAACTCCGGATCAATATCTGCCATGGCATGGCTTGCCAGTTCCTGGGCATCAAAAGAATTCAGATATCTTGCCGGAATAATCACATCCGTATCTACATTATCTCCATACTTAAATACATGTCCTGTCGCTCTCATTATCTGCCACCTACTTTCTCTGGATTCGCAATATATCCCGCAATCGCACTTGCCGCCGCAACCTCGGGTGATGCAAGATAGATCAGAGAATCCACATGTCCCATACGTCCGACAAAGTTCCGGTTCGTGGTGGATACACATTTTTCTCCCGCAGCCATGACGCCCATATGTCCGCCCATACAAGGCCCGCAGCTTGGCGTGTTCACCGCACAGCCCGCATCCACAAAGATATCCAGAAGTCCCTCTGCAATACACTGTTTGTAGATCTTCTGGGTTGCCGGAATCACCATTACACGCACATCCTGATGTACGGTCTGTCCCTTCAGGATTGCCGCAGCTTTGCGCATATCCTCCATCCGCCCGTTGGTACAGGAACCGATCACTACCTGGTTAATCTTAACCGGCTCCATGGCCTCAATCTCATCAATAGTCTTTGCATTTCCCGGAAGATGTGGGAACGCTACCGTTGGACGTACCTGTGAAAGATCAATCTCTATCACTTCGTCGTACCCGGCGTCCTCATCTGCCTCGTAGATCTTATATTCCTTCCTGGAATGTTCCTTCATATATGCCTCGGCCTTTGCATCCACCGGGAAGATCCCGTTCTTGGCTCCCGCCTCAATCGCCATATTCGCCATGGTGAAACGATCGTCCATAGAAAGGTTCTCAATGCCGTCTCCTGTAAATTCCATAGACTTATAGAGAGCGCCGTCCACACCGATCTTTCCGATAATATGGATGATAATGTCTTTACCGCTGACATACTTTCCAGGCTTTCCTTTCAATACAAACTGAATAGCGCCCGGAACCTTGAACCAGAGTTCTCCAGTAGCCATTCCCGTTGCAATGTCCGTCGTTCCCACTCCTGTGGAAAACGCCCCTAACGCTCCATATGTACAGGTATGGGAATCCGCCCCGATAATACACTCGCCTCCCACAACCACGCCTGCCTCCGGCAGGATCGCATGCTCCACGCCGGACTTTCCCTGCTCAAAATACCAGGTTAAGCCCTGCTCCCGCGCAAACTCGCGGATAGACTTGGAATTCTCTGCTGATTTGATATCTTTATTCGGTGTAAAATGATCCGGCACCAGGACAACCTTATCCTTATCGAATACCTTCTTAGCCATCTCTCTGAAGATCGGCAGCGCCATCGGCCCCGTAATATCATTCGCCATTACTACGTCAAGTTTAGCTTCTATTAACTGTCCTGCCGTTACAGACTCCAGACCGGCGTGAGCAGCTAAGATCTTCTGCGTCATTGTCATTCCCATCTTGACAACCTCCTGTTCTTCTATCATTACATCTCATTACATTTTCCATACGAGGTATTCTACCACAGATATTCTTTTCTGACAAGGATTCATCTTCTCCATATGCGGTTCCTCATCTCATTGAACATCTCTTTATGGAGTCTTGACTCCATCCTTGGAAATGCGTCTATCAGACGTCTGGTGACACGGGTGCTTCGTTCCGCAAGTTCAGTATATTTTCCCTTAAGCTCCGCATATTTATTCCTCAGTTCTGCCAGGAGCGCCCGATCCTCTTCGGGATACAGACGGGCCTCAATCTTCTCCTCTACCCAGTCAATCCGCTCTTCCAGATGATCTTTGTGCTCCTCTGCAACCGTATCCAGTTTCTCGCGCAGTTCCGATACGGCCAAGTCCAGATGTTTCCTGGTCTCTTCCGAGAATTCCATTGTCTCCATCACGCTCTCATGGATATTGACCCCGATCATATCCGAGAGTTCCCGAAGTTCTGAAGAGATCTTCTCCATGGTGTCCAGCTTTTTGTTCAGCTTCAGGATCTCACTGGTGGTTACATACAGATCCGCAGCAAGTGCAATCCCCAGTATTGCGGCAATGACGATTCCTGCAGTAACCGGAATCATGGCTGTCACCTTATAGACAAACGGATGAATGACCCGCACGATCAGTACGCAGGCAACTCCCCAGGCAAGTGAAAACAGCAGGCAGACATATCCGCCGATATTCAGCGGCTGGTTTGAATAATCCCACCATTTATGTCTGAACAGCTTATCCATCAAATAGCCAGTCACTCCCTCGATCGCCGTCACTAACGCCGTAGACACCACATACAGAGATACGATCGTTCCGTTCATTGGTTCTAACAGCATAACCACGGTGCCAATCCCCACTCCGTAGACCGGACAGATGGGGCCGTTTAAAAAGCCGCGGTTCACAAATTTTTTCTGCCTGACCGTCGCATAGGCAACCTCAGTACACCAGCCTACAAATCCGTATATAAAAAAGTATAAAATAAAAAAGTAAATCTGCATCTTTTTCCTCCGGTACAATATTCTCTCACGATTAATAGTATACTTCACATTGCCTTCTTCGTCAAATAGTGATATGATAGAAATGTAATAGATAATAATTATCAATAACATTTACAAGGGGAAATACATATGACGCTCAAGCAAGGAAAGAATCATCTGACCTACCGTGTCGAATCTATTCATATTGAACTGACGCTAGAACGCCGCCTGGAAGCCTTAGGGCTCACGGAAGGTTCTCTGATCACAATACTGAACAACGATAAGAAAGGCTCTCTGACAGCAAGATTCCGCGGCACCCGTTTCGCACTTGGCAGACGGATTGCAGACAACATTACAGTCACGGAGGTTACGCAGCATGAATAAGACGATTAACGTAGGATTCATCGGCAATCCAAATTGCGGTAAAACCACGCTTTTTAACGCATTTACCGGCGCCAACTTAAAGGTGGCCAACTGGCCCGGCGTAACGGTGGAAAAGAAAGAAGGAAAGACTGTCTATGAAGGACAGGAATTTAAACTGATCGACCTTCCCGGTATCTACAGCCTGACTTCCTATACAATGGAAGAAACTGTCTCCCGGGAATGTATCATGAGTGATGAAGTAGACGTCATTGTGGATGTCATTGACGCCTCCTGCCTGGAACGCAACCTTTATCTGACGCTTCAGCTCATCGAACTTGGCAAGCCCGTGGTGCTGGCTCTGAACATGATGGATATCGTGGAGGAGAGGGGCATGGAAATCGACCTTCACCGCCTTCCGGAAATGCTTGGCGTTCCTGCCATTCCTGTATCCGCACGCAGGAAAACGGGTCTGTCTATTCTGATGCATGCCGTTGCTCACCACAGTCAGTATGCCAGTCAGAGTCCGTTCATCCATCACCACACGGGCAAATCCTCCTCGCACATGCACAACCATCATGATGAGTACGCCATGGTTTATGAAGATTATATAGAAGACAAGATTGATATCATAATCGGTCTTCTTACAGAAAAATATCCCAATGTATGCAATCCCAGATGGCATGCCATCAAACTGCTGGAAATGGATCAGCAGGTGACGCGGCACCATCCCCTTCCTTTAGAGGATGTGGTTGACCGCAGCTACGAGAAAGACATCATTAACCAGAAGTACGATTTTATCGAGGAAGTCATTGAGGAGATTCTGGTAAATAAATCCGCAAAGGAAGAATCTACTGACAAGATCGACCGGCTTCTTACACACAGATGGTTCGCTCTTCCCATCTTCCTTGGGATTATGGCGCTGGTATTCTTCCTCACATTTACCATCGGCGACTGGTTAAAAGGGTATTTTGAGATTGCATTAGAACAGATCTCGGAGCTTACTTCCAGCAGCCTGCACGCACTTAATGTCAGTCCCTTGCTCCAGTCTCTGATCGTTGACGGAATCATCTCCGGCGTCGGCGGAATTCTGACCTTCCTGCCCAATATCTTCATTCTCTTCCTGGCTCTTGCCTTATTGGAAGACAGTGGATATATGGCCAGGGTTGCTTTCGTAATGGACGACATTATGAGCCGTCTCGGACTTTCAGGTCGTGCCTTTCTTCCCCTGCTTCTGGGATTCGGGTGTTCTGTTCCTGCAATCATGGCGTCGCGGGCCCTTGAGCATCCCAGAGACCGGTTTAAGACCATACTGGTCACGCCGTTTATGTCCTGCAGTGCAAGGCTTCCTATTTACGTCCTGTTTTCCTCGATGTTCTTTGGGAAATATGCCATGATCGTATGTTATTCCATGTATCTGCTGGGGATCGGGGCAGCCATTGCGACTGCTTACATCTTATCCAGGATTGACGGAAGCAAGGCAGAGCATGCGCTGTTAATCGAACTGCCGGAGTATAAGTCTCCCAATACCCGCACCATCTTCATCTATGTGTGGGAGAAGATCAAGGACTATCTGACCAAAGCCGGAACCGTCATCTTTGTGGCTTCCGTAATCATGTGGGTACTCTTAAATTTCGGTCCCAGAGGGTATGTCACGGACATCACACAAAGTTTCGGATCGCTGGCCGGAAAGGCAATTGTCCCACTGTTTCGTCCTGCCGGACTGGGGTACTGGCAGATTATCGTTGCTTTGATTGCCGGGATTGCCGCAAAAGAGGTTGTGGTATCCAGCTGCAGCGTATTGTTTGGTATCCAGAACATTACCACAGCCGGCGGCATGGACGCCATGGTCGCAACCCTTGATTCTATTGGCTTTGGAGCTGCAAATGCATACGCCCTGATGGTATTCTGTCTTCTGTACGTTCCCTGCACTGCGACGATTGCAACGATCCAGAGAGAACTGAAAAGCTGGAAACAGACTCTGGGGATTCTGGTATTCCAGGTGCTGATTGCATGGGGGATGAGCGTAATTGTTTACCAGATCGGGCTGCGCTTCTAAGTATGCAGTTTTAACACCGACCGACAGACCGCCGGAATATCACCTCTCCCCCAAATACAGATCCCCTGCCGAATGCCTTACAGCATATCGTCAGGGGATCTGTCTATGTATACCCAATCCTGTCATAAGCCGGATAAACCGTAATCCGTGTCGGCGGCTCCTTATGCACGGTCTTTTCTGGTCCGGAACCTGCTGACCATACTTTCCATGATCCTTGCCTGCTCCGATAACTCTCTGGATGCGGCAGAATTTTCTTCAGCAGCCGCTGCGTTGGAATGTACTACGTCGCTAATCTGGGAGACCGAATTAACCATACTCGCAAATGCCTCTGCCTGCTCGTTAGTAGATTGATCAATATTTCCCAAAAGCTGCGCCATGGACTGCACGTTATCTCCCACCTGCTTCATAGACTGCACCGTCGCATCTGCGACCTTAATCCCATGTTCCACCGCTACAGCAGATTTTTCAATCATATCTGCAGTGGCGCTGGCAGCTTCCGCACTCTTGCTGGCAAGATTGCGCACTTCATCCGCAACAACCGCAAAGCCTTTGCCCGTTTCTCCGGCGCGCGCGGCTTCTACCGCAGCGTTGAGCGCAAGGATATTCGTCTGGAAAGCAATATCTTCAATGATTTTGATTACTTTTGCAATCTCCTGTGAAGACGCACCAATCTCTCCCATCGCATGAACCATGTCATCCATCTGCTGGTTGCTTTGTAAGACGACTTCCCATGCCTGCCCTGAAATCTGCTTAACGTGGGCAGCATTTTCTCCATCCTGTTTGGTTAAGGCCGCGACCTTATCCAACGACATCTTAAAAGCTTCCACTGCCGCAGTCTGTTCGGTGGAACCTTGCGCCAATGTATGGGAATTGGAGGCAAGATTCTCCGAGCCCGTCCGAACCTGTGCGCAGCAGTCGTGGAGCTGTCCTACGGTATCGTTCAGAGAATTCAGGATCAGATCAAGGGAATTTTTGATTTCCCCAAAGTCTCCGATGTATTCCCGTTCGATTTCCATAGAAATATTGCCGTTTGATATCCCTCCCAACACATAAGAAATATCTTCCACATACTGTTGGATATTGAACATCGTCGCATTAAGCTGACGGGAGAGTATTCCTAGTTCGTCATGTCCCAGACTGTCGAAATCCGTCTTCAGATGTCCTTCCGAAACCTGCTGCATCCCTTGGGACAATTTTTTGAGAGGAACAGTGATGATTACCGACATCTTATAAGAAATCAGCAGAGAGGCAGCCACAATCACGGCAAATAAAATATCCTGAATGATGATCGTCCGGTTTGCCTGGGAAACTGCCTGGTCTTTAAAATCTTCTGCTTTTGCCTGGGATTCTACGGAAATCTCCTGTGCAAGCGCCGTAGTCTCGTCGGCCACTGCTTCAAACCTCTTCATCTCATCCTGCATCTGCTGCTGTTCCTGTTCGGATAATAAGCGGCTGATTTCATCATACGATGCTTTCAATGCAGAGAACTTGTCCTCAAACTCTGTAAGCAGTGCAGAATCAATTACGCCAGTTTCCCGAATCGCAATCAATTCTGCCTCGGCGTTTTTACAGGCGTTCTCGTAATCATCCGTCAGCTGACCGCCGCCTGCCAGCAGCATATGATTGGCTGCATTTTCTATTTTGCCAACGTCTTTAAGCAATGCGACAGAGGAAAGCGCACTCATATGCGGACCCGAATACAAATCTACCGAAAGATTTGAAATACCGCGCAAATTAGAGAGTGAAAATGCATTCATTACAATCAAAATAATCAGCAGAAGCCCAAAGCCCAACGTCAGCTTCCCCCGAATTTTCAAATTTTTCATGACCATTCTCCTTATACATTTTTAGTATTTTTGCTGTTCTAAATACAGCTTTTATTGTGTATGTTTTTTACTATAACATAGAGTGTTATATTTTTCCATATATAAATTTTTATTTTATCTATAAAAATTTATCATTTTTTCCATACAATTTATACTAATTACCGCCGCATAAAAAAGCTGCCAGGAATCGAATTCCTTAACAGCCTTGTATGTTTTATAGATCTATTTCCTGGTGCGCTTTCTCAAATCTTCCCCTGCAGATATGGAATCTCGATGGGGTCAATGGGATCCACAGGATTCTCAATCTCCCCTTTTACCTTCCTCTTATGCCGCTTCAGAAGTTCTCCGCCCTTATTGTAAAACCAGAAAGAATAAACCAGAAGTTTATTGACCTTTCCAATCTTATCTTTCGTCGTCTTCCCGTAAATCGTACCGCCTACGCCAATCGGCGCCTTCCTGCGGATCAGTGAAATCAGTTCTGTCTCACAGGTAATCCTCTCCGGCAATTCCGTATACGCCAGTGAAACACAGTCCAGCTTATGGGCATCGCTTCCTCCGATTCCAGGCTTCTTATACTTTATGGTAAGTTTCATCGCCTCTCTGTTCGATTCCTCTGGTTCACATGCGTTAAATGCCTCAATAAAATCAAATCTCTTAATAATCTCCGGTGATTTGTAAAATTTCTTCGTTTTCGTAAAACTTAAGTATTTCTCTCCGCAGGGATGTGCAGGTCCTAAGATTCCGCCATGCCGATGTACAAAGTCAATCAGTGCGCTTACCGGCATCCCTCTCAGTTCCAGCAGACGCATCCTGACCCCTTCCGGCATGATGCAGATGATATGCCCTGCATCGCAGGTATCATATTCTATCCCCTTCAATACTACAAAATCCTCGTGGACCTTACCCTTCATACGATATTTCCAGTGGCGGTATCCTTTGTAAGTATCATGATCTGTGATCAACATTCCTTCAAACCCATGTTCTTTCAGCTTCGTGATATATTCATCCAGACCAACTTTACTGTCGATAGAGCCCTCTTTCACATGACAATGCATATCAATCTTCATACACTAAGGCCTCCTTCATTCTTATTTCGCTATTTCTAACCTATCTATTATTATATCACATCTGTCTTAAATTACAACCAGGCCGGGCATGTATGGTTAAAATTACAAATCTTCACTGATAATCGTAATATCATCATCTTCTTCGTCTTCCTCTGCACTTGCGAAGGCAGTTTTACCCTTCTTCGGGCTTTCTTCTTCTTCCTCTTCCTCCTCCAGAATTTTTCGGGCCTTTTCAACTTCGGATTCTCTGGAAACCTGGTCTTTCATACGCTTTGCATAGACTCTTTCATTCTTTCCAATTGTACGCGACTGCATCATAAACTGAATCCAGATTCCGATCAGCGCTGCCGCCGCGCTGATTCCATAACCCACAAGCAGATTCCCGCCGATCCCAAGCACGGCGGCCGCAGAAGTTCCCACAGACAATCCGCCCGATATACCCGTAACTACTACCACGATCGGCTCCGGTCTGATCATGGCCAGTATCGCCATCAGAAGCGCCGCTGCCAGACTGATTCCCAAAATAATACCCAGGGCTGTCAGTTCCCTGACACCTGGCAGAAGCAGTGATCCGCCAATCCCGAACGTATACAGAAACACTACGAAAAATATTCCAAGCTTTCGTACTCCGCCGCACAACACGGCCGTAACGATTGTACAGATCAGTATCGTCACAGGTATCATCGTACCGGAAAAACCAAGTCCCAGAGCAGCGCCCGTACCAACGCCGCTCCCGATTACCAGCCCTGCAAGCACCGATAACACCCTCACCAGCTTCAGCCCAAACAGGCAGACCAGAATCCCGACAATTATCATCACAATCTGTATCGCTGCCGCCATCTGCGTAATCCTTGACAGAACCACATCTGCCTGTCCGTCAGACAGCCCCGGTAAATTCATTCCTATTGTCCATGTTTGATCCATATCATCCGACTCCTTTGACAATCCGTAATGTGTGCCGCTCTATTCATATCTATGTCAAAAAAAACTGCCGCACACCATGCAACAGTCTTTTCCCCCATCCCTATTCGTACAACGCAACTGCCCCTGTCTCCGTTTCATTTACAACATAGTATACGGCATTCTCCTCAGGCTTAATATATAATTCTAACGACTTTATATCCTTCTCATCTCTGCCGGTATTCGTCCATGCCTTCTTGACATTGGCAATAATGTCCGGCTCGCCGATCTGTTTTCCATGATGTTCGACAATAGCGTTGATCTTAATCTCCTTCTTGGATGCTGTCCTTTTTACTGTTGTCTCTTTCTTTGCCGTCTCCCTCTTTGCCGTTGTCCTCTTCGCTGCAGTCTCCTTCTTCGGCGCTGTCTCTTTCTTTGTTGCTGCTCTCTTTGTTGTCGTCTCTTTCTTTGCTGTCGCTCTTGTTGATGTCTTCTTCTCAGGTGTCTTCTTCTCAGGCGCTTTCTTCTCTTCTTTCTTCTCTGCAACAGCCTCGACCGGCTTAACTGCAGTTTTCACTGGCTTCTCTGCTGGTTCTGCTTTCTCTGTTTCAGGCTTAACTGTATCTTTCTGGCCGACTGTAACCGAAGTCTCCTTCGCAGCCTCCTTCACAGCCTTCTCTACAGTTTTTGTTTTCTTAGTTTCAGATATTGCACTTCTCGTAGCCATTTTATTTCCTCCTATTTCTCCTAAGCCTCGTCACCGAGTCGTGAATATTATAACACATTCTTCCAGAAATGCAATCAGAATCGTACTCCCGTTATGTTTTCGTAAATATTTCACATAAGAATTTGAAGAAAAATCCCCGACGTCACAGCAATCACAAACAAAATCCCTATCACTCTTGCGCTTTCCCGCCGATCTTGGTTGACCTTGCACAATACAATGAGTCCCACTCCTGCTCCCGTGCACAATCCTGCGATCACGGAAGGGAAGGAAACGACTCCTCCAATATATAACTGTGTCAGAATTACAGATGCCGCACAGTTTGGGATCAGCCCGATTGCGGCTGCAATCACAGGCTGAAAAATAGTGTCGCCCAGAAGAAACTCTGATAAGCGGCTGATTCCAAACGCCTCCACACAAAGATTCACTACCCCGGTAAACACAAACAGATAGACAAATATCCTTGCCGTGTGATCCAATGCCGACCAGATCATTCCCTTTTCTTCATCATGGTCTTCCCTTTCCCTGCACTGTCTTTCGCCTTCTCTTGGAACGGAAATCTTGTCTTTCAGCAGAAGATCCACCAGATATCCAAAAAACACTGCGATCACCATCTTCGCCGCCACCAGAGGACCGATGGCGGCAGCCGCCCCAGGAGTCCCCAGCATAATCAGGATCGCTTCATCAGAGGTTGCGATAAAAACGGATAACAGCGTCCCTACCGATATAACCCCTCCTGCGTAAAGATTCGCAGCCATGACAGAAAAACCACACTGCGGGATACATCCCAGCAACGCGCCTGCCACAGGCCCCGCTTTTCCAACTTTCCGAAGTATCTTTTCCGTAAATGCGCCAGAATATCGTTCCAACGCCTCAATAAGCACAAACGCCAGAAACAGATACGGCAGCATCTTCAGACTGTCTATACTGGTATCCGCAAGAATATCTCCTATCATCTACATTCATTCTCCCCGATACATCATCTCAAGCACATGGGCGGTCCCTTCAAGACCAAGCCGGCCGGCGTTCAGAAGAATCTGATGAGATAATGCACTGCCCCACTCAAGACCGGTGTGGGACTCATAATAATACTTTCGTTCACGGTCAATTCTTTTAATCTTATCTGCCGCCTTCTTCTCAGACATGTCATATCTGTCTGCAATCCTTCTGATACGATCCTCAAGATCCGCACAGATAAAGACATCCAGACAATTTGGATCATCTTTCAGAATGTAACCGGCACACCTTCCTACAATAACGCACGGTCCTCTCTCTCTGAGTTTACGGATGATCTCAGTCTGCAGCTCATATACCTGTTCATTCAGCGGCTGGGTATATTCTTCTGACCGTATGGAATCCCGGTACTCCATCGGTGCAATCACATATCCTGTAAGAAAACTGTTCAGCGTTGTCTCATCAACTGCTCTCGCCGTCTCCTCCCGGATATCAAGCTTCTCTGCCGCCATCCTCACCAGATTGTTATCATAAAGCGGAATATCAAGTCTGGTTGCAAGTATATTGCCGATCTGGTGTCCTCCGCTTCCGAACTGGCGTCCAATGGTAATAATCTTATGTACTGCCATATGTTTTCCTCCCTTCCGGTATAAAGTTTCCTTATCATCATTATACCTCAGATACGGGAAAAAATACCAGTAAAATGTAGCAATTCTACCTAACTTCTATCAGAAACCCTTTGTCCTTCAACACATCTTCTATCATGTTCAGAGTTTCTTCTTTATCTGCAAGAATCTTATGATAATGGTAATTGGAGGTGATATTTTTAAGCGGACTGGATTTGCCGCTCTGAATATCTTCTATGAACTCAGCTACCATCCTGCGGGAATCAATATTCAGTTCTGCCTCTATATGGCCGTACACTCGATGGTTGACCATGACGTTTTTAACCATTCCCCCAAGATCAACGATGGCACAGAGTTCCTCATAAAGCTGCTCATCCGTATGCCGCACCTTGAACACTCTGCTTACCGACTTCACCGTATTCAGAATATAGCCTCTGTTCGTGGATATGATATCATAACCCGCCGCACGCAAAAGAGCAATATCCTGCACGATCACCTGCCTGCTCACATGGTAAATGGCGGCCAGCTTCGATCCTGACAGCGGAATTCCGCTCTTTTGAACTCTCTGAATGATTTCTTCTCTTCTGTCCGAACCAGTCATACTGTTCCCCTCCTCCAAGGATCCTGCATTTCCAATTATCATCATGCCAATGCATGAAGATTCTTTAAGGAAATATCCAGTATGGGTGCGGAATGGGTCAATGCCCCGCTGGAAATGTAATCTACCCCCAGGGATACCAGCCTTCCGATATTTTCTTTCGTCACATTCCCCGAACATTCCGTCTCGGCGCGCCCGTCGATCAGACGGATCGCTTCTCGCATCTCTTCCGTAGACATATTATCCAGCATTATGATGTCCGCTCCCGCTTCAACCGCTTCCTTTACCATATCGAGATTCTCTACCTCAACTTCAATCTTCCTTACAAAAGGCGCATATTCCTTCGCCATGCAAACTGCTTTCGCAACACTTCCCGCAGCACCGATATGATTGTCCTTCAGCAGCACGCCGTCTGACAGATTATACCTGTGATTGTATCCTCCGCCCACACGAACCGCATATTTTTCAAATATCCGCATATTCGGCGTCGTCTTTCTGGTGTCCAGAAGCTTCGTCCGGCTTCCTGCAAGAAGCGACGCAACCGAATGCGTATACGTTGCGATTCCGCTCATGCGCTGCAGATAATTCAGAGCGACCCGTTCTCCCGATAAGAGCGCCCGGATATCCCCCTTCACCTTTCCCATCATCTGGCCGTTACTGACTTTGTCTCCGTCTTTACAGTAAAATTCCACCTCCACAGTCTCATCCAGAAGCTGAAATACCCTCTCAAACACCTCAAGTCCGGCAATAATTCCGTCCTGTTTACAGATAAGGTCCACTTCTCCTGCTACGGCCTCTTTCATGACAGAATTTGTAGTTACATCCTCACTGGAAATATCCTCTTTTAGCGCCTCCAGGATTAACTGATCTGCCTGAAGGGTCATCGTAATCTTATTCATATCCTTATTGTTCTCCTTTCATATTATCTCTGTCAGAAATAATTTTCTGTGCAGCACGCCTTGCAAATACCAGGCTTTCCAACAACGAATTACTAGCCAGACGATTGGCGCCATGGACACCGTTACAACTGGTCTCTCCCACGGCGTACAGACTGGCCATGGACGTGCGGCTGTCCGAATCCACCCAGATCCCGCCCATGAAATAATGCTGTGCCGGAACCACCGGTATCCATTCTTTCAGCACATCGTATCCTTCTTCCAGACAATGCTGATAGATATTAGGAAAATGCTTCAGAATCTTCTCTCTTGGAATCGGCTCTAAAGAAAGCCACACATGATCTGTACCCTCTTCCTCCATCTGTCTATGGATCGCTTTCGTAACCACATCCCTTGGAAGCAGTTCATCTACAAACCTTTCTTTTTTCTCATTATATAATACTGCGCCTTCTCCCCGCACAGATTCTGAAATCAGGAATCTACGTCCTGGTTTTTTCGAATAAAGCGTCGTAGGATGTATCTGCACATAATCCAGATTCTCCAGGCGTATCCCATGATTCTTCGCTATCTCTACCCCGTCTCCCGTCAAATGCGGATAATTCGTGGAATGCTGGTATTTTCCTCCGATCCCGCCGGTTGCCAGGATCGTATTTTCTGCATAGATCCGGTATTGCTTTCTGACGCATTCTTTCTTAGCAGCGTTTCTCAAATCTTTTTCATCGACATCCTGCCAGACGTCCCGTACATCCTCTGCCAGAATTCCCGTACATACACCGTCTTCTTCAATAATATCCGTCATCGAGACATATTCGTAGAACGCTACGTTAGGAAGTTCTCTCACCCGCTCCAGCAAGGTACTGGTAATCTCTTTCCCGGTAATATCCTCATGAAACAGAATCCGCGGCCTCGAGTGCGCTCCTTCCCTGGTATAAGTAAATTCTCCGTTCTCCTTCTCAAAACGGACTCCGTATTCCACCAGATCCTCTATGACTGTTCTGGATCCCCGGATCATAATATCCACCGATTCCTTCCGATTCTCATAATGCCCCGCCCGCATGGTGTCCTCAAAATAACCGTCATAGTCGTCCTCATCTCTCTGTACACAGATCCCTCCCTGGGCAAGGAACGAATCGCTGCTTTCGGCATCTGATTTCGTAATCATGACAATCTTCAAATCTCTCGGAAGCTTCAGAGCGCTATAAAGGCCCGCCACCCCGCATCCTACTATTACAACATCTGTATGTATCTCCATTATCTTTTATCCTCCGCTGGGGAACCGCCGCAGACCGGCATTTCAACTATTTACAGATCCCTACCGTGCAAGTTCCAGCATTCTCTGAAGCGGTCTTACTGATTCTGCACGGAGTTCCTCTGTTACCTGGATTTCATTTTCACCATTTTTCAGTACATCCCTTATCTTCTCAAGGGTAACTTTCTTCATGTCATGACAGACAGGCTTTGTTGCCGTAAAATAGAACTTCTTCCCAGGATTCTGCTTTTCAAGTTCAGATCGTACGCCGGTTTCCGTACATATGATAAATTCCATACACTCACTCTTTCCTGCATACGCAATAATTCCCGATGTGCTGCCAATATAATCCGACATCTCCCTCACTGCCTGGGGACATTCCGGATGGGTCAGGATCTTTGCCTGCGGATGCAGTTCCTTTTCTTTAAGAATCTCCTGTACCTGTATCTCCTCGTGAACCGGACAGTAGCCTTGATTATATACAAAATGCTTCTCCGGCACCTGCTCTGCTACAAAATGCGCCAGATTCCTGTCCGGTATGAAGAAAATGTTCTGGTTCGGCAGCGCTTTCACAATCTTTACTGCATTTGCAGATGTGACGCAGACATCCGAATGCCTCTTTAGTTCGGCTGTGGAATTGATATAGCAGACTACCGCCAGATCTTCATACTCATTTCGCATCCGCCGGATCGTTTCTTCATCTGCCATATGAGCCATAGCACAATCCGCCGTCGTGTCCGGCATTAGGACGGTCTTGCCCGGATTCAGTATTTTGGCGCTCTCTCCCATGAAAGAAACTCCGCAAAAGACAATCGTCTGCTCTTTTAAATCTACCGCCGCCTTGCTAAGATAGTAGGAATCTCCAATATAATCTGCAATCTCCTGGATCTCAGAATTTACATAATAGTGCGCCAGAATTACCGCATTTTTCTCCTTCTTCAACTCCTGGATTTCTTCTGTAATATTCATGAGTGTTCGTCTCCTTTTTTTCAAACTTGTACTATTATATCATTGTATGGTACATATGACAAGACATATGAATTTACAAAAACAAGTTTACATCTTCCTGAAATTCTCTCTTTTTCATGCATAAGTCATTCAGAAGGCCCTGCTGTTCCTCAAGAAGCCCCAGAATCTCCCAGTCGGCATCCGGGCAATTTTCATACATAAATTCAAGCCTTTGGTAATATTCATTGATCTCCATGTCCTCCTCTTCCTCTCTGCTGCGAATCTGCTTATTCATTTGTCTTAATTTTTCCGCCTTTTGGGAGATTATCTTCCTATCAATTCCAACCATCAAATTCTCCTCTATTCTATTAATAGATATACTTCCATCCCCAGGATCTCTGAGTATTCTTTTTCTTTTCGTGTTTTAACTTTTTCAAGATATTCGCATTTTTCCCTCATGCGGTCATTCGGAAGCAGATTTCCCGCCCTGTCATATTCCATAGCGTTTGCAATCTCCAGCACCAGTGCATGGCTGGGTATCTCTGGTCTTCCCCCCTTAGTTCCTGCATAACAGAATCGGCCTGGGTCTTCCTGGTCTACTGAATTTCTGACTCTGATCACTTCTTGATACGTCTCCTTTACAAGATCTTTTAGTTCGTCTGTCACAGTCTCATCGCCTGTTTCCAGATGTTGTTCCAGAATGCTTAACTGTCCCTTCTTCAGGTATTCGATATAGAGATTATTTCTCAAGAAGATATATTCCAGTCCCATAGTAGATTCCCTCTCATACAGGTTCTGATCTTCTGGCTTCGGACAGGCAAATCCCAGACTGCAGTTCCTTAATTCCTCATCCAGCCGCTTAAGGTCAAGCATTTCCAGCAGATACGCATCAAGATTTGCCCTGTAGACCGCCTGCATACACAGGTAACGGTAACTAAGACGCCCCCGGCCTCCTCCTTTTAGCAGTCCCTTCTCTTTACACAGTTCATGGTTATAGCGATAGATATACGGATTCTCTGAAATCTCCTCTGCCGATGGGACTTTTAGTCTGTCCGCAAGCGCATATTCACCCATAGTTTCCTCCTCTGACTTCATAAAATACCCAGTCGTTCCTGCTGCAAGAACCAGCAGAAATACAACATACTTTTTCATCTCATTCCTCACTTGGCTCACTGAAACCTTACAGACTGAATCTTTACATATGCATCCCCGGCATGATTCTTCTCAGGTTCCCGATAATCAGAATCCTGTGGCCTGATATAATAAATACGCCCCCAGGACGACACCTGCACCAGCCCGTCTTCCGTAAGCCCGGTCACTGCCATGGCATGCCCGCCGTCCATCTGGGCAAGTTCACCTTCTTCATCCGCAAGTCTTACCGGACAGGTACTGATAATCACACGGTTTCCTCGCTGCGCTTCTTCTTTGCATCTGCCGTATACCTCGTCCGTACTGCATTTGATGTTCGTCATACTTACGTCAATGCCGCGCTTTTCCATATACCGCTCAAAACGGTAAATCCTGTCATCCTGCGTTGTTCCGCGACCGATTGTCGACGAAAAATCTTCATTCTCGTCATAGTCATCCTGCTCTGGCCACTGGTTCCATGCCCTGTTGTGATTATCGCTGGCACAATAGAGATCGATGATAAGAGGGTTATAGTTGACACATAGAATACCGTTCGCACTTTCCAGAAAGAGAGGAAATCCAAAAATTTTCTCGAATTCTTCTTCCTTTCTTCTATATTCATCTACAATTATATTCGCAAAGGCCACGTACCCGCAGCCCTCGCTGTTGAGTTTTATTAAAAGTTTTTCAATCTGTTCATCAGAATAGCCGGCGTATTCTTCATAACTAAGAACCAGATCTCTGATCATTTCCCGTTCTGATGAACTTCCTTTCCTCCACATTTCACAGGGTCCGTTCTGATCCCCGCCTTGATCCTGATACCCTATTGCCAGATGAATTCCGGCATTTTTAAGTTGGCGTCTCCACTCCTGTCCAGGGTCTGACAGATAGGAACCGTTTTGAAACGCACCCGTAATCTTTCGCATTCCCGTCTGGATCAGCAGCCCCATATCCTCCGTCGCTTTAAACAAATGCCCTGTATCTGCGGCGATTTCATCAAACTTTTGCGTCTTTTCTCTCCAACGCTCATACATCCTCTGGCTGTTCTCTGCCAGACGTTCATACTGTCCTGCTTTCCATCGATAATAGGAATAAAGAAAAGCATCCTCTGCCGCTGTCATATAGTTTCTGTACATGGTCTCGCCGGACTGATAATTCTTCTTCATGTTCTGTGCGTTCTCCATCTGGCAATAGATATTTTCCCCATCCAGAACCTCGTCTCCCACGAGGCTGCTTAAACTCTGGAAGTCAGCCCTGTCAGCCACATTGGCGATCCGCATTGCTTCGATTACAGTCTCATAGTCCTCGAGCTGCTGCGCCAGCCCATCGAAAGCTTCACTTTCAATCTCTTTATCTTCTGCAAAATCTGCAATACTCCTGACGACAGTCTCCAAAGCCCGGCAGTCCTCCTCCATACGTTTCAAGGCTTGTGCACACTGCCCCCTCATATCTGCCGGATTCAGATAATCGCCTCTCTGCATAAGATACGCCTCCTATTCTCCGGCCGATATAACCGGGTGCCGGAATCCGATTTCTCCAAATCCTGCCATCATCCCGTCAAATTCGGTAAATGCATTACCTAAGCCTCTGATATTCTGTGCCTCCTGATCCAGCAGGACACCCAGCCGGGAAATCCGCTCCTGGCTTCTTCCATACGCAGACTTACCGTTTCCATTAGCCGGCAGAGTCGTTCTCGTATCCTGCCGGGTCAGCGGCACATTTCTCAGATAGGCGGCGGCGCTTTCCATCTGCGCCGCATCTGCCTTAACTCTTCCATCATTCACGCGAATCATATCTGTCAAATTGATCTCCTCCTTTCTAACCCTCCATCCTGTCAGAAACCGGGTGCAGTTTTGAACAATACCAGGGAAGTCGGACTCTCTGGTAAACACCGTTTCGAAACAGCAGTCCATCCCCGAATACCGGCAGTTTTCTCAGACTTGGAACCGGAAAGACCGGTACGGCTCCCTGTGAACTTAGTACCAGACCGTTCGCCGCCTGTTTTACCAGTCTCTCCATTCTGCTTATTCCCCTGGACTTCGCCCCATGAATGGTTAGAATACAGACAATTCCAAGGGCAGTTCCTTCTTTAATCAGTAACGCCGCCCGATCCAGATCATCTTTCATGAATTCTGAGAAATCATCCAGATCATCAATGCATATGGTATAATATGGGAGCTCGCCTGCAAGCTTTTTCGGGGACGTGTCCTTACGCTCTTCAAGCCTTCTTTTCAGAAAACGCCTCCTTTGTTCCAGTTCCTCATCCATTTCTTTGAAAAAAATATCTTTCTCCCGTTTTCCTTCTACATACAGGACCTGGGAGTTCTGACGGAAATGATAGAGTTCCATATCGCAGGAATCAAAGATACAGGTTCTCCCCTTTATGGCTGCCTGGTCTGCCAGCACCTGAAGTATGTTCGTCTTACCTGCGGCCGTGTTTCCAACGATTGCGAAAAATCCGGCCATTCTGCAAAATCCTCTGCCGGTTACGTTCTCAAGATCCAGCCCTACCAGGTAATCACTCCCGTCATCGGGATATCTGTCCAGCATAGAAAAAAACAGTTTCTGCGGCAGCAAGGGGATATGGGGCGCTTCCTTTCCCCGGGACTTTCTGCGTATCTTCTGGATCAGTGTCTTTAACCCTCTACTGTATGCGGCCTTGTCTTCACAGGATGTCATAACGTAAATCTGCGCTTCATGTACTTTTTCACCGCTGATCAGTACGCGTCCCCTGATGTCTGATTGCTTGTACGGCGTCCTCCCCACGGCAAGAAACGTCTCGTTTTCATCAGACTGATATCCTGCGATCCTGTTCTTAAAATTATTCAGTGTTGCCTGCCGTATGCCATTGCTCCTGGTTGCAGCGGCAACCGTATAGATTCCAAGCCCGACGCCGTCCCTGGTAAGCCTTGTGAAAAATTCTTCCTCTTCAATCCCCGTCTCTTTTACAACGTCAAACTGATCAATTGCTACAACCACATCCCTTAACGGTAATTTTGACAATTCCCGAAACGCCGGCAGAGAAGGAGCCGCATATTCTGCAAACAGCCTTTTCCTCTCTGCCATCTCTTCTGTCATAAGTTTCTTAAATTTCCAGTACCGCTCCTCTTCATCGGCAGAAATATACTCTGCCGTATGAGGAAGTTCCTTCATCGGCATACAGCCATGGTTTCCGTAATCCAGAATATAAAAATTCACGTCTTCTACATCGTAAGATACCGCAAGGCTTACGAGTATCGTTGTCAGAAAGACCGTTTTTCCAAACCCGGAAGAAGCCAGAAACAAGAGATTGCCGTCGCGCTCAAAGTCTTGTACCAGTTCCTTCTGTTCCTGTATTTCCGGCAGATCCACCTTGCCAATCGCAACTGACAGTCCTTTTCTACCTTCCTGCGGCAGCCTGGCCAGATCGTCTTTTGTCTTCCTTAGAAACTCTTTTGCGGTGGGACTGACCAGCATCTGTTCCAGCAGAGGCAGCCATGGTTTCCTCACTTCGACCTTACGTTCCTTTTCAAAAACCTCTCTGATGTGGCATACCACAGCCTCTAGTTGTGTCTGGCATGCCTGATACTCTTCCTTTTTGCTTAAGTCCTGATTAATCAGTTCTCCCTGCCCAAGTTCATTTACCAGATAAATCCTGTCGTCGTCGGCAGCTCCCTTTTCCTCCCTCTCTGTGTACGCTGCGCCGCTGAAAGCTGCCTGAAACAATTCATATATCTCATGGTTTCCCACCTTAAGATAGGCTCTCCCAGGCAGAGTAATGGCGGCGGCATCCGTTGTCTTTAAGACTTCCTTACTGTCGCTTTCATTCTGTACCTTCAGACACAGCTTGAACCTGCTGTTACTCCAGATCTGATCGTCAATGATGCCTGCCGGTTTCTGTGTCGCCAGAATCAGATGGACTCCCAGACTTCTCCCGATACGCGCCGCTGATACAAGTTCCTTCATAAACTCTGGCTGTTCCTTCTTAAGTTCTGCAAATTCATCGCAGATGATAAAGAGATGGGGCAGCGGTTCCTCCGCCGTTCCTTCTTTAAACAGTCTCATATAACCATTAATATGGTTCACACCATAGTCTCTGAATATTTTCTGTCTTCGGGAAAGTTCTGCCTTTACGGAAATCAATGCCCTCGCACTTCCGCTTCCATCCAGGTTCGTAATCGTCCCCAGATGATGGGGCAGCCTGCAAAACAGATCCGCCATCCCGCCTCCCTTGTAATCAATCAACAGAAAGCCCACCTCATGAGGATGAAAATTTACCGCCAATGACAGGATATAACTCTGTATCAGTTCCGATTTTCCCGAACCGGTTGTTCCTGCTGCCAGCCCGTGTGGGCCATGGGCCTTTTCATGAAGATTCAGAAACAGCACGTCGTCTGCCGAACGCCTCCCTATGGGCACGGCCAGGGACCTGTGAGACTGGCTGGTCTTCCATCTGTTTCGAATTTCTAATTCTTCAGGTTTTCGTATCCCGTATAATTCAAAAAACGTAACCCTTCCTGGGATGTAGCCGGCGCCTCCCTGCTCATGTTTCAGCACGCTTAAGTTTCTTGCCATCCATTCAAAATCACTGTCCCTTGGCCTGTCAAAGATGATTTTCTGGCCCACGTACTCTCTCTCCTCCAATAGAAGGGTCCCTTCCAGCGTATTATCCAGCATAAGAACCGTTCTAATGTATTCTGGTATATTTGACCGGATATAGCTGGTATAAATGATTGAGAATCCCAGGGTATTTCCATCCATACATAGATACTCTGAAATCCTATGGTCCATAAGCCAGGAAGGTTCATCAACCAGAAATAGATAATGAGGCAGACTCCTTGTCTCCTTTTTCCCATCCTTCATACGTTCTGCCCGTTCCTTTAGTATCTGGCTTACGCTGCCAAACACAAGATCTCTGGTCCGTTCTGAATGGACTAATCCCGATACATTCATCGGCATAAGGCGCATGTGGGGAAACCAGCGCATCCATGCAAATCTGTCCTCATACTTCCCGTCATAGATAACAATCATCTGAAGGTCATGATAACTCTGGAAAAATGCCGCCTGGGATGCAAGAATTCCAAGCTGCCTGTGCAGCGCTTCCTTCTCTCCCACCATTCCGAGATGAGTTTTTTTCAAATCAATGACCCTGGGTATCTGAATCTGAGAATACTTCTGTCGTATCTCACAGACCGTCTTTGTCAGCGTATCCTTCTGCGCCTCCTGCGCTTCCTCCTTTCCGCCAATCTGAAAACCTGTTTTTCCCATATAACGTCCCAGAGACAGGGTAAGAAAATCTTCGTCAGAAGAAATCTTCTCATAGATCCGGCTGTCATATTCCTTTACCATGAAAGCCAGCTCGTCCATATCCGGATACTGATATGCATAGACCTCCTGCTCCCGCTCATAAGCCATTGCAATCTCCTTCTGCCTGTTCCACAGATAATTCATATAATCAACGTGTCGTATCCTGTTCTTCTCCCTTAATTCCTTCTTTTCCCCCATATAACGAATTCCAGAGAATACAGCCGTCATCCCTGCGGCAGCCGCAGACATCAGCAGATAGAGCCCTCGTCCTAGTAATACGCCGATCATGATCGTCACCGCCATCATGCCAAGAGGGGGAATCACTGACATCAGAAATCCTTTTGGATCCTGCTTCTCCTCTTTGGGGGGAAGTTCTATCACAATTTTCTCCAAAGACGTTCTTTTGATCAGCCTCGGAGAACGCTTATAAACCGGAAACCCTTCCGGTCGGTATTCCCAGGACCGCTCGGCTAAAGTCGTCGTATAACGGTCGGCAGAACCTAAAATAGCGATCTGCTCATCCCATACTTCTATTTTCAGCCCTCCAAAGGTCAGAACGTCGCCTGGATTTAACATAAATTCTTCCGTTCCTATCCTCTGCCAGTTCCGGTATATGTATTCTTTCGCCTCAATCTCAGGAAATACTTTCATTCCACGGATATAAAAACGGCTCTCTAACCCGGGAATACATAGCGCCGCCTCTGATCCCGAAGAAATCGTAATATTTTTCCCCCGGTCAAAGAGACGCCTTTCCTCTTCTTTTGTCTGCTTCAGCACAGATCTCATATCCAGACTCCTTCCATTTTTAGGAACAGATGAATCGGCTTCAGCCCGACAGCCCTAATCTGCCCGCAAGTTCTTCCATATTTTTCATCAGTTCCTGCTTTCTGGCGCTCTTTTCTTCACCGGATATCCCTTCGTCCTCTTCCACCTGACGTAATTCGTGCATATATGCATACAGCAAAAGCTGGTCGTCGGACATCTTCATAGCAAGATCTTCTGCCTCACTGATTTCCAGACGTCCCAGATGAATCCAGTAGTCCAGCACATTCTCATTCGACTGGCAGGTAACCCTGCTCAGAATATTTTCCTTATCCTTTCCGCTGAATGTAT
This sequence comes from uncultured Dorea sp., assembly GCA_910579925.1. GTDB lineage: Bacteria > Bacillota > Clostridia > Lachnospirales > Lachnospiraceae > Sporofaciens. The sequence goes on from CAJTVY010000005.1 coordinate 41,122, forward strand.
CTACAGCCTGTCCCTGGATATAGGCGGTGGCAAGCATATATTTCCCCGTACGGCTAAGGTCTTCTGTTCCAAATCCTTTCAGCGCATCCACCAGCGTAATATAATCCTTACGGATATAGGCATCCCCTGCCGCAATAAGATGTTCCTGCTTCGGCATATACCAGAAAAAGCTATAGACAGTGGACGCCGTAAGCATAACCAGGAAAAATACCGAAACAATACGATATCTGACCAGCCGTCTGTATCTTTGAATTCCAACCAGCTTCATATTCTTCTTCTCTTCCTCCAGAAGATTCATATAATATTCCGTTAATATTTTTTTCTCTTCCGGCACTGTCTCCGGCTCCATAAGACCAGTAATCTCATCTTTTGCCTTTAGAATCTCCATTCCTCTGTACAGATAGTCTTCATAAGGCCGCGACCCCTCCAGAAAGTAGCCGATCAATGCCTGATACTGCCTTAGAAACTCTCTCATCCTGTTCCTTGGCCGGGAGGAAATAACATCTCTCACCTTTACCCTGACCCTGCCCAGAATATCATAGTACAGATTCCCGGGATCAAGGGAAAATTCGAAATTCCGGTATGGCTCCTCAAGTTCCGCCACATGCAGCAGAACCACCAGCTTCTCAAGGCGGTCTGCCCCCTTTAGTTCCTCCAGCATCTTCATTCCCCGCAGGTCGAAATTCATGCAGACCGCCTCTTTCTCCTCTTCTATCCTGCAGGAGAGAAACAGGTGGCTGTCTTCCTCAAGCCGTTTAAAATCATAGATCCCCTTTGCCGTCAGGTCGTTTCTGCGTAACCTCACCTTCATAACTGTTCCCCCTTTCGGAATGGTAAAGATGTCGTCACTCTTTTTGAATTTCCCTGATCACCAGAATATCCCCGGCATAGATTTTTCCCAGCCAGAACGTCAGCGTTTTATTCACATATTCCCTGCGCCGCAAAGAATACACGCTGATCTGCCTTCCTTCATGCAAGAAAGAAAGGAAACCATTCTCACAAAGCCTGTCATAAACCTCCTTAATCTGCTGTTCTGGTCTGACCATAACATCCAGCTTTTTACTAATCAGACATTTTGAAGCGCATCTCATGCCAGGCTGACATTCCTCTCCAGACAAACCGCCGCATTCCATAAAAGTAAGAATCACCCCTTCCTCCTTCCTTTCCTTTTGGGACCGGCAAGGGACATTCCTATTACGATTAGTCCCAGTAACAGGAAGATCCCTGGCACGATCTGCGACTCCCCGGCTATATCAGACATAGAATATCCGGGCGGCGTAAATCCATCCGACGGAAGTCCGGGCGACCCATACTCCAGCGCCGGATGCTCTGGTACAGTCTGGAAAATCTGACTTTGAATTGTCCGAATCCACTCTTTCTTATCCCGTCCATCCACATCAAATATGCCCTCTCGAAACCCTTCTACTTTCTGCATTTCCTCCCTGCGGCATTCTCCTGCCTTGCGCCAGGTATCCGCTGTAAAGACAGGCAGTTCATACAGATCACAAAGCGGCGTCTTTAATCCGTCGCCAAATACGTCCGACCCCGCCGCATCCGGGTCAAGGCGTATCTCGCTATTTCCCTCCATGTTTCTATCCACGATTGACAGAACCTGCCGCCCGGTCAAATTCGGCATACTGCCTTGCATTCGTCACGACCCCCTGCCCAATGGCGCCGATCAGTTCGCGCATCGCATCAAAACTAGGCGCCATCTCCGCAACTCTTGCCGCAAACCCTTCATATCCTCTCCCTTCCCACAATTCCGGGAGCTGACGGTTCACCACATCATTCAGATAATTCTGAAGAGCCGTAACATCCTCCACATGGCTGCCGATCTCCTGTCCCCGCACAATCACGTCCTCTGTATTCATTCTGATACTCATCATCTTTCTTCCTCCTTCCGGAAACATCGCTTTACTTAAAATGTTACATCTGCATTACGCCCTGTCAAATAGCCGGAAACCGGCTGATTTACAGATCTGTCTGTCATACTGAGCGGATTGGCAATAAACTGGTAGACTCGAATATACTCTGCACTGCCAAGCCGGGTATATGCAAGTTTTGAGGCAAAGTCTCCTAAAATCTTCTGATTCGCAAAATGATTCTTCTCCCTGGTTTCCTTCGCCGCACTCAGCCCTGCTTCCACAGCTTCCCTGGCTTCTTTTGCCGACTCCCTGGCATGCCTGTTCAATTCATCTGTATACTCCCTCGAAGAAACGACTGATTTCTGTGCATACTCAACATATGCCTGGTTGTTTTTCAATAAGGCTTCCTGCATACTTCTATGATTTTCCTTGATTCCCTGGATGTACTGTGAAAGAAAATAACCGTCCACTTGCGGTGAAAAGCCGGAAAGCCGCCCATTATACGCCGTCACTGCAGCAAGTTCTTCCTCTTGTCTGTGCTGAAAAACTTTTTTCACCTCGTCCGCATTTGCGGTGATCGGATCTACATATTCTGCCTTGATCAGTTCCGTAATTCCGTCAATATCCAGGCTTTTTGCCCTTTCTATTTCTTCCAGTAACAACTCAAATTCCTTATTCTGTTCCGTTAATAATAAAATCCATTCCAGATGATCTTCTGATTCCGGCAATTCCTCAGTTCCGTCAGGTTCCGCAAGCTCTCTCATAACTTCTTCATTGCGGACTTTAAGATTCTCCAGTCGTCCTCCAATCTTCTCTTTATCCGCCATAAGTTCCGCCTGTCTCCTCAGTTCTTCCCGTAACCTTTCTTCTGCTTTCTCCGTAATATTTCCGCCGTTTTCGTCAGTGGTAAGATCAAGTTCTTCCGTCTGCCCGGCAAGCGTCTGGAGCCGCTCTGTCAGTATATTTCCGGCAGCATTCAGAGAAGCAATCTGCGCGCTTATCTCCTGTACCTGATTTCTATATTCCGTCTCCACAGACTCTGCGGACAAAGAATTTCTCTCCATATACATAGAAATATCCAACATTTCCGGCGGCATCACTTCTGCCGGCAGTTCGGGCGGTACGGCAAGAGTTACCAGATCCTGGGGACGGATTCTTTCTATTGCCTCCATATCCTCAAGATCATGTTCCATCACACGTTCTGCGCCGTCCTGGGCATCATGAAATTCTCTTAAAATATTCTCTACATACATATAACTCAGATGGTTATTCAACGAATCTATATAACTCCTTACATGATTGAGAAGTTCATACTGCCCTTTCCCGGAATAGGTACGATTGACTGCAAATTCCAATCTGGAAACCTGGGGCGTTGTGTTAATGCTCTCCACATTCTGCGAAAAATCTGCCGGAATAATTACATATGCCCCATATCTTCCCGTCTCAAGTCCTGTTCTGGCCGCCTCTAAAGATGCATATTCGAAATCCATACCAGGAAACTTCGACAGCTTCTCTGCATAATTGACCCGTCCCCCTCTTGAAGATACTCCCTCATCCAGATTGACTACCGCAATCTTACCAGACTCTTTTTGTTCTTCTTTGTCAGGCGCCGCATATACCTTCTGTTCTTTCGTATCACCGGATGTTTCAAAGAGGATGCCTCTCCCGCAGATAACCGCAGCGCCAAGTAAAAACGATAAAAATAAAACAATTCTCCTGTAATTCATCTTCTCCTTCCTTCTTTAATTATGATTCACATGGGTTTCTTTGGAATTGAAGGTAACGAACCGAAACCTTCAATACAGATTGATATAAATCTGATCTGAATTAAAATGACTTGAATCTAAAAACGATTCCTATGACGTGTTGAACAACACAATATGTGTGTGTATGTATCATACGGTATTCTCCCGGATTTGTCAATGACTCCTAAGATTTTCGTTCTTACTTTCGTTCGACTTCTTTCGACAAAAAACAGGGAAATCCACAAGCCAGTCGTGAATATCCCTGTTTATACTTTACTCGGATAAGCCTTATTGTTCCCCAACCATATTCAGAAGACGGTTCGTGATATCTGCCATATTCACCGATATCCGTTTACTTGTTTCTGAAATCTGTGCATTGTTATCCATCACGTTGCGGATTTTATCCATCTCTGTCGCTGTCCGTTCTACATCCGATGCATTTTTACGAACCATCTCTGCAATCCGGTCTACTTCTACATTCGCATGCTTGATTTCTTTCACGACATTTCCAAAAATACTGGTCGTTTCCTCTGCCATTGCCAGTCCTTCACTGACCGCCTGGATGGAATCGGCAATCAGTTCGCCGGTTTCCTTTGCAGCCTGGGAACTTCTGGCCGCCAGATTCCCTACCTCTGCCGCTACCACCGCAAATCCTTTTCCCATATCTCCGGCCCGCGCAGCCTCGACCGATGCGTTCAGTGCAAGCAGATTCGTCTGGTTTGCAATGGATTCGATCTTTACCGCAATCTTTCCGATTTCTTTGGACATCTCGCTGATATTGCTGATTGCCCCCTCTAATACGTCCATCTGTTTCTGGGTGTCCAGGATCGCAGCGACGGCTCCCTTTGTTGCCCTGGCCACGTCCACAGATGCATCGGCGCTGCTGTTGAGTTCCTTTACAAGCGTTCCCATAACCTGATTCAAGTCGTCCACAGACTGCTTCTGCTGCTCTGTTCCCTGGAATATTTCATCGGCGCTTGACAGGGTTTTCCTGGACACGCTGCCAAGTTCACCGCATACTTCCTTAATATTTGCAATATCTGATTTCTGCTGTATCAGTAACCGTTCGTTATCGCTCATGCTTGACCGGATGTTCCCCACCATCTTATTGATATCTTCAGAAAGCCGAATGAATTCCGGATTACTTCCCTCCTGCACAGTGACCCCAAAATCACCGGCCGCTATCTTTTTCACTGATTCCACAATACGATTGATTCCGCTGACAATCTGTAAATCCACCGTCCTGTTAATCACAAGCAGAAGCACCATAAAAATCATAAACATACTGACTGAAACCACCAGAGTCTGGCTTAACCTGTTCTGATAATATTCTCTGGCCGGAAGAAACATTCCGATTATTTCTTCGTCATATTTTTCGGCCTGGTAATATCCGGTCGTCCCGTCTACCTTTACTTTGCCCTGTCCTTCCTCCGCTGCTAATCCGTTCTCCAATGCATCTTTCCCGATGAGTTCCCGATTGGGATGGGCAAGTATTACGCCGCTTGCCGCATCAACAGCATATGCATAACCTTTCTCTCCATAATCTACCTCTCCAAGGACTACGTCTATCTTCGTATTTGCAAGCGTGTCTTCCAGGATTTCCGGTCGGATTCCCACCTGTACCACGCCCTCGTCGTCCTTTCTTGCCACGCCTATGTATTGAATCACAACGCCTTCCCTTGCATTTTCCTGAGGTTCCTGCACAATTTCTACAGAAGGATCCCTGATAATCTCCAGAAATGCCGCCGACTGTTCGCCGCTGCTCATGTCAAATCCGATATATTCACTGATCGTGCTTTGAGTGATCATTCCCTCTTCATTAATGACATGAAGCTCATTGACCATTAATTCTTCACAAATCTCCTGCATTCTTCCTCCATCCGTAAGAACCGTGGGATCCGTGGCAAGAATCTCTGCGAAAGCACGGGTTTTGACCAGATTATTCTCACCCACGCTTTTGACCAGCTTTTCAATCTCCTCGTCATTGCTTTTCAGCTTTTCTTTTACCATATTCAGTCTTTCTTGTGCAGATTCTGTGTTCGTGCTTTTTGACGAAAACGTCTGCAGCATGAAAATAGCCCCAATGGTCACGAGCAACGCTATGACCATATAACTTAGCAATCTTCTGGTAAACATTTTCTTCATAACTGTACCTCTCTTTTTTTATTTTATACCTACACAGGGCAGTTATAATTATCACCATAAAATTGCTGATAACAAAACTGTAGAAAACCTCCCCTTTACACAATATAACGATATTACATTCCCTGGTCAAGGACGTGGGCATGAGAATTACTATTACTACTATTTTTTTACTGTGCCGAGAATCAACTTCTTTGTTCCGCCGTCATTCCAGATTAAAATAGTAGGAAAGCGTCAGATATCTATGACCGCTTTCATATACAAAAGAGGAGGTTGAAATGAATGATCTACGGGTATGTGCGTGTAAGCACCAGGGAGCAGAATGAGGGCAGGCAGATGCTGGCTCTGCATCAGAGGGAAGTGCCGGAGAAGAATATTTATATAGACAGACAGTCCGGCAAGGATTTTGATCGCCCTATGTACCACAGGATGCTCAGAAAATTGCAGGAAGACGATTTAATCTACGTGAAGAGCATCGACAGGCTTGGCAGGAACTATGAGGAGATATTAGAGCAGTGGAGATTTCTGACGAAAGAAAAGAAGGTCGATATCGTAGTAATTGATATGGAACTTCTGGACACCAGACGAGGCAAGGATCTGATGGGTACGTTTCTCAGCGATATTGTTCTGCAGGTTCTTTCTTTTGTAGCTGAAAATGAGCGCAAGAATATTCGCGAACGGCAGAAAGAAGGAATTGAGGCGGCCAAATTACGGGGCGTACAGTTCGGACGTCCCAGACGTGACGTACCGGATGATTTTATTCAGATCTGCTGCCGATGGAGGAACGGGCAGATTCTTGGAAAAGAGGCGGCCAAACTCTGCGATATGCCGCTGACTACTTTTTATGGACGGGCAAGAGAACAGATTGAAGTATTGAAGCGCACATGGGAGTATTGATAATTACAGACGTAGTAAAATTCAGTTTTACTACGTCTGTAATTGAACAATCTACTGCAGATCGCCTGCCGCCTTTACCTTCACCCGATTCGTATTCCCCGGATAATATGCGAGCGGTACATCTTCTATCTCAATAATCTCCACAGTCTCCCGAAGCGCCCCTGCCTGGACGGCCAGTTCTTCTGCCTCTGCTTTCGCCTGTTCAATCGCCTGTTCCCGCAAAATTACATCATAATCCATCAGCTTTTCAAATGTGCCGCTGACCTTCGATATTGCTGATCCAATCGCATTAGCGCATCCAAAATGCTTTGGCTTTACAACGCATGAAGTTCCCCGAATCTTCTCAGGAAGAACGATAGACCCGCCGCCTGCCAGAATCACGTCACAGTCCTCATTGGACACTTTCATTGCGTCAATTCCGTCCTCAACCATTCCGCAGATCGTTTCCATCGCCCGTTCCGCAAGTTCCCTGGGAATCTGCTTTACCCTTAAGTCATCTCCAAGTTTCACCATTCCAAGCCGCACGGCAATATCGGTGGCCGTCATCACATCCCCGCCGAACACCATCGCTTTTTCTGTAATCTGGTATCCCACGCTATCCGGCCCTACCGTCACCGACCCGTCTTTCTGTTCCCTGACAATGGATCCGCCGCCAAGGCCAATAGAGACTACGTCCGGCATACGAAAATTCGTACGCACGCCTCCGATCGTTACCGCCACGCTGGATTCACGCGGAAATCCGTTCTGGATCACTCCGAAATCCGTTGTAGTGCCTCCTACATCCACCACAATTGCATTTTTCATCCGGCTAAGATAGCTTGCTCCCCGAATCGAATTGGTGGGTCCGCAGGCAACGGTCAGAATCGGATACTTACGGGCGTGCTCCATGGTCATCAACGTTCCGTCATTCTGCGAAAGATAAATATCTGCATTCACAATTCCTTCTTCCTCAAGACTCTTTTCAAATCCTTCCGTAAACTGCTCCGCTACCTTCCACAAGGCTGCGTTCAGAATCGTAGCATTTTCTCTCTCGATCAGCCCCATGGATCCGATTTCACTGGAAATAGAAAGATGGACTTCCTCACCCATGACCTCGCGGCACAGTTTCGCCGCTTCCAGCTCATGATCATTGCGCACCGTTGAAAACACTTGGGAAATAGCAATAGATTTAACGCCTTTTTCCTTCATTTCCCGGAAGAATCTCTCTGCCGCTTCACAGTCGAACGCCGCCAGTTCTTTTCCGTCATACTCCGAACCTCCTCCTGTCACGGCAATCCCTTCTGCAATCCCATATAACTCTTCCTCCCAGTCTGCCATAGGCAAAACGCCAAGAGTTGCAGGCGCTCCGATTCGCAGGATTCCTATCGGAGCCAGACGCTTTCTTTCCACAATTGCATTGGTACACTGCGTGGTTCCAAGCATGGCCTGTCGGATATCCGCTCTATTCACATCGGACATCTTTAACACTTCCCGGACCGCTCCTAGGATGCCTGTATAAATGTCCTCTGTTGTAGGAACTTTCACCTCAGCAGCCACATTAAGATTCTCGTCAATCAAGACTGCGTCCGTGTTGGTGCCTCCCACGTCAATTCCAAGCTTATACATATGAAATCCCTCCTTTGCAACGCTCTTCAAGCGGGATATAGTCTGTATTACATCCGAAGTACCGAGGCCCGACAAGAGCAAGCCCTTCGTCCGAACGCCACAGTTCGAAACACTTAAGCCCCACAACCAGGACACGTTTTCCATATTTTAGCGCATCCGTTGTAATCGGTACGAACGTATCAGTATCCACCAGACAGATAAGATCCGGCGTGGTTGCCACAATCTCACCCTCCACGGAAGCAGTCAGATTTTCATTCTGAAATTCTACGACAGCGCTTTGCCCTTTACATTCTCCGATGCCACTAAGCACTACTTTTCCAAAATTAAACCCTTCCTGTGTCGTGCGCAATACATCCGCAATCTTTCCCTTGAATAGTTTATAGCCTTCCGTAGATTTAAGGAAATGAGCCTCCGGCGACTTTTCGCCGCAGTTCTTCACCGTGCGGATCGCCTCGCCAAGCCTCTGGCTTCTTGTAACAATATCCCGGACTGCATACTGCTTCATCTGCGCCCCCGTCATAGGATACAAGGATACCGATACCGCCCCGCCGCAGCTCATGGTAACCGCCCTTGCAAGTTCTTCCGTCCAGTGATTCGTCACTGTCTCAAAGATGACGCTGTTTCCTTTCTCATCCGTAAGCGCCATGGGGGAGGCGCTCATCCCTCCTATGGTAAACGTCACCATCTGAAGTTCTGGAAATGCTCTTCCCATCCCGTCTGCATCCACCATCGGAAGTCCAAGGCGGGCGCTTGCCGCAATCGGAAGCATAGAGTTGACTCCGCCTGCCTCTATTGGCATAAAAGCATAGATCTTCCTGCCAAAGTATCTTGATACCATATCATAGAGCGTCTGATATTCTTTCCCGCCTATCCCTTTTTCAGCCAGCACCGTCGGCGCTCCCATCATTGCAATGGGAACTACCAGCGCATCGTCCGGCACTTCATCCGGGCTAAGAAGCGTGACCTCTTCACATTCCTTTACCGCTCCTATGGCGACCAGCTTGCCGATGTACGGGTCTCCGCCTCCGCCGGCTCCCAGAAGCGCAGCTCCCAGGGCAATATCCTCAATTTCCTTAATTCCTATTTTTCTCACGTTCACATCTCCTGTCCTGCTTTATATCAAATCTGTTTCAGTTTATCATCTCGCAGGAAAAAATTCATTATTATTATGGCAGAAAAAACCGGAATATCTTTGTCCTTTCAAACAAAAGCATTCCGGTTCTGAAACCCATACAACAATTATGAAAGCTGTCAGACAGACAACAGTCTGCAGACTGCAACAGCCCGGTACGCTTCTATCCCTTCCGGCAGCTTATCGGGCCTGTAGCCCAGAATATCCGCAATCCTCTGCAGTCTGTATTTTACGGTATTCTTATGGACATATAACAGCTTTGCCGTCTCTGTAACGCTGGAATCACCGTCCAGAAGATAGACGCTTAATGTCTCCAGAAGACTTCGCTCTTCACCGTCTCTCGGCAGTCCTTTCAGACAATCCAGACACTGCTCCGTCTTCTCCTCTCCCTGGCTGATCAACCGGCGGCAGCCTTCTACAAACCGTATCTCTCCAATCTGAAAATACTTCCGTTCTGGAAAGACTTTCCTGGTATCTGTAAGATACTCCTGATGGCACAGATATGCCTTACGGACTTCTTTTGTACTGCACAGTCCGCTGCACCGTGTCAGTGTCATCGTACCGTCGTCTTGATGTATCTGGTCTAACAGTCCGCCAATCTGCTGCCTGGCCTCCTTATGGGAGTAAGGACTGCTCAGAAACAGCAGAAGCTTCCCTTCATAAATATCTGCCACCACCGTATCTGCGCAGTCAGCCGCAAAGATCCGAAGGGACGCAAGTTCTTTCTGTAAATATGCAGATGAACCGCTTTCCTCCCCACAGACCATCCACATCTCGTTGATCTTTTCCACGTTGATGTGAAAGATGTCCGCCAGCCTCCTCATTTTCATCGGTTCATCCTGAAGAATCGCATGGACAAGTTCATGAACTGCCACTTCGCTGTGCTGACGCCCCCAGATATTTACTCCCAGACGCACTACGTCCACCATCTGTTCCACCATTCGTTTACTGAGCGCAGTCCCCTCTTTCAGCAGTAAAAGTTCCAATGCGTCTCCTTTTTCGGGATGTATCTTAAAATGGCTCCACGTTCCATCTGGCAAAAATTCACACTTGCACGTTTCTCCTTCTTTGGGTAATCCTTCCTCCCCAGAGCCATGGTTCCTCTCTATGCCCTGTTTCACCATATTCTCAAGACTTCTCGGCCACGCCGCCAGATTCAATATCCGCAGCAAGGAATCACACAATACCAGACAAGACGCCGTCCGGTCGCTCAACATCTGCAATACCGTATTCACCGACCGGAGATGTGCCGGAAGTACGGCAACCTGTTCCAGAATCTCGGTTACGATGGATTCCTGTTTCATCCGGTCCCTGTAAATACAGTCCGTGACATCACTGATCACCTCACTGTAGCGCAGTGTCTTCTCTCCTTCCGGCATGCAGATCAGTACAAAGTCCAGCTCATCCGCAAGATCAATCAGCTTCCTGTCCACCTGCGCCAGATATACCCCCACATAGAAAAGGATTAATCCCACTTCTCCGCCCTCTGCCATCCTGCGGATATTGGCACACTGCCCCTCCACATCCTCCAGAATATTCATAAAGCCAGTAATTGCAATCTCGCTGCCAAAGTAATCCCCCTGAGGAAAGAGTTCGTCAATCAGAATTCCCGGGTCGACTGATTCAAGAACCGATATGGAAGAAACGAATTTGGACAGCCCTTTACGCCCGCCCAGGACTTTTGCACACCGAAGGGACGGCAATTGAAGTAAATCTTCTACCGTCACACTCATTCATCTCCACCCTTTCTCTTCCTGTAAATGATGTTCATGAATCATTCTATAATGGAATACTGCAGGTATTCATAAAGCAGTCTGGTTCCCTCCATAATCTCCGGCGGAAGAAGCGCCCGCGCCACCATCTTCGGCTCTGCATTCTGATCCGTCTCATCTTCCCGTTTAAGCATTGCATAATCCCCGTCTATTCTCTCCACGATATATGTACACGTCAGCATACGATTTTCCTCCAATTTAAATATCCTTAGATCCCTTCCGGTTAATGATAATAATCCCGACGCTCACACAGATAAGAGCTGTCAGATTCTTTACCGACGCCACCTGCTCTCCCAGGAAGACTGCCGATAAAGCAACCCCAAACACCGGAATACTAAATCCAAATATAGCCACTTTCCCAACAGAATTGTATTTCAGAAGTTCCGCCCAGATACTGAATGCCACGGTTGACAATAACGACATATAGAGCAGAAGTAACGATGATTTTATATGAAAACCATAAACCGTTCCACCAGATATGACTCCGATCAGAATCAGAACCGATCCGCCGAACAGCAGTTGATAGGCTGTGATCGTTACAGGCTTTTCCTTATCCGAGATCATCTTAAGCGTCACACTGCTCAGTCCGTAGGAAAATGCACACACCAGCACCATTCCTTCACCCAGAAATGAAAAACCGCTGCTAAACGCACCCGGCTCAAGATTGATGATAATGATTCCTGCAAATCCTACCAGACAGCCCACGATCTTTTTAAATGTCAGTTTCTCCGACTTCATAAGAAAATGTGCGGCTATAATCGAAAAAAAGGCGTTAGATGCATTGATCACAGAGCCCTTCGCCCCTGTCGTATGTGCAAGACCGATATAGAAACACACATACTGAATCGTAGTCTGTAAAATCCCCTGCCCAAACACATAAGGCACAGAACTTCTCTTCATTGTGATGATCCGTTTCTCAAGCACACACCCAAGCAGAAACGTGAACACACCTGCCAGGAAAAAACGATATCCGGCAAACAGAATCTGGCTGCCCGCATTTTCGATGTGGAACAGTTCATATCCTATCTTCACACATGGAAATGCGCTGCCCCATAAGGCGCAGCACACCAGAGCCAGAATCGTCCTGGCCGCCGTATTCTGATAAAAACGTTCCATTATTCCTTCTCCGGTTCTTCATACTCTTCGCCCATCGTATCTACCGTGACCTTCTTCATCTTCTGTTCTGTAAGCGGCCTGTCATTATAGTCCGTCTCTGTATCCGCAATCTTATTTACAATGTCCATACCCTCTGTCACCTTTCCGAACGCCGCATAAGAACCGTCCAGATGCGGAGAATTCCTGTGCATAATAAAGAACTGTGATCCTGCAGAATCCGGATGCATTGCCCTTGCCATGGACAGCACGCCTTCTGTGTGTTTTAAGTCATTGTCAAAACCGTTCTGTTCGAATTCCCCTTTAATATGATATCCCGGACCTCCCATACCTGTTCCGTCCGGGCAGCCTCCCTGGATCATAAAGCCGTTAATCACACGGTGGAAAATCAGGCCGTCATAATATCCCTTCTTTACCAGCGAGATAAAATTATTCACCGTGTTCGGCGCAACCTCTGGATACAGTTCCGCTTTCATGATATCTCCGTTTTCCATTTCAAATGTTACAATTGGATTTTCCATAGTTCCTTTCCTCTCTTCCCGATTATTAAGTATAAATCTTTCTCTATTGTAGCGGATAAAACGCTGTTCGTAAAGTACCTTTTCTCCATAAGAAGCCCTTATGATATGCAAGACCATAACATAACGGTTGACTTTCTGTCTGTTTTGATAAATACTATTCTTAACAAAAATGAACTATTTTCAGGAGGAATACTACATATGTCACAAGTGAAATACGTTGAACGCAGAAACACAGACAGTACCAAGTGGGACGCCCAGACCGCCATGTTCGGGGAAGAGGGGCTTCTGCCTTTATGGGTTGCCGATATGGATTTCCAGGTGCCTTCCTGTGTAATGGAAGCCCTGAGCGCTTACGTGTCCAGAGGTGTTTTCGGATACCACAGAATTCCAGATTCTTATTACCAGGCATTTATCAACTGGGAGAAACAGTACCACTCCTATGAGGTACAAAAAGAATGGATCCGGTTCTCACCGGGAGTCGTGTCTGCCTTTAACTGGATTACCCAGTTTATGACGAAACCGGAAGATGCCGTAATCGTCCTGACTCCGGTATACTATCCATTTCTTCATGCTGTAAAGAATAACAACAGGCATCTGATCACTTCAGATCTGGTTAATACAGACGGTGTGTATACCATCGACTTTGAAGACTTTGAGCAGAAGATTGTAGAGAATCATGTTACTTTGTTCATCCTCTGTTCTCCCCATAACCCGGCAGGACGTGTCTGGACACGCAGGGAATTACAGACATTGTTCGATATCTGCCGGAAACATCATGTGTTCGTGATTTCCGACGAGATCCACCAGGATCTGACCTTTGACAGCCATACGCATATTCCGTCCTTCTGCGCAGGAAGCTATGATGATATGATGATTACCGTCACCGCACCCTCCAAGACCTTCAACCTTGCAGGATGCCAGAACTCCGTCATACTCATTCCGGACGAGAAGCTTCGCAGAAAATGGGACGAATTTGTCACCTGCATCCGCATCCAGAACGGAAATGTATTCGGATATATGGCGGCAGAGGCGGCTTATTCGGAGGGAAGAAAGTGGTTCGAGGAAGTGAAGGAAATCATTTATGGAAATTATCTGTTCGTGAAGGATTCTTTCGCAAAGACGCTCCCAGAGGTGGTTGTCTCTCCTCTTGAGGGAACCTATCTGTGCTGGTTCGATATGAAAGCCTATGTAAAGCCAGAGGAAATGAAAGATTTCATGCAGAAAAAATGCCATATTGCGCTGGATTACGGCGACTGGTTCGGCGGAGAGAGATTCGCCTCCTTTGTGCGGATGAACCTTGCCACCTCAAAGGAAAATGTAGAAAAGGCTGTAAATGCAATCATCGCAGGATGTCAGACCGCATAGACGTCCAGGCTCAATACAGGAATTAACCGTTGGTTAATTCCTGTAAGAAAAAATATACAATGTCTCAATGGTTCTCCCAGTCTGGTATTGGTATAATAACATCAGACACAGATCACAGCAGTCATGGAGAAGGGCTGCATTTACCAAGACATGGGAGGAATCATTCTATGAAAATCAACGAAATTATCCGTAAAAAACGAACCGAAAAGGGATATACCCAAGAGCAGATGGCCTCTTTCCTGGGCGTTTCCGCACCCGCAGTCAACAAATGGGAAAAGGCAATCTCTTACCCGGATATCACCCTGCTCCCTGCGCTGGCACGTCTCCTTGACACCGACCTTAATACCCTTCTGTCCTTTCAGGAAGATCTGACCAGAGAAGAGGTCGGAACATTTATGAACGTACTGGTTTCTGTTGCCGAAACAAAGGGAATCGACGGCGCATTCCAGATAGCCCTTGAGAAATGCCGCGAATACCCTTCCTGCGATTTCCTGCTTCTTAACGCAGCTCTGACTCTGGAAGGACTGCTTCTTACCAGTCAAGGCAGTGCAGAAGAAACACACTGGCTGGATATTGTCGAAGATTTATATGTACGGGCTTCCAGAAGCTGCGACCCAGAGATTGGAAACCAGGCAAAAGCCATGTTGATTTCAAAACATATCGGAAGAAAGGAATTTGACACTGCCGAAAAATTACTGGAAGAACTGCCTGCCGCAGCCCTATTCAATAAAAAGCAGCTCACCGCCATGTTCTATCTGGAACAGGACGAGTGGGAAAAAGCGGCGGAACTTATCGAACAAAAAGTCCTGTCTGAGATCAGCGACATTCTGTCCTCTGTCTATACTCTGGTAGAAATCGCAGTAAAGGAAAACCAGATATCCGCTGCCAGTCAAATGACCGCTATCGCCAGACAGATCACAGAACTGTTCGGATTATGGGAAGGTAACATACATATTGCAGAGTTACTTCTTGCCACTGCTCAGAAAGACGCCGACGGCTGCCTTGACATCCTGGAGAAAATGCTGCCTTCTCTCAATAAGGACTGGAAGCCGGGATATCACCCCCTGTACCGTCATCTTTCGCTGAAAGATACGAACATCGGCCAGATGATACGCTGCGGTATCGTGAATGAACTAACTAATCCGGAAAATCACGCATACGATTTCCTGCGCAATCATCCGGATCTGAAGAAACTACTCAGCAGATATTGCTAGTGTGATAACACATTTACTAGATTACATCCCCTTTGACATCTCTTCACAGACCTTCATCGCCTCAAAAACTGCGCTTCTGAAGCCACGCTCTTCCAGTACCCGTACCGCTTCGATCGTGGTTCCTGCCGGGGAACATACCATATCCTTCAGTTCTCCTGGATGTTTCCCGGTCTCCAGTACCATCTTCGCACTTCCAAGCACTGCCTGCGCTGCAAACTGATAAGCCTGAGATCTTGGCATCCCGCCGGAAACCGCCGCATCCGCCATAGCCTCAATCAACATAAATACATACGCCGGGGAACTTCCGCTTACGGAAACCACTGTATCCATCAAATGCTCAGAAACAATCTCCACACGGCTGAAACTCTCAAGAAGCGTGCACACATATGCCGTCTCTTCTTTTGTCATATGTTCGTTAGGGCATGCCGCCGTCATTCCAGCGCCTACCATTGCAGGTGTATTCGGCATGGTACGGACGATTTTTACATCTTTACCGAACTGATCGGCAAGCCACGCAAGAGTCTTCCCAGGCGCAATGGTAATCACAATCTGATTCTCCCGGACGTCCCTTCGGATCTCATGAATTACCTCTGCATAGAACTGCGGCTTCACAGACAATATAATCACTTCTGCCTTCTCAACCACTTCTTTATTACTGTCGGTTACGCAGATTCCGAACTGTGACTTCGCCTTCTCCCTTCCCGCTTCAGACAGATCTGCTCCGATGATCTCCTCTGCCTTAATAATCTGATTTTTAATGATTCCGCCCATGATGGCTCCCGCCATGTTTCCGGTTCCTATAAATCCTAATTTCATTTTAAGCACCCTCCTCGCATTATATTTGTATACAATTAATATTTTTGTATACAATTTATCTAGTACTAACTATAACATGGGATCTTTTTTCGGTCAACCAGTTTCCCCAAAACTTCCTAAAAACTTATCCGACCGAGAATCTTGAGCAGAAAATATGTCTCTCCATGCCCTGGCAGACTATGAATTCCATTTCGTCCCAATTCCGGCTTCCAAAGCCTTGTCATAGATCTCCCTTGCCGCCACCAGATCCTGAGTCGCAACGCCCACCGACTTAAACACGATGATCTCATCGTCACTCTCGCGCCCTGTCACTTTCCCCTTAATTACATCGCCCAGATCGCCGGTGAAATCCTCCTTCGTAATCGTCCCGTCTTCCAGAGGAATCAGAATATCCCCCGCTTCTGACAAAACCGCTTCCTCCGAGTCAAAATAAATCTTGGATGCCCGGGTCAGAACGACCGGATCTATCTCCTGCATATGATGCTGGTAGGAACCGATACAACTGATGGTCGCACCCTTCTTCACCTTTGTCCCGTCAAACACAGGCTTTTCGGCAGGAGTCGCCGTAATCACCAGGTCTGCGTCTTCGATTGCCTCGTCAGAGGATATGACTGGTACAATTCTGGCTCCATAACGCTTCAGTTCTTCCTGCATCCGTCCGGCAAATGCTTTTGTCCGTTCGAAGTGCAGTCCGCATACACGCACCTCTTCCAACCGCCGGGCTTCCAGCATGGCCTCAAGCTGGGCTGCTCCCTGTCCGCCCGTCCCGATCAGTGCGCCAATCCTGCACTCCTTCTTTGCCAGAACGTCGAACGCCGCCCCGGACGCCGCCCCGGTACGGATCTGCGTCACACAGATCCCGTCCATGACAGACTGTACAACACCCGTCTTTCCGTCGATCAGCATTACCTGTGCAGGCAATGCAGGAAGTCCCTGGTCTGTATTGTGAGGGAATACGTTGACAATCTTAAGAGATGCCGTATCCATGTCTTCCACATATGCAGGCATGAAAAGGAAACACCCCTCATGTGCCGGCGCCTGGATATTGGTTCGCAGCGGCGCATTACATTTTCCCTCTGTCAGTAATCGAAAAGCTCTCTTATTCGCCTCTATGGCATCCTGCATGGTAAATACTTTTCTGATGTCTTCTTTTGATAATAATAACATAGTCAGCCTCCTGAATTCTCTTTTCATGAATATAGTACACCGATCAGTCCCGCACATTGCAGCAGCATAATTGCCGGAATCCCCACCCGGAATTTCCAATGCCGGGTTTTATGTCTGAACACAACCATTCCCACATAACTCCCAACGCTCCCGCCAAGAAGAGCGGTCAGAAACAGGGTCTTCTCCGGCACTCTCCATCTGTGCTCCACGGCGCAGCGCTTATCATAGCCAAATATCACAAATCCCGCCGCATTCACCGCAATCAGCCATCCACATCCTATCCACATCACCTCTGCCGGGTCCATCCCATACTACACTCCAATCTCTTTCTTAATCGTAAAGGAGTAAAGAATCTTCTCCTTTACCCGTTTTAACGTCATCTGTTCCAGCGCCTTTCCGTAGTAGTCAAGCTGGGCATGATATTTCCTGGCAAGTTCGTCTGCCTCGAAAATCCTGTCAGTCTTATAATCCAGCACCACCAGACCATCCTCTTCTTCAAAATACACGTCAATGATCCCCTGTACCAGAATCTGCTCTCCTTCCTGCTCATGGGGATAGAGTTCCAACGCATCAACGCCAAGGACAAAAGGCTGCTCCTTCCACAGTTTCCCGTTTCTTGCCGCCGCCTTCATCCGAAGTCCCGCCGGGCCTCGCAGAAATCTAAGGATATCTTCTGTGTGGATGCAGTCTGCCATATCCTGATCCATCTTTCCCTCTTTCATATAAAGATCCACCGCTTTCTGAAGGGACTCGTCATCATAATCCCTGGTAAAGTCCAGAAGTTCCATCAGCCTGTGATATGCGGTACCCCGGGAAGCCCCGGACAGCTCTTCTTCATCCTTTAGAAATTTCGGAATCAGCGGCACTACATCCGGCTCCTCATACGGCGTTTCCCCCAACTCCCCAGGATCTTCCCCGGCGCTCTCCAGAAGATAGATCCTTTTCTTTAATTCAGACACCGTGAACTTCAGTTTCTGGTGACGACTGTCAGCATAGGGATAACGGAAAGAAAACTGTTCCTTAAGCGAATCATGCATCTTGGGCTCATAGAGTACCTTTGTATCCCACTGTTCCAGCATAGTTTTCGTGATACGGGCAGCCGTCTCTTCCTCTACCTCTTCCTTCACAATCTCATCAAAGGTCAGAATCTGTTTCACAACAGGCACATCCTCGGGAATTTCTGACAAGGCAGGAAGAATCCAGTCCCAGTAAGTATTCGCCCTGCAAAGCCTCCCGAAGGGCAATGCCTCCTTTTGCCGGCCGGCCATCTCATAATCAGATAATTTCTTCTCAAGATCAGCAATCGTCCCGGTAATGATCAGCTTCTCTTTCGCCCTGGTAAGCGCAACATACAACACCCTTAGTTCCTCCCCCAGGCTTTCCAGCGCTTCTTCCTTCTGCAGCACCCTCTTGACAAGACTCGGGCTTTTCGTCCTCTTCTCAACGTCAATCGCATCAAGCCCTACGCCCATCCTGGAATGAAGAACCACGCTGCTTCTGGCGTCCTGCATGTTAAACTTTTTCCCCATACCTGCCGCAAACACGATAGGAAACTCCAGTCCTTTACTCTTATGAATCGTCATGATCCGTACGGTGTCTGACTGCTCATCCTCCATACTGGCCTCGCCATAATCCACATCATATTTCTGCAGCTGCTCCACATAACGCACGAAATGGAACAGCCCCTTATAGCTGGAAGATTCAAAAGATCTTGCCTTTTCCACCAGCATATCCAGATTCGCCTGACGCTGTTCACCGCCTGGCAGCGCTGAAACATAATTCCCGTATCCCGTCTCTTCCAGAATCCTCCACAGCAGTTCGTGAATCGGCGTATAAGGTATGATTCTTCGAAACGCCTCCATCTGCCCCAGACATTCCTCCAGTTTCCCCCGGATTACTGGCTCGTCTCCTTCCAGACGATAGGCAGCGACTGCCTTACAGAAGGGAAGTTCTTTATAAGCGCTTCTGACCATTGCAAGTTCTTCTTCCGTCATTTCTCCAAAGTACGAGGCAAGAACTGCCGCCAGCGGAATATCCTGTTTCTGATTGTCGAGGATACGCAGATAATCGAGCAGGACTCCAATCTCCCGGGTCTGGAAATATCCCTCTCTGGTGCCTGCGTATGCGGGAATCCCCTCCCGGTTCAGCACCTCTGTAAATACGTCTGCAAATCCCTGGACGCTCCTTGTGAGAATCACAATATCCGAATACCTCACCGCCCGGAATTCTCCTGTCTTCTTATCAACGACTCTGTGCTGCTCCCGAAGCTTTCTTATCCGTCCGGCGACTGCCCTGGCCTCAAGTTCCCGGGTCGTAATCCGCACCGACGCCCCCTTTTTCTTTCTGTCCTCCTGCCGCCTGTTTACTGCCGCTTCCCCTTCCTCCTCATAAAGTCCTTCTTCCCACCGTGCAAGGCTTGCGTCAATGACAAGTACCTCTGTCTTCAGGTTCTCTCCATCCTTATAATCCGCCCCCACGTACAGCGCCGCCTGGTCGTCATAGGCAATGCCGCCCAGTTCTGGCCTCATAATCTGCCGGAAAATGAAATTGATACTGTCTAATACTTCTCTCCGGCTTCGAAAATTCTTATGCAGGTCAATCCTCTGCCGTTCTTTCCCTGCGTCATCTGCCTCATCTCCTCCGTCCGGTCTATTGACCTTATAGGTGTAGAACTTCTCCATGAAAAGTTCCGGCCTTGAGAGCCGGAAGCGATAAATACTCTGCTTTACATCCCCCACCATAAAAATATTATAACGCCCCAGCGACACCGTCGAGATACTGGTAAGAATCGTCTCCTGTATCAGATTGCTGTCCTGGTACTCGTCAATCATGATCTCTCGAAACTGCTCCTGGTACTCCCGCGCCACCGCCGACGGCCGGAATCCTTCTTCCGTCTTCTCAGTCAGAATCCGCAGGGCATACTGCTCCATATCGGAAAAGTCAATCATATTCTGACTGCGCTTCTTTTCCTCGAACTTTTCAGAAAAAAGAAGAGTAAGTTCCACAAGTTCTTCCATGGCAGGACGACACATCTGCAGATCCTCAAGCATTCCTTCCGCGCTCTGATAAAAAAACTTACCAGCCAGGTCTTTCACGATGGTCTTGACATCGTCCCTGATTGACTTAACCATTGCCGTCTTCTCTTCGGATACCGACTTATCCCGGTTGGCGGCAAGCCGCATCCAGGAAACGTCTGCCACTTCCTCTGCCATCTCCTTGAAGGACGTCCGGGATAGCAGCCTGTCTATGATCTGCCGATCGGTAAGAAGGGCGGCCTCATAGGCAGACGGACCGTCGGCTTCCATACAGATGGCAATCCCCGACTCCAGCAGCCTTGCGGCTTCCCTCAGATCTTCCATGGCATGGCGCATGGCCAGGCGTACCATCTCGCTTTCCTCCAGCTCTTTAAGACTTCCGGCGCAGTATGCGTCTGTACATCTGCTAATCCACTCCTTTGGATCTGGATAACTGCGGGAAAATTCGTAGATCTTCAGAATCAGTTCCTCAATCTTCTTATCGTCCCTCCCGCTTCCGTACGCCAGAGAAAAATTAAGAAACCGCTGGCTTTTCTGTCGATACTTCTCTTCCAGCACCTCGCCAAGCACCTCCTGGCGCAAAAGCTTTAACTCTCCTTCTTCCCCTGTTCTAAAACCCGGGTCGATGTCAATGGCGTGAAAATGATCCTTCACCACAGACAGACAGAAACTGTGGATGGTCGTGATCCTTGCATTATGTATCAGAGTCGCCTGCTGTTTCAGATGCTCATTATCCGGGCACTCCTCCAGTTTCTTCTCGATGGCTCCCCGAATTCTCTCCTTCATCTCAGCAGCGGCAGCCTCGGTAAATGTCACGATCAGCAGACGGTCTACATCCACAGGGTCATTCTCACTGGTAAGCATGGAGATAATACGCTCCACCAGAACCGCCGTCTTTCCCGAACCTGCCGCCGCTGAAACCAATATATTTCTGTCTCTCAAGTCAATAACCTGCCGCTGCTCTTCCGTCCACATTACACCCATAGCCTGTGACTCCCTTTCATTCACACATCTATTCCCAGACTCTCCCGTCAGCCTGTCAGAGGGCCGTCTGCTGATCTTCCGCCTTCATGGCCGCAAGAATCTCTTCTTTGCTCACCTTCTCAATCTCCCGGTATCCATATCCCGGTATCTTCTGGTCAAATCCGCACACATGGCGGTACTGGCAGTAATCGCAACCCGTCTCCTGCCCTTTCCGGTAAGGCTGCGCTTCCGTTCGTCCTTCCAGAATCTTACCGTGAACTTCCGCCACCTTCCGGGCGGCATGGCGCATCATCAGCCGAAACTCCTCCTCCGGCACCGCCTTAGAACCTTTTGCCAGACTTCCGTCTTTCTTGTATTTTACCGGAACAGCAAGAGAATCCCCGCCCGTCTGGTGATCCAGATGTGCGATCACCTCGTCCTTTAAGTTGATGACGCCGTCCGGGCGAAGTTCCTTAAGAATTGTCTCCTCAAGACTTCCTTCTTCCAGTTTCTCTACCAGCGGATCCTTGATACGGTAGTAGAACACTCCTGCCGGGACCACCTCGCGCCCGGGATCTTTCGCCTTCTCCAGTTCCACGGCCCCGTTCATGTACACCATAAGCTGTAACTGCAGCCCATGATACAGGGAAATAATATCAAACGCCTTGCTTCCCGTCTTGTAATCCACCACTTTCACATAAGTCCGATCATCTTCTGTGCAGGTATCCACACGGTCGATCTTTCCGTAAGAGAACCGCAGTTCATACGCAAAAGGACGGAAATCCCCGGCTTTCAACTGCCTGGTCAGCGCCCACACGGTACACTCCAGCATCCGTTTCATTCGAACGATCATATACTCGTCTCGGGCAGACTGATAGAGCACGGAGTTTCCATAATCTGTAACCGCCTCATCCACGCTCTCATCCACATACTGTCTGCGCCTCTCCTCAGAAATCTCCACCCAGTCGCAGCCGCTGTCTTCCACTTTCTTAGAATACCGCTCCAGCGCACTATGGCAGACATTACCCAGATCCACTGCCTGGAATTCATACTGCTGACGATCCCGAAGTCCAAGCCCATACGTCAGAAAATGAGCGAACGCACAGGCAGAAAACTTCTCCATACGGGTAATACTGTCCTCGAAGGTTTCCCCGTAGAGCTTCTTCGCCGCATAGGCTGACAATCCGTCCCTCAAGCGGCGGTAATACCCTGCCCGGAGCAGACTTTCCACCTTTTTCTCCCATCTTTCCTCTTTCTTATACCAGGTGTACAGTTCCTTCCAGGCAGCGTCCATGCCGTCCCGTTCACCGCGAAAACCACGGATCAGCCAGTCAATCCCTAAGTTCTCCGTCAGTTCCCGCCGGGCTATGCCCTTTTCATCCTCATCCTGTACCACAATATTCGGATACAGCCTGCGAATCTCCTGGATCAGATACGCCGGACGCACACTCTTTCCATCAGATGACACCTTACTATAATAGATCTCCAGCTTCTCGGACGGTTTCGTCAAGTTCATATAAAGGTAGAACTTCTGAATGTAGGCCTTCTCTTTTCCTCCCGGTGAAAGCGGTAACTTCTCTTTCTGAAAATACTCCCGATCGCGTTCCGACAGAAGCCCGGTACGAAGGAGCGCTCCCGGCAGATGTGCGTCGTTTGCCCCAAGAAAGAATAATGCACGGATATCCTTAAGTCTGGTTCGTTCTACATCCCCCGCAACCACCTGGTCCGTACTTGGAGGGATCACGCCTACCCTCGCCTCCTCAAGCCCCGCATCAAGAAGCTGGCAGTATTCTTCCAGGCCGACTTTCTCATCTCCCAGTAGTTCCACGAATCGGTCAAACAGTTCCACCAGGATCCGGTACACCTGGGCGTATTCTTTCGCAAGAGCCAGTTCCCCTTCTGCCTGAAACTCCTCTTCCTGCTCTTTCAGCCTGACCTGCAGGTTTTCCTTTACCATAAACTGGTACACCGCAAGGGTAATGTCTCTTACCGTCTTATTACGCTGCCGCAGCACAAACATCAGCGGGTCTACCTTCTCCACCAGTATCACACGGCAGTGGTTCAGACGTTCCAGATCCTTCTCGCACATGCCCTTGAGACGGCGGATCCATCTCTCCTGCCACCTCTTATACCCCTTGATTCCAAGGCCCAGACAATAGTTCTCAAGCTCGTCCACCTCTTCCGTGGTAAACCCTGCCAGACCTGTGCGCAGAAAACGAAAGACGCTCTCATCCGTAAAATTCTTATGTGCCATATTCAGAAGGCTTCTTATGTACTCCACAAAAGAATTCAAAAGAATATTCCGCTTGTGATCCATAAAAACCGGGATATCGTACAGGTCAAACGCCCGTTTCAGATAATCTCCATAGACCTCCATATTGCTTGCGATCACGCCGATCTCCCGGAAACGCATCCCTTCCTCTCTCACCATACGTCGGATGGCTCCTGCCGCTGCCAGGGACTCTTCCCACGGATTCTTTACCCCATGGATATGAATCGCGTCCTGCTCCTCTTCAAATGTCCCCGCCTGATAACGGAACAGGTTCTTTTCCAGAAATTCCATCGGCTCATTTTCCCGAAAACGGTATACCGGCTTTTCGTATCTTAAGACAGGATCCTCTACCTGAATCCGGTTCTCCCTGGCAAGACGCACCAGAGTGGATACCATATGCTTACTAAGTGCGAACAACTGATAAGGATGGCTGTACACATATGGATCCTCCCTCTCATCCATGGTCACCGTCACCACCACCTTCCGGCAATGGCGCAGAAGCTGAAGAAGAAGCCGGTTCTGTACAGGCGTAAAGCCGGTAAATCCATCCAGAACGACGGTGCTGTTCTTAAGCATCTCCGACTGGCCGATTACCCGGCTTAGACTATCCAGCAATTCTTCTTTTGTAATGTATTTCCGGCTCAGATATTCTGTAAAACCTTTATAGAGTACCCGGATGTCCTGGAGCTTATAGTAGAGCCTGGACTCTGTGCCGATGGACTCCATGACCGCAAGAAGTTCCTCTTCGCCGATATCATACTGAGTAAATTCCGAGATTACAGACTTAACCTCTGTGATATATCCCAGTTTCTTCATGTTGCCCTTCAGCACACACAGTTTCTCCTCATAATCTCCCGCGATCTTTCGAAGAATCAGATTCTTTCCAACATCATCCAGGACCGGGAGCATGCCGCCTCCGGTCTCCTCAAACACACGGTAAGCCAGCCTTGCGAAACTTAAAACGTCTATGTTCATGATCCCCCGCCTGGGATGCGCCGCCACCAGATCCTTCTGCGTCTGCATGGTGAATTGTTCGGGCACCAGAACAATATAGTTCTGTCTTTCATGCGCTATGGATTCCTTCACAATGTACTGATAAAGGCCGTATGATTTCCCGGAACCAGACGGCCCGAAGATAAATTGAAGTGACATCTTCTCTCCTTCCTGTCCTTATTGAAGAATCACACATTGACGAGAGCGGGATTCGAAAGCCGCTTCAAACTTATCCTTGTCATATTCCACCAGACCTTCCAGCGGATCTGCAATCTTGACCGTCTTCTCCGTGTATCCCACCAGCACCGCCGTATGGTCATTGGTGCTCCAGTCTACATAATCGCCGGCTTCTGTATACCAGCCCGTGGCTTGCCTGCGGTCCGCCATATCAATCGTCACCCATACGATTACCGGGATCCCATGGCAGACAAGCTGGTATAATTTCTCCGGTGTCGCTCCGTTCTGGTCAATGGCCCATCTGTCGCTTCCCTGTTCTTCCAGATAATTATTAGCCGCAGTCACAATTGCTCCCGAGCCGCAGACATGGCCGTTGCCTTTCGGGTCGCCGATAAAGTAATGGTTCAGATCCGTCCCTATAAGCCTTCCATCCTCTCCCTGGTGCAGATTCTCCCGCGCTTTAGGCAAATACCGCTCCGACAATTCCATCTTGTCAATGTCATAACCATAATAATTCAGAACCATGGTCAGCGACGTAATCTCACATCCTTTCGGCAGCTCCGGCTTCTGCAGAACCTCCGGGAACGAGGGCAGCGAATAATCCATTCTCCTGGGATAAATCGTAATTGCCGTATTAATCTTTCCTTCTGTTACCACGGCGCGGGCTATACCTTCCGTTACACCCGATACCAGATCTGTTGATAATTCATACTCAGAAAGATCTGATTCTTCGGTACTGTCCTTTGATGACTGATCTGCGCAATACACCGTCCTGGTTCCTGCCGGAACGTAAAGAGCCGCAGTACAGGCGGCTGCCAGGCAGATAGCTGCCGCCTTCTTAGTCTTTCGTCTGTTCTTCAACCTGATCCTCATACTCCTTTTCCTAAAAACAAATCAATATCTATCTCTATTTTAAATCATTTTTAGGATATGCACAACAGGAATTTTTAATCATATTTTACATCAGCATATTAATAAGAAAACTGTCTCCACCCTTCTGCGCTTCGCTTTCCTTTACATTAGAAACCTCGCCCATACGCTGCATCGCTTTCAGAAGCATGGCCCTAACCTTTGCCACCTCGTTTTCGTCGCACATATCGTTTGCCACTCCATATTCGCAGTCTGACAGATCTTTTTTCAGCAGACTCACCACCATCTGCACCTGTGCGGACGTTTTCGCAGATGCGAGCTGCCTCGCACGTTTTCCCTGGTTAAAAGCAACCTTTCCAGAACGCTTTTCTGAATCTTCTTCCGGGGCGTTCTCCTGTCCGATTAAAATCTGGTCTTCTCTTCGATCCTCGTCTCCTTCTGCCTCCTGCGTGCCGCCTGTGTCTCCCAGCACTTCTCTGATATCTCCTGTCACCATAGAGGTAATCTTCTCGTCTGCAAAGATTTCGTCCAGGATATCTTTCGGGATCTGCTGACCTGCGCTCCATCCGGGCAGTTTCTCCTTGATGGAGTCCGACACCGCACTCGCCAGCTTCTGTTCTAACCGCCCCAGAGTCCGGCACGCAGCAACACGGTCGTTCCGGTCCAGGGTCTTGTAATACTCGTTGAGCCTTCCGTGGTACGCCTCCTCCTCAGCCTGGTTGTCCCCGGACATTCCGTTATACTTATAATATGCGTTCTTTACATTTTCAAACACATACTCCTTCATTTCTTCTGAAACATCAATGATTCTCTTCTGATCCGGACTGCCCGTAATCAGCATCCCCTCTACGCCGTAAGAATTCTTAAAGTGTCCGGAACGTAGATCTTCGATTGTATTCACATATCCTCCCCGCATTCTTTCTCTCTCCTTTCTTCAATACCAGGGCTGTTTTCAGCCTCTTCTTAATTTTTATATCGACAGAAAGAATCGTTTTATGGGGGAAAGGGAACGAACGGGGGTGTTTTTGGGAATGAACGGCCAGAAGTTTATAGACATTTCTTCAGATACATAGCTTCTATTCTCCGGCAGCATTCCTTAACTTCTCGGCAAACTCATTGCTGAGAGTAATCCTGGCAACATAGAACACATCTCCCGTCATATAGACCGTAAAGTCGTCCTCGATCTCCACCTGCAGATCTCCGCCCGGCATATGCACGATCACCTTGTTATTAGTCATTCCCAGTTTATAAGCCACGCCTGCCGCAGCACATGCTCCGGTCCCGGACGCCAGCGTATAGCCTGCGCCTCTCTCGTAAATCTCGATGGCAACATGTTCCTTGTCAATCACCTTCATAATCTGGGTATTCACACGATTCGGGAAATACCTGGCCATCTCTGCATAGTCCCCGATCTTGCACACCAGAGGCCTGGAAATCTCACGCATAGGAATCACGCAGTGAGGATTTCCGATGGACACACAGGTAACCGGATACAGGGTTCTGCCGAATACCATATCCTCGTTAATCACTTCCCGGCTCTCGCCCGTTACCGGAATATCGTCGCTTCGGAAAGACAGCCGTCCCATTGACACCCGCAGACGGCTTCCGTCTTCATTCAGAAACGTCACTTCCGCCGGGCCGTTGCCTGTGTATAATTTGAAATTCTTCTTCTGAACATAGCTTGCATCTTTTAAGTATTTTGCAAAGATCCTCACACCGTTTCCACTGGTCTCCGACTCGCTTCCGTCTGGATTCCAGACCTTGATGCGCATTCCGTCCGCCTCAAGAATCGGCCCTTCCAGCACTCCGTCCGAGCCGAGTCCCGCATTACGGTCACAGATCATCTTCACATTCTCCGGCGTCAGCTTTAATTCATTCTTATTGGGATCAAATACGACATAATCATTGCCAAGTCCGTGATAACGCTCTAATACAACCTTCATTCCATACCTCCATAAAATCTCTTACCTTATCATCTATGCTGCTTCCCCGACGGGTATGCTTCTATCATAACAGGCATTATTTCCCATTTCAACGCAATTCATGCCAATTACATTGCAAATCCTGCTGTCTTACGGTATGATAGGTAACAGTGAAGCCGGAAGGCTGAACTGTTACTATGATAGACAGAGAAACACAATTCTACAAATGATCTGATCATGGAGTATGCCGATGGAAGAATATGTAAAGAAGGGGTATCTGAACAGCGAATTCCGTCTGTTTCATCTGACAGACCAGGAAACCCGCAAGGTAGAATACCACTACCACGATTTTGACAAGATTACCATTTTCCTCAAAGGGAACGTCAACTATATCATCGAAGGAAAATCCTATGAACTGAAACCTTATGACATTGTACTCGTCAGGCACAACGACATCCACAGGCTGATGGCAGACAATTCCGTTCCATATGACAGAATCATCGTCTACATCTCTGTGAATTTTATGAACGCTTATAAAACCGATTCCTATGACTTAAGCTACTGTTTCCAGAAAGCCGAGAAGGAACGCTCTAATGTGCTGCGAATCCCTTCCTTGGAGAAAAGTTCCCTGTTTCGTTCTATTTCACGGCTGGAACAGTCTTTTTCAGACGACGGGTATGCGGCAGAATTATTCCGTCAGGTTCTCTTTCTGGAATTCATGATACATCTGAACCGCGCAGCCATGAAAAACCGGCTGGAATTCATCGACACAGCCAACTGTAACTCTAAGGTTCTGGCCATTCTTAAGTATATTAATGAAAATCTGGACGGGGAACTGGATATCGAGACGCTTGCCGGACATTTCTATATCAGCAAATATCATATGATGAGGCTGTTCAAGCAGGAAACCGGCTACACTCTGGGCCAGTATACTTCCCAGAAACGGCTTCTGCTTGCAAAAGAACTGATCCTCTCCGGCGTGCCGGGCACACAAGCCTGTTTTGACTGCGGTTTTAGAGACTATTCCACCTTCCTGCGGGCATACAGAAAATTCTTCGGGGAATCTCCGCGGGCTTCCCGGGGCTTCGATTCCCCTTAACCTCATTGATCAAAACCGTCGCTTCGGATCTTTCGATACATCTCAGACGGAACATAAGCCCGTATGAAAATCCCGTCCTCCCGGTAATCTTCTTCCAGCAGTTCTCCGTATCTGCGGATCTGCTGGATCTTTCCCGCCTCCTGGTAACTGTACAGGCGCTCCAGCAGCGTCTTCCGCTCTCTCAGTACCGCCTCCACCGTCTTTAAGAGTTCCAGAATCCCGTCCCCATTCCTGGCAGAGATCTTTACCGTATAGTCTGCCCGGAAATCCCGGATCATTCCCGGATCCTCCGTAACCTTATCCTGTTTGTTGAACACCGTGATTACCGGCTTGTCCGTAACCCCCAGGCTCATAAGAGTCTCGTATACAATATACATCTGTTCATCCATCTGTGGATTGGAGACATCCGCCACATGCAGAATCAGATCCGCATACCGCGCTTCCTCAAGGGTGCTTCTGAATGCCTCAATCAGATGGTGGGGCAGTTTGCGGATAAAACCTACCGTATCCGTCAGAAGGATCTTCTGCCCTCCCGGAAGCTGCCTCTCCCTGGTAGTAGGATCCAGAGTGGCAAAGAGCTTGTCCTCCGCTAAAATATCCGCACCTGTCAGCACGTTCAGAAGCGTGGACTTCCCGGCATTGGTATAACCTACGATAGCCGCCACCGGAATATGGTTCCGGGTTCTCTGTTCCCGGGTAACCTCCCGATGACGCCGGACATCCTTCAGTTCCCGGTTAAGCTGCGCAATCCGGCTCTTGATCAGCCGCCGGTCCATCTCCAGCTTCTTCTCCCCCGGCCCTCTGGTTCCGATTCCGCCTCCCAGCCTTGACATAGCCGTCCCGAATCCGGTAAGACGGGTCTGACGATATTTTAACTGAGCCAGTTCCACCTGGATCTTACCCTCGCTGGTAGAAGCCCTTGCCGCAAAGATATCCAGAATAATCAGTGTGCGGTCCATCACCTTGGTATCCAGTTCATCCTGGAGATTCTTCATCTGCACAGGTGAAAGTTCATCGTCACAGATTATGCCTGTTGCCTCAAGTTCCCACAGAAGATCTTTCAGTTCCTCGATCTTCCCTTTTCCTATATAAGTCCCAGGGTGTATCTGTTCCCGGTTCTGCAAAAGCCTCCCTACGGTCTTCGCTCCCGCAGTATCCGCCAGATCCTCTAATTCCTCCAGGGACTTTAGCGTATCCTCCTGTTCGCAGGTGCATACTCCCACCAGGATGACACGCTCTGTTTCCTTCTCTAATTCAATCATACCTGCTCCTTTTATGACAGAGTCCGCCGCCTATCTCGTCTCCAGGAACTGCTGCTCTTTTAACACACTGGCGTCATCAGGGTACTCTGAAACATACTCTGCCACCTTCGCCTTTGCATTCTCCCAGTCTCCCGACTGTTCAAGGGCCACAATCAGATTAAACTTCATCTCCTGGTCAAGTTCTTCACTGTTTCCCTTAAGCCCGATCCCCATCTGAAAATAATTCTGCGCCGATTGCGGATTCCCGGTCTTCAGTTCACAGTTTCCCAGAAAGTTGTAGATGGTTCCCGTAAACGGTGATTCTGACTCCTGTTCTAACGCCTTTTGAAATGCATCCCTTGCACCCTCATAGTCTTCCAGTTCCCACCTTGCGATACCGATCCCACGGTAAGCGTCTCCTACATTAACCTCATCTTTCACAGCCTCTTCAAACTGACTGATTGCCTCTTCATATTGCCCCTTTTCCAGATATTCTATTCCTTCCTCGGAAGGATTACTTTTACAGACTAACAGATACAGACACAGGCACAGGCCCGATAAGAAAAGAACCATCACTCCGACTACGATTCGTCTTACCATGACCGCTCTTTTTTTTCTGCGTTTTCTCCGGTTTGTCTTTTTCATGAAAATTCCTCCGTCTGCTTCTTCATTATCTTCCTGCCCCGCACCGGTTCTTCTCTGACACGAATCGCCCGGCTCTAAACTATATACTTTGCAACCCACGCAGAATTCAGCAATGCCAGAAACATCACTCCGACCTCCGCCAGTATTGCCTCTCCCATAGTGAAATATCCTGTAACCGCAAGGCCCAGAACAATCGCCTTGATCAGCAGCGCGAATCTCGCATTATGGCTCACTACCTTAAGGGTCTTCCTGGCAATCTTAATGGCATCGATGATCCCTGGCAGATCATCCTCCAGCAAAATAATGTCCGCCGCCTCTACCGCAGCCGCCGATCCCATGGCGCCCATTGCAATCCCTACGTCCGCTCTTGCCAGAACAGGAGCATCATTGATCCCGTCTCCGACACAGACCAGACGTTCCGAACTATCCTGAATGCTCAGAAAATCCTCCACATACTGAAGCTTATCTTCCGGCATAAGGTCTGCGTAGGCATAATCCATCTCCAGTTCCTGCGCCACCGGAATACTGCTGCTTTTCGTATCGCCGGTGAGCATGACAAGCACTCCGTTACATTTTTTCCGCAGATAGTCTAATGTATCTTTCGCTTCTTCTTTGACAGCGTCCTCGATCAGAATATATCCTGCATATCTCTTCTCAATGGAAACATAGAGCACCGTACCTGGCTGTTCCACTTCTGCACACAGAACGCCCTGGCTGTCCATCAGCTTTTTGTTGCCCACATAGACCCGCTGCCCGTCAAATACGGCGCTTACTCCGAAACCAGGCATCTCGCGCATCCGGCATACCCTGCGCTTATCCACCTGCCGGCGGTATTCAGTAAGCAGCGACTGGGCGATCGGATGGTTGGAATACCCCTCTACATGAGCCGCAATCCCTAAAAGCGCTTCCTGAGTCATATTAAATGGTCGTACTTCCTTAACCTGGAATACTCCCTGTGTCAATGTACCCGTCTTGTCAAAAATAAATGTGTCTGCCTTCGCCAGATTCTCCAGATGATTCCTGCCCTTGACCACGATCCCCTGTCGCGCCGCCGAAGCGATCCCGCCAAGAAATGCCAGCGGTATAGATAAAACCAGTCCGCATGGACAGGCTACAACCAGAAAATTGAGCCCTCGGTAGATCCAGGTGTCCCAGTTCCCGTAAGAAAATGTCATGGACGGACATACCATGACCGCAAGCGCGCACAACAATATGGCAGGCGTATATATTTTCGAAAAACTTCCGACAAAATTCTCACTGTCCGCTTTCTCCTCCTGGGCGTCTTCTACCATCTTCATGATCCGGGTCACCGCCGAATCTTCGTATGCGCCCACCACCATTGCTTCCACGGCGGCGCTTAAGTTAATATATCCACTGTAAATCCGGTCTCCGGTTCCCACAGACTGCGGAAGGGCCTCTCCTGTAAGCGCTTTTGTATCTACATCCGAGATGCCATAAGTAATCATCGCATCCGCAGGCACTCGTTCCCCAGGCTTGATGATGATCGCATGGCCGGGCTTCAGCGTTGAGGGATCTACCTTAAACTCCCTGCCCCGAACCAGCCTGGTAGCATATTCCGGCCGGATGTTGATCAGTTCCTGGATCGTACGCTTCGTACTGTCCGTAGAGTAGGCATCAAAAAGCATCCCCAGCCCGAACAGCGCCATGACAAATACGCCCTCTTCATACTGTTTTATCCCAAGGGCTCCGATCGTTGCAAACACGATGAGTGTATACTCGGTCATAAATCTCTTCTGCATCAGACTCTCTTCCAGTCTGCGGAAGGTCTCAAAACCGATGATCAGATATGACGCCAGAAACCAGAGGAACTTTACACGGTCTTCCAGCGTATATTGTATGGATGCATAAACCGCACCCGCATATACAGCGATTCCTGCAATATAGATCATACAACTTACTTTCAACTGCTTTGTCATGATGCCCTACCCTTTGACTACTCTGTAATGTGCTCCATCCCCTGGCTGATAATCGTCTCAATATGGTCGTCGGCCAGAGAGTAATATACGGTCTTTCCCTCTCTTCGATTCTTCACCAGCTTCATCTGCTTTAACACCCGTAACTGATGGGAAATCGCAGACTGTGTCATCTCGAGAATCTCGGCAAGGTCGCAGACGCACACCTCCGCCTCCAATAGAACCCATAGAATCCTGATCCTGGTAGAATCTCCAAATACTTTATAAAAATCTGCCAGTTCCTTTGATAACTCTTCTTTAAGGCGCTTAGGCCTGATCTGCCGGACAATCTCATTATGGACGCAAGTCACCTCACAGCACTCGGCCTCTGTCTTATTCATACTATGCCTTCCTTTCCATGGATATGAAAATCCATATCAATTTTAATTATGCCAAACGGTGTCTCTGATTTCAACCGTTTGGCATAAAATGAAAGTAAAATTAATATTTTCGTAATGAATTGAAACTGTGTCCCATATACAATACGCGTATGGAATTTAACACACAGAGCATTGCCACGCCCGTGTCTGCAAAGACAGCCATCCACATATTCGCATAGCCAAGGAAGCCTAAGGCCATAATCAGAAATTTGACGGCCAGGGCAAATACTACGTTCTGCATAGCAATACGTCCCGTTCTTCTGGCGATTCCTACGGCCTGCGGAATCGCCTCCACCGAGGATGTCATAAATACGATGTCGGCAGCCTCAATCGCGGCATCTGCACCGCTTCCCATGGCGGCTCCTACGTCTGCGCCGGCAAGGACGGGCGCATCGTTAATCCCATCGCCCACAAACAGTACGGGTCCGTGTTTCTTACGGATGTCTTTCAGATGCGTAAGCTTATCCTGCGGCAGAAGCTGGGCGTAAACCTCGTCAATTCCGGTCTGTCCTGCCACGGCGCCGGCGGTGTCTGCGGCATCTCCCGTCAACATTGCCGTCACAAGATTCTGAGATTTCATCCTCTGTACCGCCCTTCCTGCCTCTTCCTTGATCACGTCCGCAATCACAAGATATCCGGCCAGTGTCCCGTCAATTGCTACCAGTACCTCCGTCCCATAGGCGTCGCCGCAGTATTTCGACGTATCTACATGGTACATTTCCAGTAAACTCCTGCTTCCACAGAGTACGGTTCCCTCTGAAAATACGGCCCGGATTCCCTTGCCGGAAATCTCCTCTGTCTGCTCAGACCTTACAAGTCTTAATCCCCGTTCCCTGGCTTCCGTAACGATACTTGTGCCGATGGGGTGGGTGGAATCCAGTTCACAGTCTGCGGCTATTGTCAGAATCTGCTTTTCCGTAAGACGGTTCAGAGTCACCACCTTCTGCACCACAAAATTACCTTTAGTGATAGTTCCCGTCTTATCCATGACAACGGCTTTCACATCCTTCAGCGCTTCGATGGCAAGCCCTCCTTTGAACAGAATTCCCTGCCTGGATCCTGCACCGATCCCGGAGAAAAACGCAAGGGGTACGCTTAAGACCAGCGCACAGGGACAGCTGATGACCAGGAAGGTGATTGCCGTGTAAATCCAGTAATTCCAGTCTCCCGTAATCAGGGACGGCACCACTGCCGACAGCGCTGCCACCGCCACAACGACAGGCGTGTAGATTCTGGCAAATCTGGTGATAAACCGGTCGATTTTCGGCTTACTGGCCGCCGCATTTTCCACAGAATCAAGGATACGCGTCACCATGGACTCGCCCAGAATCTTTGTCACTTGAAGCTTCAATACGCCTGTATCATTGACACAGCCGGAATAGATTTCTTTTCCCGGAAATACTTTCACCGGAACCGGTTCTCCTGTAACCGGAGACGTGTCAATCTGGCTCTCTCCCTCTACGATCCTGCCGTCCAGGGGAATACGGTCTCCTGGGCGGATCAGAATGATATCGCCTGCCTTCGCATCCTTTGCCGGAATCATCCTAACGTCACTGCCATCCACTATGCTTACATTCTCCGGCCGCAGGTCCACCGCCTCCATAATCTGGGAACGGCTGCGGCTTACCGCAATGTCCTCAAAGATCTCTCCCACCCGGTAGAACAGCATGACGCCTACGGCTTCTGCAAAATCACCGATGGTAAACGCCGCCAGCGTTGCCACACTCATCAGAAAATTCTCGTCAAACACATGGCCCTTGGCCAGATTCTTCACTGCCGTCCAGACAATCTCAAGCCCCAGGATCATGTATGCCACGATAAACAGAACCGGGGTGATCACGGAATCCGGCATCGCGCGTTCCATAATCTCGCCTGCGATAAACAGCAACGCGCCTGCCGCAGCCGCTAAGATATCCTTTTTATTCTCTTTAAACGGGCCTTCCTTTTTATGAACAGGGGCGTCCTTGTCACGGGGCGTCACTGTGACCTCAGATTCGATGGATGCACAGATTCTTCGGTACTCGGAAAGCAGTGCATCCGGATCGTCCGCCGCAACCGCTAACTGTTTTGTCGCAAATGTGATGGTCGCCATCTTCACTCCCGGAAGTTCCCGGATCTGCCGCTCCATCTTTGCGGCACAGTTGGCGCAGCCAAGATTATCAAGAATATAGATCCGCTTCGGCACGCCTGCAGGCATGACGGGAGTATTCCTGGGGCCGGCAGATTCATGATCGTGACCATGATCGTGGTCATGCCCGTGATTGTGGCCGCAGCCGCAGCTATCATGCTCTTCATGGTCATTTCCACAACTACAATGCTTATGTTCATGATGCTCATGATTAGGATAATCTTTATGATCTATGTCCTTCCTCGCTTTCTCTTCCATTGACAAATTCCTCCTAAAGTTTATGTTTATCATATGAACAATTATTCATATGTTCATAATATAATATAACCACATATCAATAAATTTGTCAATATCCAACAATAATAAAAATCCCGCCATAGTCCGCTGTCTTTCTGCAGACCCCTGCCGGGATTTTCTGTCTTTAATACCCTATGATCTTTATATAATCTTCCGTCTTGTCCCTCATGATACGAAGACCCTGTTCCAGTTCTTTCAGAGGCAGGCGATGGGTAATCAGCCTGGATGGATCGATCCGCTTCTCCTCAAGCCTCTTCAGAACATAATGCCAGTCATCCGACTCTTCCCCCGTAAATGAAGAATTCCACGTTCCCTTCACCGTAAGCTGATTGCGCAGAATCTTCCAGTAAACGGATTTTTCCAGCCTCATATCTCCAAAGGGATTTCCCACCAACATGATCTTTCCGCCAAAAGAAGTCTGGTTCACTGCCTGTATCAGCGTCTCATTCCTGCCCGCACACTCGAAAAACACATCCACGCCCACGCCGTCTGTCCGCTCCATCAGCCACTTGTCCCTGTCTCCCTTTCTGACGTCACAGTAAAACTCCTCCTTAAGTCCAAGTTTCATGAGCGTGCGCTTCTGGAAATCTTTATTTCCGAAAACATAGATATTCCGTACGCCAGCTTCCCTTAGAAACAGAAACAGAAGCAGTCCGATGGCGCCTGCGCCGCAAATCGCAGCTTTATCACCTGCACTGACCCCGATCCTTTTCATGGCATGGACCGCCACTGCCATCGGTTCCAGCATGGCAGCCTCTTCAAAAGCCATATCTGACGGCAGTTCGATCAGATTACGGCCAGGAACCGCCACATACTCGGCAAATCCGCCGTCCCGGCGCGAGCCAAGATAACTGTAATTTCTGCACATTTCATACTGTTTCGTACGGCAGGGAGGGCACTTTTGGCATGGAATCAGCGGAAACACGCCCACCCGCTGTCCTGTCCGCACTTTCTTTTCCGCTGCTTTTACATTCGCCACCACGCCGGAAAATTCATGTCCTGGAATTAATGGATGCCGGTAGGCTCCATTCTGATAAATTCTGGGAATATCTGAACCGCAGATACCGACAGACTTTACTTCCACCAATACTTCTCCATCCGTCAGTTCCGGCTCTCTGACCGTTTCGAACCTAAGATCGCCTATGCCGTGTAAAACCCATGCCTTCATATCACCCTCCATACTCTTCCTGTATGATCTTGCGAAACCGTTCCAGATCTTCCTTCGTCGTCACCTTAAAGTTCCTCTCGTCGCCGGGAATCATCGCCACATTAAGTCCTGCCATGACCGCCGGCTCTGTGGATCCGTTAATATGGAGAATCCGCTCTGGCAGAAGCTTGCGGCAGGCTTCATAATAAGCGCCAAGACGGAATATCTCTGGCGCCTGTCCGGCATAAATCTCGGCCCGGTTCAGTAATGCAGTAATCTTCTTTCCGTCTGCACTGGAATAGACCGTATCCTTCATCGGAAGCACCGGAATGACCCCGTCATATCCGGCTGCCCCCTCGATACAGGCGCTGATCTGACTATCTGTAAGCAGTGGACGGGCTGCATCATGGATGAACACATAGTCATTGTCTCCGGCGTATTCCCGGATATCCCGAAGACCATTCAGAATAGACAATTGTCTGTTTTCCCCAGGCCTTGAAAATCCTTTGAATTTCCCGCCAAATCCTTCATTGGTCAGCCACTTTGAGATCTGTCCCTGCCAGAGAGGATCCGCAACAATCTGGATCCCCTCGATCCCACTGTGGAAAAAAAGCCGTTCTACACTATAGGAAATAACCGGTCTGCCGCCAACTTCGATATACTGCTTAGGAATGTCCGCACCCACACGTGTGCCCGTACCGCCAGACAATAGCAGCGCAACGACCCGTCCGTTCTGATTCGCTCTCTCATCCATATCAGTACCTTGCTTCCAGATTCTGAATCAGTTCCAAATTGGCTTTCTCATACTGATTGAACGCTGAATCCGGCACTTCCGTAACCTGCGGCGTATACCATGATTTATCTTCAAAATACTCCTTAAGTTCCGGTTTCTTAAAGATATACCCATGGCGGGCATACAACTCATTTCTTGCCAGAGACAACGTATGGGCATCCAGACCGCTCAATTCGTTCTCGGTGTAATAGCGTGAGTTAATTCCTGGCAGAATGTAATCACCGTCAGATACGCCGGCATTGGCGTCCTGGGTCTGACTCTGACTCTGGTTCTGCTTCCTGCTTTCCATCCGCTTCCAGTTCTTGATTTCTTTTAAAGTATACCCTCCCCATATACTGTCCGGGTTCTCTTCCAGAATCACTTCGAACTCTGCTAAATAAGGTTCTCCTTGTGTATCGGGTATCAACTCATTGCTTCCAGAGATTCTGATTTCATCGTCAGATATCTGTTCAACTCTCTCGATCTTAGAAGTATCTGCCCCATATCCGCCTGTAGGCGTTACCGCTTTAAAGATCACGTTACTGCCGGAATAGGCCGCCCAGTCAGGATCCAGATCATAATCCTCACAGCCGACAGAGTCTTTCAGATACTGATCTATTACTTTCGTTGAGACGGTCCATTCATGATTCCTTTCCGGAACGGTCTGACCATTGACAAAGGGAACGTTTTCCGAAAGTGTGCACATTAAAAATGATGACACGAAGGAATCGTCTATGGCAGTATTGTTACTGAGCTGTCCTCCCTCATTCATCCCGTCTACCCGGCATAACAGATCCAGCAGATCTGTCACTTCCTCTTTCACATCTCCGTTCAGCGCAATCTCTTCCGGATATGCTTTCTTCTCTGTTTCTGCTGTTTTGGTCTTTTTTGACGACTCCTTTTGTCCCTGTTCTTCGACAGTCTCCTTTTTTACCGCCTCCCCTGGCTTCTGCAATAGCTTAAGCCCCAGAAAGGCAGCTGCACCGATAATGGCAATGCAGGCCGCCACGCCTGCCAGAATCATCCACTTCTTAGGAGTCCTCCCATCCGCAGGCAGACCTGCAGAAACACCGATATCTGCAAAAGACGTATCTTTTGCAACATCCGGCATACCTACCTCAACACCAGATGTATCCGCTTTGTCGACACTGCTGCCACAGTATGGACAGAATCTACTGCTATTGTCTATCTCTTTTCCACATTGCACACAGAACATTCCCACTTCCCCCGTATATATCTTTCTTCGACCTTTCAGCAATCATAGCTGCACACCGCCGGCATCTAAAACAGATGATTTCTGATACCACTTAAATATATTTTTTAGCGGTTTCAAGATTATTGTATCACGCTTTCACCGTTTACTCAATTCCATTTCCAGGGAAGTCATGGTTTATTTGTGTTTTCCACCCATCCGATGGCTTTGCAGGCAGTTTTCTATACTTCCTTCAGAATCTCCCGGATTATACTCTCAATATCCCTTCCCGTAATCGTAATGTCCTGAATCTCACACCGCTTTGAAACAGCCTCTATCATTCCCATGCTGTCCGCAGTATCGGCATCATACTCAAGACACAGGCTGTGGGGCGTCATTGCGGATACCTGTACCCCTTCCATGGTAAATGTTCCCGCTGTGCACCAGGGGTTTACATCCACCTCGAACAGAATCTGCTTCTTCCGATTGAAATCCAGCTTTACCTTCTGCATCTGGTCATCCAGAATGACCTTCCCGTGATTAATCAGTACAATCCGCTGGCACAAAGATTCAATGTCCTGGAAATCATGGCTGGTCACAATGAACGTAGTCTTCTCCTCCACGTTCATATGCCGGATAAATTCCCGGATTTTCGCCTTGGACTCGGCATCCAGACCAATGGTCGGCTCATCCAGGAACACAATCTTCGGATCATGAAGAAATGCCGCCGCAATATTACAGCGCATCTTCTGCCCAAGAGACAACTGACGCTCCGGGATTGACAGTAGGGGCGCAAGTCCCATTATCTCCGTAAATTTCTCCAGATTCTCCTGGAATCTCTGTTCCGGTATCTCGTAAAGCTTCTGGAACAGCCGGTATGATTCGATGACCGGCACGTCCCACCAGAGGATGGATCGATTGCCGAACACTGCCCCGATTCCCTTACTGTTACGAACCCTGTCCTTAAATGGATCCAGACCGTTAATTCTTACACTCCCTTCCGTCGGTTTCAAGATGCCGCACAGCATCTTGATAGTGGTGGATTTTCCCGAACCATTCGGTCCCACATACCCCACGGATTCCCCTGTCTCGATGGAAAAATCCACGCTGTCGACCGCCCGCAGCGCTTCATATTCCGGTGCAAACATCGAACGCAGCGCCTGCCCAAGTTTCTGGGAATTCTTTCTCCTTTTATATTCTTTCACAAGCTGTCTTACTTCTACCTGACTCATAATTCTCTCTCCTGTTATCTGGCGTATGAACCGGTTTCCCCGTGCTTCTGTTCACCAGACGTGGTTTCTATGAGCCAGACTGCCTCCCTATGCAGTCTGGCCCGCTGTCTTTACCTTATAATAATATTGTCACTTCTTAAGTAACCGGCGTCTACTCTTCTACGTCCCCGTACTGTCATATGCACGACATCCCAGATTCCAGAAAACCGCCGCAGCCAGCGCGACGGCTGCCGCGGCCAGAGGCAGCCCTGCGAGCACCCAGTTTCCCGTCTTTCCTAGTAGATAAGCCGCCGGGTAATATCCTACGAACCCGAATGGCAGTACATATGTAAACACTGTACGGATTACACCTGGGAATGCGCCGATGGGATATTTGGCAAATTCCCGGCAGGTCTGTACCAGAACCGCCACGTCTTCTCCCTGGACGATCCAGAAATTCAGACAGTTGAATATGGTATAAATTCCCGTATTCACGGCAATCCCGCAGACAAGATATTCTGCCAGGAACAAAAGAAGCCCTATATCAACCCCGATTCCCAGCTTCACCATAGCATATACCATCACGCCCCCATAGATTGTCATACTGATCAGCGCCGGATAATGCAGCACATCTCCCAGAACCTGAAGAAACACAGGCGCCGGACGTACCAGAAATACATCCATCCGCCCTTCATGCACCAGATAGCTGATCCCCCATACATTATCAAAAAATGTCTGGCTTAAGGACTCAATTAATGCGCACATAGAAAACATCAGACAGATCTCATACACGCCCCATCCCCCAAGACCTCCGGCGGCATAGGCAATCGCCAGGACGCCGATGAATCCTGCAGCCTCTCTTAAAATCAGCGAAATCACCAGTATCACCGTGTCCGCCGGATACTGCGTCATCTCTACCAGTCCTCTTCTCTGGTATCCCCTCCAGAGCCTTAAGTAATAAACCAGTCTTTTCATCTTTCCCTAACCTCCCTGCACAACAATCCTGCGGATCGCACAGCGATAGAACATTTGCGCGGCCATCCATAGGATCAGAATCCACATCACCTGCAGCCCCACAAACTGCCACGTCTCATTCGGAAGATATTTTCCCAGATAGATATTCACCGGCACTGACACCATTCCCGCAAAAGGCAGATAGTCAAGTACCCTGGAAAGCCCTTCTGGAAATAGAAACAGCGGCACCACCCCTCCCGAAAGAATGGATAACAGGGAACTCTTGGCATAGGCCAGGCTATAGGAATGGTTTGTGTAAAATGCGCATAAACCAACCATAAATTCAAAGAAAAACATAATTCCGATAGAAAGGCATATGCTGACAAGAAACATGGCGAAGTTCCACACTCCCGCAGGCGCCGCCCCGCCAAGCGCCAGGAAACACACCGCCGCAATAGGCAGGCCTTTGAATATTACAAAGAATACAAATTCTCCCACACGCCTTGCAAACAAGGTAAAAAAAAGAGAAACCGGCCGCAGCAGTTCCATCCCGATCTTCCCTGTTCTGATCCAGCCTGACAGTTCCGAGTTAATCCCCCCGCTGAACTGGGAAGACAACATTCTTGACAGGATCACATAGGCCGTCATCTGCACAGCCGTATAGCCTGCCAGGGAATCCTGCCGGCGGAACACGAACTGCCACAGGAAATAATAGATTACAATAGACGCAAAAGTTCCCGCAATATTAATCCAGAACGCTTTCACGTATGCAAATTTTGTTAAGAAAGTCATCTTTACAAGACAATAAAATTTTCCCATTCGCTTACTCCCATTCTCTTAAGCTGAACTGTTACCTTAAAATCCACTAAATATTCTGCAATTCTTGCTTTTATCATGACTTTTCTATATACTGTATAGTAAAAGACACAGACCGGGTCTTTCACCAATCCATTACTTTTATCCGGTCAGAAAGGATTTACTATGAACCGTCTATTCAACCTGGACAACCCATTTATGCAGTTTCTAAACAACATGGCCGACCTGATTATCTTAAATATCATCTTTCTGATATCCTGTATCCCCCTCATTACCATCGGCGCCTCCATAAGCGCGCTGCACTATGTCTGCCTAAAGATGGTAAGAGGGGAAAGCCCCTATGTATGGGCGGGATTCTTTAAGGGATTTCGTGAAAGCTTCCGGCAAAGCACCGTCATATGGCTGTTTTCTGCCGCCGTCATAGCCTTGCTGGGCCTGGATTACGCCATTCTGAATGCGGCAGAGTCTACATTGTTTTCCGTCATGAAAGTGGCTCTTGGGGTCGTGTGCGCTCTCCTGTCCTGTATGTTTATCTACATCTTCCCGATCGTATCGCATTTCAGATGTACGAACAGACAGGCAGTGAAGAATGCCCTCTTAATGACAATCGGGCATCTTCCCTACACACTCCTCCTTGCCGCAATGTATGGCCTGATCTTCTTCTTGTGCACCATCAGCGTAAAGCTTCTGGCAATGATCCTCATGATCTCCGTCATCTGCGGTTTCTCTGTCACGGCATTTACGGCCTGTATTATTTTCGACCGCATTTTTAAGAAATATGAGCCAGAACAAGAAGCAATCCCAGAATACTATGAGTAAGATTATATGATATCAAGCTTTGGCCCGATCAGCCAGATCCCCTCACACTGAAGTTCCTTCTCAGGCGTAAGATCCACAACCGCCTTCATGGTAAGCGTCGCCAGGACGCCGCTGCCATTGTAGAGGTTCTGGTCGCCGCGGTTTGCGAATGCAAGGTTCACATAGGCCGTACCGTCGCTGTACCGTTTGTTTACCGTCAGATTCTCCATCTGCGCAATGTCTCCGCCTGGTACAACAGACACGAACTCCAGACGGGCCGGGTCGTAGTCCAGTACTTTCCCGAACGCATTCAGATTCTCAACATCTCTGGCCGTAACTGCCATCATGAAGGTTTCCCCTGCCTTGATCGTCTCTGCCTCTGGAATCAGCGAGATGCTTCCAGACACCTTTCCTTTCTGCTTCGTCCCTCCGTCAAGCGCAAACATGGTAAAGGCATAATCGTACACATCATAAACGCCGTTCATATTCACGTCGCCGCATCGTTTCTGGATCTGATCTACGAAATTAGCTCCATCCTTAACAGAAGTCCCGAGGTAATTCTTCATGTTAATATAATCTCCCTCAGCGACCTTCTCATTCTTATTCGTGCTTCCTACTGCAAACGGCTGGGAACCGTCTTTCTTGTATACAGGAAGTTCGTGAGCCGCAAAGAAGTTCTTCTTCGATTTTGCAATCTCCAATTTCAGATAACGGGCGCTCACGCCGTCAAGGGATACCGTCTTAACATTTTCTTCCACCTCAAGGTTCTCGTCATAGCTCCATTCTTCATGGTCCTCTCCGTTCCACTCCAGTTTCCAGTGCGCCTTGTCGAGACTGGAATAGATGTTCATCCGCTCCACAGTGCCGCTTCCATAGCTGTCCCGCGGATAGTATTCAAATCTGTCCAGCTCCCATACTGCCCCAAAGTCGTAAATAAACGGAATCCTGTCTTTTACCACATCGTCCGCAGCAAAGAATAATCCCCGGAAGCTATGGTCTGTAGCATACTTCAACGCACCTGCCTCATCGCCGCCTGTCCATAGGATTGTACCCAGGGCGCCGATTTCATTTCTCCATGGATCAAGTAGGGAACTTTCCCTCAGTTCTTCACTCCAAGGGGAGTATCCTTTTGCATTCCTTGCACGAACCCGGTAAGAATGCTCCGAATGATACTCTAATTCGTCATGCAGATAAGAACAGGTATTCCCCATCGCATAAAGAGTCCCGTCAACCAGCATTTCGTAAGAGTCTGCCTCCAAAACCTCTGTCCAGTTCAACCAGATAGAATCGGACGTTTTCTGTTCCTGCGGCGCACAAAGTACAGGAATGGAAAGACTTCTGTCCTCCTTGTCAGCCGGACGGACAAATTCATTGACAAACCCTTCTATCTCCACGGTCTGGCTTTCTTTCCCAATATCCGCAGGACACAGCCTCACATAAAGCCTTGGCGTAATTTCTGCCTCTTTTACCAGCTTCGCAATCTCTCTTTCCTCTGCCGGGGCAAAGGTACGAAGTTCAGGACTGCCGTCATAGAAGAAAAAGGCTTCTCCCTCTTTGGGCGCTTCGTTTTCAAATGCTTCCCATGCCGTCTGTTCCCTCATGCAAAGAAGCTTATCCCCATTCTTTGCAATGACTTCTTCCGGTTTTTCCGACAGATGGACGATAAAGGTTGTGCTTCGCTTCTGGACATACCCTTCATACTCCCCCGAAGCCCTCTCTGCCGTAAGCGTCGCCCGGTTTCCTTCCACTGCAGACGTATATCTCACAGACACATGATTTCCGTAGGATATATGATCAATGACGCCATAATCCTTATCCTCTTCTGTCCGGTTGCTCAC
Organism: uncultured Dorea sp.; assembly: GCA_910579925.1. GTDB lineage: Bacteria > Bacillota > Clostridia > Lachnospirales > Lachnospiraceae > Sporofaciens. The sequence goes on from CAJTVY010000005.1 coordinate 85,199, forward strand.
GTATTTTCCATCATCTTCATACAGCGTGTATTCGCTTATACCAGACGGCCAGAATTCCACCAGACGGCGGGTTCTGTCTACCGCTTCCGGGGTATTGTTCTCCTCATACATAGGAAGGATAGCCCCGCTTTTCACAAATACCGGCAGTTTCCAGATTGGTGCGTCAAAGTTATTGAGAACCTGTCCTCCCTGGTATTTCTGTCCCGTCAGGTAATCTGTCCACACTTCATTAGGATCCGGAAGATAGATACGGTTTCTGACGTCATTTCCCATCTCGTCCGCCGCGACATTCCTGTAAACCGGCGCAACCAAAAGACTTTCCCCAAGCATGAACTGATACTGCATCTCCCTGGTTCTTGCATAGGAATCCTCTGGATACTCAAGAAACATTGCCCTCACCATCGGAAGTCCCGTATCGCCATTCCCGGTATCAATATTGGACGCAGAGGCAGCGCAGGTATAGATATAGGGCATTAGCTGTGACTTTATCTTCATGTACATGCGGTTGATTCCCGTATAGGGATCCCCAAAGGTATAAGGCGCCTTCATGTAACTTCCCCAGCCGTCCATGTTTAACATCTGGGGAGTAAACGCCTTCCACTGGTAATCCCGCACCGCGATCAACGCCCGTCCCCCAAAAATTCCGTCCATATCGCTTCCAATATTGGGATTGCCGCTTAGAGAGCTTCCAATGTAAGTAGGGATGTGGAAACGGATATATTCCCAGTTTCCCCCGGTCTGATCCCCTGTCCACACACTGTTAAATCGTTGGGAGCCTGCCCAGCCGTCCAGGGATATGATATTCGGCCGGATCTCTTTTTCAGTCGTGACGATGTCATATGCAGTCTTCACGCCGTTCAGCTGAAAGGAATACCCAGGACCTACCCAGGCTACGTCCGTCTTTAGCGTCGTGGCTCCGCCCACAGTCACTTCCTTTCGGAAGTCCCTCAGAAGGTGCCAGTATGTCTCGCCATCTGAATCAGGAGAAAGACTGCTCTCCGTCCACAGCCCAGAGGCCACCCCTTTACTGTTGGCAAATTTTGTAAATCTGGCAAAGTTTTCCACATTGGCGTCCACAGCCGCAAGCCTCTCCCGGCTGCTGCTTCCGTCCTCATTTACGCCGCCCTGCACATAGTAGCCGTTCTGCCCGTAGCCTCCGCCGTAACCGTCATTTGGCAGGAAATAACCAAGTGGCATATCATAGCGGATATACTCCTCAAGGACGGCCCTTGCCGAATATTCATATGGAGTATCCACCGTCTCAGGATAATTAGAGATTGCCGTATGTGGTTTTTCTGCATTCAGAGATTCCGAGTGAAGGTTCTCGGAAAGCCTGTAGCCTGTCGCCATACCGCTTTCGTATCTCGTCCTTCCCTCGCTGGTATGAGAATCGCTTCCTTTCACAATCCATGCCTTACCACCGGATTCTTTGGACCACGCGTCACGGTTATAGCAGTTCAGATGTCCCTCGTAGAAACCGTACTCTGGAAGCAGCGCCGGGTTCCCCGTCACATGATAGTATCCCTGCAGAAGTTCCTGTACCATCCGCCTTTCATTCTCTTCACCGGACAGAAAATAATAGGCGCTGAATCTGTTTTCCTTATGTTCGGTGACGATCACAGACCTTCTCTCATCTTCCAGGGCACTATTTTCCTCGCCGAAATCATAATTTCCTTCGGAAAAGGTATTCCTGAGCACCCCGTATCCTGCAGTGGTAAAATAAAAAGGATTCGGGGAAGCCACGCCGCCGTCCATCCAGGCGCTCTCATTGACAATCTGTATTTTCTTACCGGTATGCAGGAAACGTCCGTTCTGTGTTCCGCCTCCGTAAAAATCCTCGCCTTTCTGCCGGATTAATGTCTGCACAACAGACCCTTCCTTAATCGCAAGCGGTTTTGCTTCTTCCATTACAACCCTGTCTTTCTGCCGGATCCTAAGCGTCGCCGCAGCCTTATCAAAACTCACAGAAGTATTTCCGCACAGAATAGTAATAAAGCCCTCTGATTCTTCCACCTCTGCACCAGGTCTTGTGTAGGCTTCTGACTCATCGGGACGTTGCTGGATTCTTGCCGTATGCTCCGCTTGCGCCGGCTTCGCATAGACTGGAAATTCTCCCTCGGGATCTACGTCATAGCGAAAAATATTTTCCTCTAAGAACGTAACCTTGCCCTTCACGCCGCCGCAAAAGGAGATATAAACAATATGGGGTTCAGATGGAGCCCTCCTGACAGATTCCACACCCTCCAGTCTAAACTCTCTTTCACACATTTTTACCTTTTCCCTGCCTTTCTATATTTTTAGATCTAAATAATTCCACACAAAATGGGAGAGAGACTCGCACCTCTCCCCCAAAACTTCAAAAATAACACTATATAACTAACCCTTGATACCAGACTGTGCAACACCTTCGATGAACTGCTTCTGAAAGATGAAGAACAATACGACCATCGGTATTACCGCCAACACGGCTCCTGCCATCTGGGCAGGATAGTTTGTCGCATACTGGCCCTTCAAAAGCGATAACGCAGGAGCTAATGTCATCTTAGCCGGATCTGAATTGACAATCAACGGCCACATGAAGTCGTTCCATGCGAACTTCGCAGTAAAGATTACCAGTGCAACAATACCCGGTTTTACAAGCGGAAGCATAATCTTCCCAAAAATCTGGAATCTGTTACATCCGTCCAAAAGCGCCGCCTCTTCAAGCTCCTTCGGCAGTGACATAAAGAACTGCCGAAGCAGGAACGTTCCAAACGCACTGAACAAGTTTGGCAGGAACAGACCTGGCAGCGTATTAATCATTCCTAATTTCTGGATGATCAGGTACTGCGGAATCAGGAATATCTGTCCCGGCACCATCAGAATGGATAAGATAATCAAAAATATCGCATTCTTGAACGGGAAATCAATCCTTGCGAATCCATAAGCCGCCATCGTACAGAAGGCAACCTGGACGAGCACCGTTATGATGGTAACAATAATCGTATTTGTATAAATGGTTCCGAACGGGAGTACATCCCACACATACTGGTATGACTCCGTATTCAGCGCTTCCGGCAGTATGGCCGGCGGTATCTTCATCGATTCCGGCAATGTCTTAAATGACGTAAACACCATCCAAAGGAATGGGAATACCGTAATCGCAATACCCGCTATCAATATAATATGTATCAGCAAACGCTTTCTTGACGCTGACTTTGACATCGTATTTCCTCCTTCCCTTAGTCGTAGTTCACCCATTTCTTCTGTCCGATCATCTGGATTACGGTAATAATCATAATGATTGCGAACATGAAGATTGAGATTGCCGCCGCATAACCTTTATATCCGTACATAAACGCATTCTGGTAGAACAGTACGTTCATGGTCTTAACCTGGTTGAATGCCGGGTTCGTCGTCGGGTCGATCATCATGTAGATACTGTCGAACACCTGGAAGGCGCCGATCATTCCCGTGATGATTACGAAAAAGATCGTCGGCGAAAGCAACGGTATGGTAATCTTGAAAAATATGGTTCCAGGACCGGCTCCGTCGATTGCCGCCGCTTCGTAATAGGACTTGGAAATACCCTGCATACCTGCCAGCAGAATAATCATATTGTATCCGACGCTTCCCCAGATCGCCACGATCATAACGCATCCAAGCGCCGTGGACGGCGTAGTCAGCCAGCTCTTTCCCTGTCCTCCGAGAGCTTCAATCACAGCGTTGAAGATTCCGTACTCGCTGTGGAAGATCAGCTTCCATACCAGGGCAACGGCTACTGACATGGTTACGGACGGCAGAAAGTAAATTGTACGATAAAAGGAAGTACCCTTAATCTTAGAATTCAGCAACGATGCAACCACCAGCGAAAGCCCCAGGCCAATCGGAACCGTAACGACCGCATAGATCAGCGTGTTCTTCAAAGCCAGAAGGAGATCCGGCTCCTGGAATAACTGCTTGTAATTCGCCAGCCCTACAAAGGTAGCCATATTAAACTTATTCACATCATTAAAACTAAACCAGAAGTTCTGGATGAACGGAAATACATAGAATATCACAAGTCCGATCGTTACCGGCGCAATAAAGACATATGCCGCCAGCCAGTCCTTCTTTTCTCTTTTACTGGCTTTCCGTTTCACAGGTTTTGCCATTTTCTTTTCCTCGCCCATACTCTATCCCTACTTTACTTATTTTGCGTTCATTTTGTCAAGGATTGCGTCTGCTTCAGGCTTAATCTTCTTACATGCCTCTTCCAGAGTAATCTCGCCCATCCATGCCTGCTCCAGATATGTCTTCTCAACCTGTGCAAGTTCGGATGTCGCCTTACAGTGCGGAAGCAGCTCTGCGTTCTCTACATTGTCAAGGAATACCTGCAGGTTCAGGTCTGGATGTGTCCCAACATAGATATCCTGACAGTCGTTTCTTGCGGAGATAACAACGCCTGCCTCAGCCTGAATTGTCTGAGCCTCTTTGCTTCCAAGCCATAATGCAAAGTCTACAGCCTCTTCCGGATGCTCTGTGAATGCAGATACGGAGAATGCAAGACCGTTGATGATATCTGTATTCTTACCGTTAAAGGTCGGTCTGGAAACGATACCGTACTTTCCTTCCAAAGTCTTGTTGTAAGATGGAATCATATAGTTACCGGAAAGGTACATCGCTACCTGTCCGCCTTGGAACATGCTGTCCGGGTCTGTGTTCGCCATCTGCTCAAGAGACGGTGAAAGTCCGTCAAGCACCAGGTCAAGCCATGGCTGGATTCCGCCGATCGTCTTAGGATCGTCCCAGCCTACCTCTGTGTTATCCTCATTCAGGATATATCCGTCGTTTGCATAGATTGTCGCATCATAAGTCGTCTGTCCTGAGTTACGGTTAACCGGCACTGGATATACGCCTTCCGGAAGCCCTGCTGCGTCAAGATCCTCACAGATTTTGCGGAACTCTTCGAATGTCATTCCATCCTTCGGATATTCTACGTTCGCATTGTCAAAGATCTCTTTATTATAGAAAATAGCGTTTGTGTCAAAATCCTTCGGGATTCCGTATAATTTACCTTCCACCGTATAACCGTTTAACAGCGGCGCCGGGAAGTTCTCGCTTGCCTTAAGGTCTGACTCCTTCTCTGCGTCTGTCAGATCCATGAGGATCCCTGCGTCTGCATACTCCTCTACGTGAAGGACATTCATAGTAATGATATCTGCAGAGGAATTGCCCATTGCGCTTGCCTCAAGCTTTGTCCAGTATTCTGTCCATGTCGTAAGCTGTGTCTTTACCGTTACGTTTGGATGCTCTTTGGTGTAGGCCTCCGCCATCTTCTGCATAACCGGTTCCTGATCGGAATCCCATACAGCCATGGTAAGTTCTACTTTGCCGTCTTTGCTTCCGCCGTCAGAAGAAGAGGCTCCTCCCCCCTTGTCTCCGCCGCCGCATCCGGTAAGCATCGTTGCTCCCATCGCTGCCGTAAGTCCAAATGCTACTAATCTTCTCAAATTCTTTTTCATAGTTCCACTCTCCTTTTCTTTTTATTTTCAGAATTTGAATCTATCTATGAAGCCCCCTTAATTCCAGAAGGCTTACATACCTATAACTATTTTGCGAATTCTGCCACCTGCACAGGGCATCCGTCATGGGTCCTTGAATACTCTGCCGCCAGGGCGCAGTAATGGCTTTCCAGGGAGCGCTCCAGAGAGGTTACATAAGAACTCTCCTCCTTTTCTCCGCTGATAATATCCAGAAATTCCACCACCATACGATCGTCTCCGCCGCCGTGCCCGGAGAAATCATCGGAAAGGGAGGCTACGTCAATCTTTTCCACAGGCATATCACTCTCAAACTTCCGGATGCTAATCTCACAGTTTTCGGCAAGCTGTACCATTTCTACACGGATCTCGCCTCTGGTTCCCATGAACCTTGCATATCTGGAAATCTCAGGCGTAAACCCGCACATGGTAAAACTCATGGTGGTTCCGTCTGTCATTCTTAAATTCACCACCTGGTGATCTACTACATCGTTGTTACAGTGGTAAACACACTGTCCATATCTGCCATTCTTAACGACCTCCAGAACCTTTTCTTCCGTCGGACCTGCGGGCACCAATACGTCCAGAGGCCAGATCCGGTTCCCGCCCCGGTAACCGAACACTTTGTTATCCAGATAGATCTTTTCTGCGTCAAAGGGGCAGTCTTCCTTCACCCTGCATCCATTGAAACAATGTGTGGCACACCCTTCTGGCGCCTTCTCTTCCTTGAACAGATAGGTGTCTCCATAGGAAGTCAGGGATTCACAGGTCTTTCCTGCCAGCCAGAGATAGAGATCCATGTCATGGCAGCATTTCTGCAGAATCATAGGGCTTGTTTCTTTGGAATTCGCCCAGTTCCCGCGCACGAAGCTGTGGGCCTGGTGATACCATCCTACGTTCTCGGACGCCATAATGGAAACCACGTCTCCGATGACGCCGGAATCCAGCAGTTCCTTCACCTTCTGATAGATCGGCGTATACCTGAGCACATGGCATACGACCACCTCCTTTTTGCAGCGCTTCGCAACTTCCGCCAGCTTTCTGCACTCGTCAAGATCCGGAGAAATGGGTTTCTCAAGCAGCAGATGATACCCCTTTTCCAGCGCGGCTATGGCATGCCCTACATGCTGCCGGTCCTGAGTGGCAATAATCATCGCATCCGCAAGCTTATCCTGCCTCAACATCTCTTCGGCGCTGGAAAAACAGGCTTCCTTCGGAACGTTGTACTCTTTCGCAACAAGATCCACTTTCTCCGGGTCGATATCCGCAACCGCAACGATCTCCATCTTATCTGGATGAAGTTTTGCGGACTTTGCATAGATATCTTTTCCCCGTCCTCCAAGTCCTGCAATGGCAACTTTCATGACTTTACTCATCTTTCCATCCCTCTCTTTTTATGCGAATAATCGACTTTACCCGATTTTTTTCTCTTCCTTGCGTTCCCGGTCAATCCCGTAGACAATTTCGTAGGTCTGTCTTCTGAAATCAACCGTCACCGTTGTTCCGTCGGAGAAGATCGTCCTGTGGATTTCGTAGTCTCCGTCCACCAGTTCGTGACAGACCATCTCACATTTGGCAACCTTCTCATGCAGCTCGGATACCACGCCGCTTCGCCGGATGTCTTCTCTTAAGCTTAATCCCACCGTCTCAAAGGACCCGTCAAAGTTGGGATAGGCTCCGTCTCTCAGAAGATAAGGAGCGCCGCCGTTTAACAGAGCGTACAGCATATAGTCCTCTTCGTCGCTTACCCGGTCCATCATCCATGGCTCGATTAAGCAGTCATGGTACACCAGGTTGAACAGCGGCACCGGCACGCCGTATTTCGGGCTTCCCGGTTCCCGAAGCATGAAGTCGTAAGGCGCATAGTGGCTGAATACCATACTGGGGACGCACCAGTCGTTCACTTCCTCAGAACTTGGCAGAATTCCCTGGGACATCAGATAATCAAAGCAGTGGTTTCTCGCCTCATAGCAGTCCCTTCTGCTCATCCTGTGCCGGGGATTGTTACATTCATCTCCCTCATTACAGGTAAATACATCCAGATATGCACAGTCCAGTTCAATATTGTTCTCACGAAGTCTGGCGAAATTCCTCTTTACATAATGTGGCGCCTGTGTGGCGCACAGATAGGACTGAGGCCCGCCCGCCCAGCGCTGATGCTGCGGAATGGTCCCGTCGGTCAGTCTGCAGGCATAATCTTCGTCAAAACTGGGCGCCGACAGATAGTAATCCCGGTACTGGTCATGAATCCCGAAAAGATACCCAAGTTCATGCATGGTATCTGCAAGAGACTTCATCCCCTTCCAGCCGCCTGCCTCCTCACACGCCGGGGAATAATCCGGATGCTGGTTGTCATAGCCTGGCTGCGCCCATCCGTCCAGATGGAGATAAACCTTTCTGACTCCCGCCTTATACAGTTCCCTCATCTGCGCCTCTCTCTGTGCAAATGTAGTCAGATGTTTGTTCTTATCGGGCTGGTCTTTATCAAAGAAATCCGAGTTCTCTCTGACATGGGTCTTGATTCCCGTATGTACGAATCCCGAACCGATAAGCTGGTCAACTGCCGGCACCTTTTCCGCTTTCTCTTTCAAGGTGCGCAGTTTCCCCTGCTCGTTTACATAGGAACGGTAACATTTGCACATGTCGTTATAATCACATTGGCTCATTAAGGTATACCGAATAATCCTGCGGTAATCCATCCTGCCAAGACTTGGCTCAAACCATACGCTGGCATGGGTATAAGGGCCTCCTGCCGGATGTTCCGCCTGATATCCCCCGTTCCACGGCGTCATACACAGAGCAAGACATCCTTCCCCTTCTTTGATCTGTCCGAACCAGGGCATATATCCTCCTGCGGTTCCAAAAAATCCGTCAAACACGATGGCCCCCAGCTCCGTCTCCCAGGTATTGGGAATCAAAAGACCCTGCTGGCAGTTCAGCAATGTATACCAGTCTTCCCGCTTCTCTTCAAACGCCATGGCGCCCGGCCAGTATACCCTCTTTACTTCCAGTCCTTCTTCGCAGACCGGGATCCATTCAAAATAGATGTCTTCCGTTGCATATTCGATCCACACATAGGTCTCGAACTCATAGGAAATCTCTTTCCCCTTCACCAGAAATCCCTGGTATCTGCTTCGGATCCCCGTTCCGATTCCACTTTCTACCCGCTCATGTGTGATAGTGGCTGCATCCGCAAATTCCAGACTCCCGTCTTCATACTCCAGATAGGGTCTATAGGATTCTTTCCATTTCCACTCGGTTTCCTTCTTATATAAGGTAAACCGGAGAGTTTCTTCATCAAAACAAATTTTTATATTATTTACCTCTATATTTGTCATATCGTCCCTTTCTTTTTTGGTTATTATGTTTCTTTTCCCTTCTATTTGTATAATATTATATTATAATCTGCACAATGATGCTTATATCATCGTCTATGGTTATTGTATAATCATCTTGTTTCTGGTATTATTTATACAAGCACGCTAAAGCGTGCTTGCTCATTTACTTTATCGTTGTTGATAAGTGACAAGACATATACGAAGAGAGGTGTTCCTATGACTTATATCCGAACTAAAATGCACAAAGAGATTCATATTGACTCCATTATTACCCTTCATTATTTTGAATATATGAAGAATTTCACTTTCCAGGGAGAGGCCCATGATTTCTGGGAATTTTTATATATTGACAACGGGACTGTTTCCGTGCGTTCTGATGATACCTGGATGACGCTGAATACTGGCGATATCATTTTCCATCAGCCTAATGAATTCCATGCCATAAAATCCATTGGAAAGAATTCACCCAACCTTGTGGTAATCTCTTTCATATGCCATTCACCGTCTATGAAGCATTTTGTACATAAAAGTTATACGTTATCCAGCGAGGAGCGCACTCTGATCTCCCATATCATCTCGGAAGGCCGTCAGACTTTTTCCACACCTATGCATGTGCCCACGATTGAACAGGTTCAGATCAAGGACAATACACCTTTTGCTTCACAACAGCTGATTATCCTGTATCTGGAGTTATTTCTGATTACCTGTATCCGCAACCACCAGGAAAGCACGGTGTCTGATTCTGCGATTCCTAAGGAATCTCCCGAAAAGCAGTCTGCCAGACAGGACCGGCTGGAACGGATTATTGAGTACATGGAATTACGGATCTGTGAACAGATCAGACTTACGGATATCTGTAATGAATTTTCCATCAGCCGCTCTTCTCTGCAGGCCCTGTTTCACGATGCGAAAGAGTGCGGGGCAATCGACTACTTCAATACCATGAAAATCCAGCGGGCTAAGGAAATCATTCGGGAAGGAACCATGAATTTTACAGAGATCGCTTATTTTCTGTCTTACAGCTCTCTGCCCTATTTTTCCAAACAGTTTAAGGCAGCTACAGGAATGTCGCCGTCAGAGTATTCCTCTTCCGTGAAGGGGATTACAGAAGCTTTGAGGGGAAGCAATCGAGATAAGAAAAAGAAGAGATAAAAAGAAGCCGTCGCAGAATGGTATTGAGATGACTCTTCAGCCTGCGGCGGCTCCTTGATTCCCGGCTATTACTCCGGCAGTATTCATTTAACGTGCTTTCAGAAATACCTTATATCCCTTATAAGCTTCATACACATCCGCCTTGCTGGTTACTTCCCATGGCGCATGCATGCTCAGAACGGCAACGCCGCTGTCAATCACTTCCATACCGTAATTCGCCATGATATAGGCAATGGTTCCACCTCCGCCTACGTCTACCTTACCCAGTTCGGCATACTGGTAGGCCACCTCGCCCTCGTCCATGATCTTTCTGATCTGCGCCAGATATTCGGCGTTTGCGTCGTTAGAGCCTCCTTTTCCCCTGCTTCCGGTAAATTTGTTGAATACCAGTCCTTTGCCGAAGAATGCGGAACTGCGCTTCTCGAAGGCTTCTGCAAACATAGGGTCGTAAGCTGCGCTTACATCTGAAGAAAGCATTCTGGAATTTGCAAGGGCCCGCCTTAACTTCAGATCTGACTCGCCGCTCTCAAGCGCAATCAGTTCGGCAACCGCATTTTCAAAAAAACGAGAGTGCATTCCGGTGGCTCCTACGCTTCCAATCTCTTCTTTATCTACCAGGATACAGCATGCGGTCTTCTCCACTTCTTCCACGTCCAGAATCGCAAACAGGGATGTGAAGCCGCAGACACGGTCGTCCTGCCCGTAGGCCAGTACCATGCTCCGGTCAATTCCACAGTCTCTTGCCTTGCCTGCCGGAACAAGTTCCAGCTCTGCAGACGCAAAGTCATCTTCCTCCATATCATAGTATTCTTTTAAGATACTCATAACATTGGCTTTCACGACGTCCTTTTCCTCTTTATCCAGAGACTCGTCTTTCTCGATGGGACGGCTCCCGAAAAGCAGATCCAGCTTCTCGCCCTCAATCACTTCACCGGCTTTCTTCTCCATCTGCTTCGCCGCCAGATGTACCAGCAGATCCGTAATGACGAATACCGGATCGTTCTCATTTTCACCAATATTCACCTTGATCACCGTACCGTCTTTCTTTGCAATGACACCGTGAAGCGCAAGGGGAAGCGTAACCCACTGGTATTTCTTGATGCCGCCATAGTAGTGGGTGTCCAGATAGGCAAGTTCTTCGTTCTCGTACAGAGGGTTCTGTTTGATGTCAATCCTGGGAGAGTCAATGTGGGCTCCCAGGATGTTCATGCCTGCTTCCAGTGGCTGCTTTCCGATATGGAAGGCGGCGATTGCTTTGTTCATGCATACGGAATAGACTTTATCGCCGGATTTTAACGGCTGATTCGCCTCTTTCACAGCCTCCAGAGACTGATACCCCTTCTCCTCAAGCCTTTTGACAGAAAGATCAATACACTCCCTCTCTGTCTTGCCTTCATCCAGGCATAACTTATACTCATTGTTTACCTTCTCCAGTTCCTCCATGACTGCCGGAGAATAAGATCTCCATATATTTTCTCTGCTCATGATGATACCTCCCTGATTTTTTTCTTTTTAAATATTACCTGGCACCTATTGAAACTTCCTGCCGCCTCTCCATATAGAATGGCAAATGAGAGGACGCAGTAAAATGTTCTCTTACTACGCCCCTGATCTGTTATTTCATCTCTTCTCTGACTTCTTTGAAGCATTTTACAATGAAATCAATATCTTCCTTCGTATGGCTTGCGCATACCTGGGTACGGATCCTTGCCTTCCCCTTCGGCACTACCGGATAGGAGAACGCAACCACGTACACGCCCTTCTCCATCATCCTCTTTGCGAATTCTGCCGCAGTCTTCTCATCGTACAGCATAACAGGTACGCATGGATGTGTGCCCGGAATCACATCAAATTCGTTGTCCACCAGCTCCTTACGGTAATAGGCCGTTACCTCTTCCAGATGATCCCGAAGTTCGGTACTCTCATCCAACATATCGAACAACTCGATACTTGCGCCGGCAATCGCCGGGGCCAAAGAATTGGAGAACAGGTACGGACGGCTTCTCTGACGAAGCAGGTCGATAATCTCCTTACGTCCCGATGTGTAGCCGCCGGATGCTCCTCCAAGAGCCTTACCCAAAGTCCCGGTGATAATGTCTACCCGTCCCTGTACACCGCAGTGTTCCGGCGTTCCCCGTCCGGTCTTTCCTACAAAACCTACCGCATGGCTGTCGTCCACCATCACCAGTGCATTGTACTGGTCTGCAAGGTCGCACACGCCCTTTAAGTTACAGATGATACCGTCCATGGAAAAGACGCCGTCTGTGGCGATCAGCTTGATCCTTGCGCCGGCCTCGTCCGCTTCTTTTAGTTTCGCTTCCAGGTCTTCCATGTTATTGTTCTTATAACGGAAACGTTTTGCTTTACACAGACGTACGCCGTCGATAATGGAAGCATGGTTCAGTTCGTCACTGATTACCGCATCATCCGCCGTCAGAATCGTCTCAAACAGTCCTCCGTTCGCATCAAAGCAGGAAGAGTAAAGAATCGTGTCGTCTGTTCCGAGGAAGTCGGAGATCTTCTTCTCCAGCCTCTTGTGGATGTCCTGGGTTCCGCAGATGAACCGCACGGAAGCCACGCCGTATCCTTTCTCATCGTAAGTTCTCTTCGCCGCCTCAATCAGCCTTGGGTTATCGCCCAGTCCCAGATAGTTGTTCGCACACATGCAGAGCAGTTCTCTTCCGTCTTCCATCTTCACCCTTGCGCCCTGGGGCGAAACAAAAGGCGCCTCGCCTTTGAACAGACCGGCTTCCCGGATTCCCTCTACTTCTTTCGTATAAATGCTTAAAATATCGTCTTTACGTGCCATATTCTTATTATTCCTTCCTTTTTTAAATATTATGATACCAGGGTCCCAGATTCAAAATCCGATGCAGGCTCGCCTGCAAGAGAATTTTGAACCTGAGGCCCGCAAAACACCGAAAAGCAGCCATTTTTCACAGAAAAATGAGCGGATTTGAGGTGTTTTAGGATTGCGGGAGCATGAAATGCAAAGCAATCCGTGGTATATAGGGGCAAAAAACCTTTTGCCCCCAACATCATATTATTAATCATTCACATGGGCCCAGTCAAGAATTACCTTGCCGGACTGTCCCGAGATCATTGCCTCGAATCCCTTCTCATAGTCCTTGATATCGAAATGGTGTGTGATAATCGGTGAAATGTCAAGCCCTGCCTGGATCATCGTAGACATCTTGTACCAGGTATCCCATACCTTTCTTCCATAGATACCGCGGATATTCAGTCCGTTAAAGATCACGGTCTCAAGATCTACGGTGGCATCCGTCCTCTGCAGCCCCAGAAGCGCAATGTTGCCGCCATGCTTCATATTGTGGATCATATCGTGAAGTCCGGCCTGTGATCCGGACATCTCAAGCCCTACGTCAAATCCTTCCGTCATGCCGATCTCTTTCATTACGTCAGAGAGTTTCTCTTCCTTCAGGTTCACGACTCTGGTAGCTCCAAGCTTCTTAGCCAGGTCAAGCCTGTAGGGATTCATGTCTGTCACAACTACGTGCCTTGCGCCAGAGAACTTAGCAATCGCAGCAGCCATACAGCCGATCGGTCCCGCCCCTGCTACCAGCACGTCCTCGCCGAGCATCTCGTAAGACAGCGCCGTATGAGTGGCATTGCCGAACGGATCAAAAATTGCATACATCTCTTCCGGGATTGCCGGATTGCACGGCCATACGTTGCAGGACGGGATTACCAGATACTCTGCAAAAGCCCCGTTACGGTTCACGCCTACGCCTTTCGCATCCTTACAGTTCTCCTTATGGCCTTCCAGACAGTTCCTGCACTTGCCGCAGGTAATATGCCCCTCGCCGGAAACAAGATCGCCAGCCTTAAAGCCTCTGACGCCTTCTCCGACTTCAACAACCTCTCCCACGTATTCATGCCCTGCCGTCAGACCTACCGGGATTGTATGCTGCGCCCAGTCATTCCACTGATAGATATGTACGTCTGTTCCGCAGATTGCCGTCTTGCGAATCTTAATCTTTACGTCATTGGGTCCTACTTCCGGTACCGGCACTCTCTTCATCCACAGCCCTTCTTCCGGCTTCTCCTTCACAAGCGCCCACATCAATCCATCATTCATCTCACTCAATTCTATATTCCTCCTGTTCCTGCCGCCTCCCCGGGCGACGTCTCGCTACTGCCATTATAACACTCCTTGTCATCTTGTACAACGGATTCCTTTGTATATTTTGTCTATTTTTTTTATCTTATCATCCAGATATCCTACTATTTTTTACAGATGTCCCAAACATCTCTGCAAATGATAAGATCATCGTATTTTCTCATAATTTTTTTATTATATTTTTACTTTTTTTCGTCTATATTGACAACATTTTCACATTCCAAAAAATATTATTAGTCATTTTTTACAAAATGGCATTTACAAACCGCCGCTTTTTCTATATAATATATCTTGTTATTATTGATATATTCTGAACGGAAGGGAGCCTGGTGTTACCTCTGACATCTTCCTCCATGATCATATATCAATAACATCGGGGAACATATTTTTAAAGAGAGGATTTGCAGATCTCTTCGTCTGCAAAGAGAGGTAGGAAACATGAAGAACGTACTAAACAAATGGAACAGTATCAGCCTTGTCAAAAGAATCCTGTGCGGGCTGATCATCGGTATCATTCTTGGTCTGGTAATTCCGCAGGCATCGGCAATCTCTATCCTGGGGAACCTGTTTGTAGGGGCTTTGAAGGGAGTCGCCCCAATTCTCGTATTCTTCCTTGTTATGAGCGCATTGTGCCACATGGGAGAAGGACAGAAGACGAATATGAAGTTTATTGTAGTCCTCTATCTGCTGGGGAATCTGATTTCTGCACTTTCAGCGGTAATGGCAAGTTATCTCTTCCCGATTACGCTGACACTGTCCGAGAGTACTGCAGCCAGTGACGTCGCACCTCCAAGCGGAGTGACGGAAGTTCTGACCAATCTTCTGATGAACGTTGTAGCGAATCCGGTGGATTCCATCGTGAAAGCGAACTATATCGGTATCCTGGCATGGGCCTGCATCTTCGGAATCGCCCTCAAGAAGGCGAATAACGGCACCAAGCAGGCGTTAGAGAACATCTCAGACGCAGTAGCCACCGCCGTAAAGTGGATTATCAGCTGTGCTCCTTTCGGTATCATGGGACTGATCTTTACCACTATCTCAGAGCAGGGCTTAGGAGTATTGTTAAGCTATGGCCGTCTGATTCTGGTTCTGGTCGGCACTATGGCGTTCGTAGCGCTGGTTCTGAACCCGTTGATTGCTTTCCTGTGCATCCGGAAGAATCCGTTTCCTCTGGTATTCCGTTGTCTGAAGGACAGCTTTATCACAGCGTTCTTTACCCGTAGTTCTGCAGCCAATATTCCTGTGAACATGGAACTGTGCGAGAGCCTTGGACTGGATGAGAATACTTACTCCGTATCCATCCCCCTTGGAGCTACCATCAACATGGCGGGAGCTGCCATTACAATCTCCACTATGGCGCTGGCGGCGGCTCATACCATGAATGTTTCCGTAGATTTTCCGACTGCGTTCATCCTTTGCGTACTGTCTGCAGCCAGTGCGGCGGGAGCTTCCGGCGTAGCGGGCGGATCTCTGCTTCTGATTCCTATGGCCTGCAGTCTCTTCGGTATCTCTAATGATATCGCAATGCAGGTAGTCGGCGTTGGTTTCATCGTGGGCGTTATCCAGGATTCCTGCGAGACAGGTCTGAATTCCTCTACAGACGTACTGTTCACAGCCTGTGCAGAGTACAGAGACAGACGGCTTCATCCGGAGAATTATAACAATTAATTACATGCATGAGTATCCTCATGAAATCTATAAAGGGGACGCAGTAAGAACCTGCTTACTGCGTCCCCTTTTTCTAAATGAAACTTTCTGTTTCAAAATCAGCCTACCACTCGAACTTCTTTGCGAAATATGCGTCCAGTTCTTCAATCTTAACTCTTTCCTGCTCCATGGAGTCACGCTCACGGACGGTTACGGCTCCGTCTTCCTCAGACTCAAAGTCATAGGTCACACAGAACGGCGTCCCGATCTCATCCTGGCGGCGGTAACGCTTACCGATATTGCCGCGCTCGTCGTACTCACAGTTATACTTCTTAGAAAGCTCTGCGTATACCTTCTGCGCACCCTCGTTCAGCTTCTTGGAAAGAGGCAGCACACCAATCTTCACTGGCGCCAGCGCCGGATGGAAACGAAGGACTGTCCTCATGTCTCCTCCTTCCAGCTCCTCTTCATCGTATGCGCTGCACAGGAATGCAAGTACCATACGGTCCGCACCAAGCGACGGCTCAATGACATAAGGAATGTATTTGATCTTCTTCTCATCGTCAAAATAAGTCATGTCCTGCTTGGAAGTATTCTGATGCTGCGTCAGATCGAAATCTGTCCTGTCGGCAATTCCCCACAGTTCGCCCCATCCAAACGGGAACAGGAATTCCACGTCTGTGGTTGCCTTACTGTAGTGGCTCAGTTCTTCCGGTGAGTGGTCGCGGTAACGAACCTCTTCCTTCTTAAGTCCCAGAGCCTCAAGCCAGTCAAGACAGAACTGCTTCCAGTATGCGAACCACTCAAGGTCTGTATCCGGCTCGCAGAAGAATTCAAGTTCCATCTGTTCAAACTCTCTGGTACGGAACGTAAAGTTCCCTGGTGTAATCTCGTTACGGAATGACTTACCAATCTGGCAGATTCCGAAAGGAATCTTCTTTCTGGATGTACGCTGTACATTCTTGAAATTCACGAAGATACCCTGCGCCGTCTCCGGACGCAGATATACGACACTCTTGGCGTCTTCCGTCACTCCCTGGAAGGTCTTAAACATCAGATTGAACTCACGAATCTCCGTGAAATTATGCTTGCCGCAGGTGGGACACGGAATCTCTTTCTCTCTGATGTAGGACTCCATCTGCTCGTGGCTCCATCCGTCAATGCTGTCGCCAATATCTATTCCATTCTCATGGGCATAATCTTCTATCATCTTGTCCGCACGGAAACGCTCATGACATTCCTTACAATCCATAAGAGGATCGCTGAACCCGCCCAGGTGTCCGCTTGCCACCCATGTCTGTGGATTCATCAGAATTGCACAGTCCACGCCAACATTGTAGGGGGACTCCTGTACGAACTTCTGCCACCATGCTTTCTTCACGTTGTTCTTCAGCTCCACGCCAAGATTGCCATAATCCCATGTATTAGCAAGTCCGCCGTAGATCTCGGAACCCGGGTAAACGAATCCTCTTGATTTCGCCAAAGCTACAATCTTCTCCATCGTCTTTTCTGCCATATCCTCTTCCTCACCTTCTATATAATCAATTGCTAATTATTATAACGTCAACCCTTCTTCTTTTCAAGTGCTATTTATAGAATTGTTTCCAGGATTTCCAGTGATTTGAAGGATTTTCCCAGATATTCGGCAAGATAATCCGTCGCAATTTCTTCCAGTTCTTCCATAACCTCCTCCTTTACAACAAAGGTATACAGCTTTGCGATGGGAGATGAGACAATATAGCGAAGAGTATACAAGGTAGACGAAAGCAGCGTTTCTGCATCCGGATAGTGCCCTCTTTCCATACAGCGGCCGCAGACCAGGCCTCCCCGCTTCACACTGAACATCATCTCCTGATCCCTGGCCCTGCAGCAGATACACTCGAACACCTGGGGCCCCTCGCCGTTGACCGTAACTACCTTTAGTTCATAGATCCGGCGGATCAGACGATTGGGGATGCTTGGGTTCACAAGAGCCCGGCAGGTCTGATACAGAAGCTTTAGAAGTTCCGTCTCATCGTTTGCTTCACGGGCATAGTAACCTGCGACCTCCAGAAAATAAAATCCATAGTACGCCCCTTCCACATCCAGCCTCAGTTCTTGAAAATAATTGGAAATAGAGGCCGACATCAGTGTATATGATGTCCGCCCCTCGTATACAGTAAATTCTCCGAAAGAAAACGGGCTTGTCACCCCAACCAGCGCGCTGTTGGGCTTCCTTGCTCCTCTTGCAAACGCCGATATCCTCCCCCGTTCTTTCGTCAATATCACAACCCGTCTGTCATATTCTCCCATGGGTGTCGCCGCAAGCACCATGCCTGTCACAGTAATCTGATTCACCTGCCGCCTCGCTTTCATCCCTAAGACCATCCGGGATTCCCATAATCTGCGCCTCTATGGGGTAAACGGGCCTCGTCCGGTAAGGCGTGCCCCTTTGTATACCGCTCCATCACCTGTGTGCAGATTTTCATACCTTTATAATAGAGATAATCCTTGATCTTCCCTGTCTTAAGGAAACGTTTCCAGTATTCTTCCTCCATGTTCTCACCTCGTCCTCAGTATCCTGCCGTAAGTCGGCTGTTCTTCCATACAGTTTCTAAGGTTAGGTTGTCCCATAGATACGTGGTTTTATTCTTCTTCCCGATATCCAAAATTTTTCATCAGGAATTCACTGTCACGCCAGTCCTTTTTCACTTTCACCCAGAGTTTAAGATTTACCTGCATTTCCAGCATTTTTTCAATCTCAAAACGGGCGGTGCTGCCGATTTTTTTCAACATATTTCCTTGTCTGCCAATAATTATCCCCTTGTGGGAATCCCGCTCGCAGATAATCGTCGCCTCGATATGCATAACCTTGCGATTTGCTTTCATGCGGTCGATTGCTACGGCGATTCCATGGGGAATCTCATCTTGCAGACAGTGGAGCGCCTTCTCCCGGATCAGTTCTGCCACGATCTGGCGTTCCGGCTGATCCGTCACGGTATCTTCGTCATAGAACTGCGGACCATAGGGAAGGTAACTCATTACCACCCGGATCAGTTCGTCCGTGTTATTGCCGTTTCTTGCAGAGACCGGAACGATTTCCGCAAAATCATAGATATCCTTGTAGGCCGCAATCGCCGGAAATACTGCCTCCCGCTTTACGCTGTCAATCTTATTAATGACCAGAATCACCGGCGTCTTTACCTTCTTAAGCTGCTTTGCAATATGCTGCTCTCCGGCTCCGATGAAGGTAGTCGGCTCCACCAGCCATAGCACCACATCCACTTCATTCAGCGTCTTCTCCGCCACATTCACCATATACTCGTCCAGCTTATTCTTCGCCTTGTGGATTCCCGGCGTATCCACAAACACAATCTGCCCTTCCTCGGTGGTCAGAATCGTCTTTATACGGTTACGCGTGGTCTGAGGCTTGTTGGACATAATGGCTATCTTCTGGCCGATCAGATGATTCATCAAGGTAGATTTTCCTACGTTTGGTCGTCCGATCAGAGTTACAAAACCGGATTTATAGTCTTTTCTCATATTTTCTCCTGCTTTTATTCTTTCTAAACTACGCTGCACACAGATCAGAAACCTGCCACGGCATTAAACAGACTCCGGTTCTCTTCAATCTTCTCTTCGCTTCCGATCACGCACAACTGGTCTGCCTTAAGCACCGCCTCTGCCACCTGTGCAAGCGCCCGGATATCCTTCTGACCTGCGTCTAAAATCTGACTGCGTTCTTTCTTTATCATATCAGCGCTCACCTTATTCATATAGAGGTTCATAGACCGCTCTCCCTTGATGGCCGGAGTCATCGGCTGGTCGATGTTGCTCATGGTTCCGATGATATACTTCGTCATATCCCGCTCGCTGACGGTAAAATTCTTCAGATAATCTACGACTCCTTCATAGACTTCTATGGTACGCTTAAGGTTCGGATCTCGATAAGACACGAAATATCCCTCGCCGATTCTGTTGAAATTACTCATGCAGCCATAGGCTCCGCCTTTCACACGGATGTTCTGCCACAGATAATCGTAGCTTAAGATCACCTTCAGAATCTGCAGCGCCCCGGTATATTCTGCGCCGTGGTCGATGAAATTCCCCGTCCTCGCCACATACTGTACCTTTGACGCCGTCTTGAACCCTTCATTCTTCTTCTTACAGTGAATGACGCATGCTTCCTCCCTGGGCGCAGTATGATAGAGACTCGTCTTCATCTCTTCTATATAAGCCTCAATCCCTTCTAGTCCGTCTCTGGAAGCCGTATAGCTGATCATCATATTGTCGGGACGGAAAAGCTGTTCTGCCAGATTCTGTAAAATCTCTGCCAGCCCCTCCTTCTCCTGCTCAAAATGTTCTTCGATACGCGCAACCGTCTGATAGAACTCGATTCCGTTAGTCATATCCTTAAGCTTCGCTGAAGGAGACGCATAGGACATGGCACGAAGCGCCGCCGTGGTATGCCCGGAAGACTGAAAGCGCATGAGCAGCCTTGACTTCACCATGGCAAGAATCTCTTTCAGCCGCTTCGTGTCCGACAGCCTGGAAGCCGTCAGAATCTCGCTCATCATGGAAAATACCACAGAAAGTTTTCCATACAGAGCCTTTCCTTTGATCTCAAACGTAGCCTTGAACGCTTTCTCCTTGATGTTGGTCACATCCGAATAAAGTTCCAGGGACGTTCCAATGCCGCCGGTGTGCATATTGATCTCGTTAAACAGTTCCCCATAACCATAATGCTCTGTGTCGATAATGCCAAGTACTGACTGGAGAATTCCCACATAGGGCAGTAACTCCTCCCGGATACCGGAGATGTCAAACAACACGTCCAGATATCCGATTCCATTCGTCTCGATTTCATGGAAAACCACAGGGATACCCGCAAGATTCTGTTCTTCATTCACGATAGGTTCAATCTCCCGGGAAATGTCCTCACGTCTCAGTACAGGGATCCGTTCCAGGTCTTCTTCCTTCTCCGGCGCAGACTGGTAAGCCTCAAGCCCTGCCGTCTTCTTCACCAGTTCTTCCACTTCTTCTGCCGTAAGCCCTGCCTTGTATTCCTGAAGCCGCCGGTCAAGTTCTGCGTCCATCCGTGCGGTACGCCCCTTCTCCGGCTTCACAATCACCACGGCTCCGTGGGTATTATCAAGAAGATATCTGCGGATCAGTTCTTCGTAGTATTTCGTCCCCACCTGTGTTTTTAAGAAATCGAACGTCTCTAAAGCCTCCACATGCATAAAGGGCTCATCCTCGTCATAAAGCCAGCTGTCTAACATCTGAAGCCCATACATCAGCCCCTTTGGATAATTGCCGAAATCAGCCTCCCGATAGCGGAACTCGTGGTAATTAAGACCTGCCTCCAGCGCTTTTTTATCGATCCCCTGCTCTACAAGATTAAGAAGAACACGTTCTACCAGTTCTACAAAGTCCTGCTTCTGGCATTCATTGGCATTCTTTGCGATCACCGAGAAGATCGGCTGATAGATTCCGTTGTCATAAGAACCCATAATGTCTTTTCCTATACCTGCATCCGTCAGCGCTTTTTTCAGAGGTGCGCCAGGTGCGGAAAGCAGGGCATAATCCAGAACCTGGAACGCAAGATACAGTTCCCGGTCAAGGCTTGTACCAATCACTTTGTTGTAGGAAAGATAGGTATTGTCCTCCTCGGATTCCTCACTGGATATAGAGTAAGGAATGATCTTCTCACGGATTTCCCCAAAAGGCTCCTGGCAGCGGATTCTGGAATCTACTTCTTTTGCGTCAAAATCACTCAGGTATTCCTTGTCAAGCCACTTAAGCTTCTCTTCCATGTCCATATCCCCGTACAGGTAGATATAACTGTTGGACGGATGATAATATTTCCTGTGAAAATCCAGAAATTGTTCATAGGTAAGCTCTGGAATCACCTCTGGGTCGCCGCCGGACTCGTTTGCATAGGAAGTGTCCGGGAACAGAGTGTTTAAGATGACCCGGTCCAGCACTCCCTCAGGGGATGAAAACGCCCCTTTCATCTCATTATATACGACGCCGTTATATTCCAGCCTGTCTTTGGCCGAATCAAGCTTATAACTCCAGCCCTCCTGCCGGAAAATCTCTTCATGCCGGTAGATGTTCGGATAGAGCACTGCATCCATATAGACATGCATAAGGTTCTGGAAATCCTTATCATTGCAGCTCGCCACCGGGTACACCGTCTTGTCCGGATAGGTCATGGCATTCAGAAAGGTGTTCAGGGATCCCTTTACCAGTTCCACGAAGGGATCCTTTGCCGGAAAATTCTTTGAGCCGCACAGAACAGAATGTTCCATGATGTGGGGCACGCCCGTGCTGTCGCCCGGCGGCGTGCGGAAACCGATGCTGAATACCTTGTTATTGTCGTCTTTCTCTATCAAAAGAACCCTTGCTCCGCTCTTCTTATGCCGGAGCAGATACCCCTTTGCCTGGATTCCGTTCAATTCCTCTTCTTTTATCATCTTGTATGTCTTCAAGTCTCTGATACTCATCTGCTTTTCTTATTCTCCTTTCACTCCTGCTATTACACATTCTATCCAATTTTTCCCTACTCTACAAGAGAATTTACAAAAACTTATTTAACTGACCAGAGGAAGGATGTATGTTGTCCATAAATAACTGATTGGCATGACGATCACCATCCCCGGAATCATATCTGCCGTCGGAAACATCTTCACTCTGATCATGCGAAAGCCGGTGGCAAGCATCAAGATCCCTCCGCAGGCTTTGAAATCATCAATCATCTCCGGCGTTGTCAAGGGAAGAATCAGTCCGGCGCACAGAAAAAGCAGCAGAAAAAGGAACAACTGCAGAACCGCAATTACCGAAACCACCATTCCAAGACTGCAGGCAAATATCATAGCCGTAAAGAGATCCAGGATGGATTTGGCGATCAGAATGCTGTGATCCCCGCTCATTCCAGACACGATGGATCCGTAGATCCCTGTACCGCTTGCACAGAACAGTACGATGACTGTAATCAGTGTTTCCATAAACTCTTCCCGATTTCCTCCGACGCGGTCCGTCCGCACAGCCTTTGAGATGACCTTCTGCATTGCAGCCCCGCCCTTATTGATCTTATCCTCCAGATGGACGACCAGTCCCAGCGCCGTGCCGATAATCACCGCAAACACCACTGCGGGCATATTTTTCATCAGCACGATAGAACTGATTCCCATGGACATGGAACATACCCCGAAGATCATCTGAATCTTCGCCTTAAAATCATCGCTCACTCTGTTTCCCGCCACTGCGCCAAGAACGCCTCCCACTGCGATTGACAATGCATTTATGATAACTCCTGTTGGCATATCCTTCATTCCTTCCTATTCTTTTTTATTCTCTCCAGATATAACTTTACCAGATAATCCCTGATATTGTAAAGAGATAAAGATGCAACATATTTGTTCCTATGTTACTATATCATAAAAGGCTGCCGGCAAATGAATTTTAAATCATTTGCCGGCAGCCAATATGCTATACTTCTTTTTCAGCCGCCATATTTTTGATCACCATAAGTGTTCCCACCATCAGAACAATTCCAATCGGAAGACAGATAAAGGGATTCTTAACAAATCCTGCAATTGCATAATTCACAAAGGAGACTGCCGCCACCGTAATCGCATAGGGTAACTGTGTCGTCACATGATTGACGTGATTACTCTGCGCTCCCGCCGATGCCATGATCGTTGTATCAGAAATCGGCGAACAGTGATCGCCGCAGACTGCGCCTGCCATACATGCGGAGATGGAGATGATCATCATTGTCTCATTGGTTCCGGCAAACACGGCCACCACGATTGGGATCAGAATTCCAAACGTTCCCCAGGACGTACCCGTGGCAAATGCAAGGAAACATCCTACCAGGAAAATAATGGCCGGAAGCAGATTCACAAGTCCGCCTGCCGCAGAGTCCATGATACCGGCTACATACTCCGCCGCTCCAAGGCTGTCCGTCATCGCCTTCAGCGTCCATGCAAAAGTAAGAATCAGAATGGCCGGAACCATTGCTTTAAAGCCGTCCGGCACACACGCCATAGACTCGCTGAACTTCAGCACCTTCCGTACTGCATAGAATGCGATGGTAATGATCAGTGCAAAGAAACTTCCTAACATCAGTCCCACAGAGGCATCACTGTTGGAAAATGCCTCTACAAACCCGGCCCCGTCAAAAAATCCGCCTGTATAAATCATGCCGATCACACAGCAGATAATCAGAACTACGATTGGAAACACCAGGTCAAGTACCGTTCCTTTACTCTCGTCCACATCCTCCTCAGCATTGGCATACGGCCTGTCAGGAGTCGTATAGAGATCCCCGTTCAACGCATTCTTCTCATGAAGCTTCATCGGACCATAGTCAATCTTCATAATTACAATCGTAACCATCATCACCACCGTGAGGATTGCATAATAATTATAAGGAATGGCTCTGATAAAAATAGAAAAACCATCTTCCCCTTCCACAAATCCGGTAACCGCCGCCGCCCAGGAAGAAATCGGCGCGATAATACACACCGGAGCCGCCGTAGCGTCAATCAGATAGGACAGCTTGGCCCGGGAAATATGATGTTTATCTGTCACCGGGCGCATCACGCTTCCTACTGTCAGACAGTTAAAATAATCGTCAATAAAAATCAGCACGCCAAGCAGGATGGTTGCAAGCTGCGCTCCTACCCGGCTCTTTATATGTACGCTGGCCCATCGTCCAAATGCGGCGGAACCTCCCGCCTTGTTCATCAGACACACCATAATTCCAAGGACAACCAGGAATACCAGAATACCGACGTTATATCCGTCAGACAACACGCCTACGATACCGTCCTGGAATACATGGGTAATCGTAGTCTCAAACGTAAAGCCCGAATAAAAGATTCCTCCAATCACGATTCCTACGAATAAGGAACTGTATACTTCCTTCGTAATCAGCGCCAGCGCAATTGCGACAATCGGCGGTATCAGCGACCAGAAGGACGCATACATCTCCGGCACGTACTCTGCTGCTTCGTCTGCTGCGAATACCGTCATGGAACTGCAGGCCAGAATACACAGGAATGCGAATACGCTTAAGAATACTCTTTTCTTTTCTCTCATTGTAAAGATTTCCTCTCTTTCCCTTCTTAAAATACTCTGCCGAGGGCAGTATGCCCTGCGGATATATAAAAAATACCATGAACAACGCTTCTTAGGCGCGCTCATGGCATAAATCTATGGGATATCTCTGTCGATATATTCCGCACTTATATCTTTGACCTTCTCAATCTTATACCTATGATAGCGCTCCACTGATGTGACAGTCCGCAGCATCTTCTGACTGCGTCCCAGGAATGCGGCTTGGGATACCTAAGGGAACAATGATTCCTTACACTCCTTCGGCGGCTTTCCCTTTCCACCGAAACAGCTTCCCACACTGTCGTCCCGGTGTACTGATGAAACCCGCACCTCTATCAAGCTGGTTATTCACATAGTGCATTTATATCACTTTTAGGCTGACTTGTCAATACATGTTTCTAATTAATCCTTCCAATGTTGACGAAAACTCAATCCCGCAATCATTCAACTTCTTCATACACATGCTGATATCCCTTGGATTCTCTGCGAAAGCCTCCTCGTTTCTTTGAAGCCGTCCCACATCCCATCCAAGTTCCTTAAACATGGCAAGAACCGTCTCATAGGTATTTCTGTCATTGGGTGAACCGAAATTATAGACTCCCCCGCATAACTCCCATGACTTTTCAATATTACGAACAACTTCCTTCACATCCGTAATCCCCCGCACGTCGTTCACCGGATAAGACAGAATCTCCCTGGCACGAAGGCGGGAAACCAGCGTACGGAAGAAATCGCCGTGTTCATACTCACTTTTCGTCTCGCTGTCATACATCCATGACAGCCGCAGAAGCACGCAATCGGGGTTTTGCTCCAGACATTCCTCTTCCGCCCTCTTCTTTTCTCTTCCGTAAACATTCATCGGGCTTGCGCTCTCATCTTCCCTGTGCGGTCCCGGCAGACTGCTTCCGAAATAAATCTGGTCGGAACTGCAGATCACACACTTTGCATTCAGTTTCGCCGATGCCAAAGCGATATTCCGACTTCCGTCCACATTAATCAGCCGCGACTTCTCTGGTTCTCTCTCACACATTCCCACATCGGAAATTGCTGCAGTATGTACGACAAACCGAGGTTTGTATTCATGAAATACAGCCTTGACGCTTTCTCTGTCAGTGATATCCATCTGTCCATGAGTCGGCGCATAAACCTCATATCTCCCCTTGTAAAATTCTGCGATTCTTCGTCCAAGGAAGCCGGAAGCGCCTGTCACTAATAATCTTTTCATCACTTACCTTCTTTCTGCCGCCTTGATTCTCTTCAATCAGAAAATCCAGACCAGCATATTAGGAAGTCCCACGCCAAATCTTCATTTCAGCGTGGGACTTTCCCTTTTACCTGCATATCTGAAAAGTCTGCCCTGACAGCCTTTCCAGACTCACTATTCTTTTATCTTACAATAACATATCACAATCGATAGGATTAGTCTTCTCCATACAGAGTAACCAGCTTCTTGAGATATGAATATCTCTCCTTCGCCTCAGCCTCGTTCTTTGCGAACAACTTCTCTGCTTTCTCTGGATTCGCTCTCTTAAGCGCATTGTAACGAACCTCTCCGTCAAGGAATGCCTGGTAATCTCCAGACGGCTCTTTGCTGTCAAGTGAGAACTTCGCGCCTTCTGCTGCCGGATTGAACCGGAAGTTATTCCAGTATCCGCACTCTACTGCCAGCGCTTCCTCTGTCTGAGCCTTGCTCATACCCTTCTTGATACCATGGTTGATACATGGAGCGTAAGCAATGATCAGTGATGGTCCCGGATAAGCCTCTGCCTCTGCAATTGCCTTAACTGTCTGGTTAAAGTCAGCGCCCATAGCGATCTGAGCTACATATACATAGCCGTAACTCATTGCGATTCCGGCCAGGTCTTTCTTCTTCGTCTCTTTACCGCCTGCTGCAAACTGTGCAGTAGCGCCAGTCTTGGTTGCCTTAGAGGACTGTCCGCCTGTGTTGGAGTAAACTTCTGTGTCAAATACCATGACGTTAATGTCTTCGCCGCTTGCCAGTACATGGTCAACACCGCCGAATCCGATATCGTAAGCCCATCCGTCGCCGCCGAATACCCACTGTGACTTCTTAGCCAGGAAATCTTTGTTCTTAACAACATCCTTGCATGTCTCGCAGTCGCATCCTTCTAACGCTGCAACTAACTTATCCGTTGCGTCTCCGTTGGACACGCCGCAGTTAAAGGTATCGAGATATTCCCTGCATGCCGCCTTAACTTCCTCAGAAGCCTTGTCAAAGCCTGCAATCTCTTCCACCTGAGCTTTTAACCTGTTCCTGATAGCTTTCTGTGCCAACAGCATACCATATCCGAACTCAGCGTTATCTTCAAACAGGGAGTTCGACCATGCCGGTCCTTTTCCTTCCGGTGTTACCGTGTAAGGTGTGGACGGTGAGGAGTTACCCCAGATCGAGGAACATCCTGTAGCATTGGCAATATACATTCTGTCGCCGAACAACTGTGTAATCAGCTTCGCATACGGCGTCTCTCCACATCCTGCACAGGCTCCTGAGAACTCAAGCAGCGGCTGTTTGAACTGGCTTCCCTTTACCGTCTCTGGTTTGAACTTGGCAACCACATCTGCTTTTACAGGAATCTCTCTGCCAAAGTCAAACAACTTCTGAGAACCGATATTCTCTTCCATGTTCTTCATAACGAGCGCCTTCTCGCCCTTCTTGCCAGGACATACATTGGCACAGGATCCGCAGCCTGTACAGTCAAGAGCAGATACGGACATGGTAAACTTCATACCCGGCATACCGATCATGTCGATTGCTTTCGTTCCTTCCGGAGCCTTAGAAAGCTCGTCCTCTGTCAGAGCGATCGGACGGATAACAGCGTGAGGACATACATATGCACAGCGGTTACACTGGATACAGTTCTCCTCTACCCATACCGGAATATCTACTGCGATACCACGTTTCTCGTATGCAGAAGAACCGGATGGTGTAGATCCGTCTACATAATCATTGAATGCGGATACCGGAAGTGAATTACCTTCCTGTGCATTAACCTTGGACTGAACGTTCTTAACGAAGTCAACAACGTCTTCTCTTCCACCCTTAACTTCTGGTGTGAATAAGCCCTCGTCCTGACAGGACTTCCAGGAATCCGGAACAGACACTTCAACAACCTGCTTTGCACCTGCGTCAATCGCATCATAGTTCATCTGAACGATCTTGTCGCCTTTTCTTCCATAAGTAGCCTTAGCGGCAGCCTTCATCAGGTCAATCGCCTCTTCCTCTGGAATGATTGCCGCCAGTTTAAAGAATGCTGACTGCAGTACGGTGTTGATACGTCCGCCAAGTCCGATCTCCTTACCGATCTTGATACCGTCGATGGTGTAGAACTTGATGTTATGGTCTGCGATATACGCCTTTACCTGTCCCGGCAGATGTTTGTCCAGACCTTCCATATCCCATGGGCAGTTCAGAAGGAAAGTTCCGCCGTCCACCAGTTCCTGTACCATGTTATACTTGTCCACATAGGAAGGATTGTGGCAGGCAACAAAATTCGCCTGACGGATCAGATAAGTGGACTTAATCGCTTTCTTACCGAAACGCAGGTGTGACATGGTAACACCGCCGGACTTCTTGGAATCATAATCAAAGTATGCCTGTGCATACATATCTGTGTTGTCACCGATGATCTTGAT
>CAJTVY010000006.1 GCA_910579925.1 uncultured Dorea sp.
TTCCCGGAAAGTACCAGCGGAAGGAAGATATTATCCTTAAGAGAAAACGTATCCAGAAGATTAAAGTCCTGAAACACGAAGCCTAAGTTCTGCCGGCGGAACGCTGCGATCTCCTTCTCTTTTACCGTACCTAAATCCCTTCCCTTCAGATAGACCTTGCCCCCGGTAGGCCTGTCAAGAGCCGCCAGAATATTCAGCAGGGTAGTCTTGCCAGAACCGGATTCCCCCATGATCGCCACATATTCCCTTGGCTCTACAGAGAAATTCACATCCCTTAACGCCTCCACCTGGTTCCCTCCAAATCTGGTTGTATATATTTTCTTTACATTTTTCACTTCTAACAATGCCATAAGATTTCCATCCTTTCCCGTCAGTCATTTATATGCTGTTTTCTTGATTACATGGCTTATTATATAAAAAATAACGGCGGCTTTCCATTGATCCGGATTACATTTTCACCGCACAAACTTACATTTCTGTAAGAAATCCCTGTCATAAAATATGAAAAAAAGGTCATACTAAGCTTTGATATCCATGAATATAAGGAGGTAAGATTATGCCAGAATTAAGATGTACCGTACAGACATGTACACACAACAAAAATTTCTATTGTGACCTGGATGGTATCGTAGTAGGCGGAAACTCTGCAAAACGTGCAGAAGAAACCTGCTGCGACAGCTTCGAGGAACGCAAAGGGGATTCTTATAGTAATGTAACAGGAGAAGCCTCCCCCACAAGCACGATTGACTGCAAAGCTATGGACTGCACTTACAACGATAACTGCAAATGCCATGCTGGAAAGATCAGTGTAGAAGGCAGCAATGCCTGCCGCTGCGGCCAGACAGAGTGCGCGACATTCACATGCGGCTGCCATAGCTAGTGTGACAGCGACAGCAACACCATTACTCCAAAAGGGGCTGCGCACTCAATTGTGCGACAGCCCTCTTTTTCAATATAATTCTCTTGATTTCTACATCCGTTTCAGACGGAACCGGTTCACAAGCTCATGCAGACGCTTAGACTGGTGTGATAATTTTACACTTGTAGCAGCGCTGTTCTGGGCATAAGAAGAATTGGACTGGACAACCTTACTGATCAGATCCACATTCTGGGTAAGCTGTTCCAGAACATCTTTCTGGTTCTTTGAGGCGCTGCTGATCTTCTCCATAAAACTCAGTATCGACTCCGAACCTTCCACCACCGCTGCAAGAGACCTTGCCGTATTATCCGTAATTGCCATTCCGTTTTTGACCGCACGCTGAGACGTCTCAATCAAAGCCGCCGTCTGGTTGACTGCCGCCGCGCTCCTGGTTGCCAGTGCGCGGATTTCATTTGCCACAACGGCAAATCCTTTTCCCGCTATACCTGCTCTTGAAGCTTCCACGGAAGCATTCAGAGAAAGAAGATTCGTCTGCTCTGCAATATCCTCGATGGTTTTAACAATCTTTTCAATCTCCATGGAAGATCGGCTGATCTCGGACATAGCAAGAATCAGCTGCTCCATCTCCTTGTTACTTTCTTCGATATTCCTGCCCACCTCAGAAGCAGTAATATTTGCCGTGTTGGCATCGTTAGCATTTGCCGCCACGTCTTTAGAGAGACTCTCAATGGATGCTGCCAGCTCGTCAATCGCCGTCGTCTGCTCCGTCGCACCCTCCGAAAGAATCTGCGCGCCGGATGAAACACTCTGCGAACTAGAGGACACCTCATTCGCCGAAAGCACAATCTGGTGCAGCGTCTCATTCAGCGACTGGGAAATCTTCTCGATGGATACCTGAATCGGTATAAAATCACCAATATACTTCTGTTCCATCCTAATATCCATATCGTTATCCGCCATCTGTGAAAGCTGACCGGAAATATCCTCGACATAATTACTCATGGTAGCGCTGATATGGTTAAATGCCTGTGAAAGCCGTCCCAGTTCGTCATCAGACTGGATATCTATATGTATATTAAGATTCCCTGCCTCAAGCCTTGCGGCTCCGTTGGCAATCTGCTGGATCGGGCCTAAGGATCTCTTAATAATGCTGTTTACTGCAATCAACAGTATAAACCCAAGGAGAATAACCATAAGCGTCAGCTTTCCTGCATCTCGTATGATTGGTCCATAGAACTCGATGTCGTCCACAGTCAGATGAAGCGTCCACTGAGTCTTACCGTTTACTTCCAGCGGAATGGCCACGGAGATCCCTTTTTTCCCTGTACTGAAATTCGTGGCCTCGCTTATCACAGAATTACTATTCATATTCTCGCCTTCCGCCATGGACTGGATCTCCTTCGCATCCTCCGCCATCTGCTCATACCCTGCTTCAGAAGCAGCCTTGCCTACTTTCCCGGCATCGGCAGAGTCGATCAGTATTGTACCGTCCTGTGCAAGGGCTACCAGATGGGCAGAATCATAATCCGTACTTACCAGTACATTCTCCTGCATATTATCCAGTCCTACATCCACGCCGCACACGCCGAAGAAGGCCCCTTGCGCATCCCAAAGCGGTGCGATGATGCTGATCATCATAATGTTCTTACCCATTAGCTCATATATATAGGGATCCATAATATACGGTTCGCCCGTCTGCTTAATCTGCATATAATAATCTTTTTCAAAATTGTCAAAGGCATCTTCATGCTTTTCAAACACGTAACCGCTCTTGTCCTCATTAGGATATACGACAGATTCATAGGCAATATCTTTCCCGTGAACGCTGTAAGGCTGTCCCTGGGCATCTGCAATAACATTCTGCTCAAAATAAGCAAAGCCTGTCGGAAAACCGTCTCCCTCTTCCAGAAGCCCTACCAGAGCGGCATCAATGGCGCCCCTTTGTTCTTCTGGCGGCAGTACAGAAATATTCCTCATAGAACCGGCAAAACCTACTACTTTTCCATATGCATTTTCAATGTCATTGACAACAAGAAACGAATTCTCATATGCAACTGCCGCCAGCTTTTCCTGATTCACATGAATCAGAGATTTTGCAGCGAGCATAGCAGACGTTAAGACCGTCAGCAGAAAGACTGCAGCAACTATAAGCGCCATTTTAGAAATAATCTTTTTGCTAAGACTCTTAGCCTTTTTCTGTTTTTGTAACATATACTTTCCTCCGTAATAACAAGTTAGTCTTTTATATTCTAACATAGCTTAAGCTAAAACAGATGTTAATTTTTTGCTAAGATTTTACATTTTTCTTCCAGACAAGGCGCCTCCCCTTTCTCCTGTTTTTTCATTGACGCAGATACACCCCCGATAGTATAATGATATTATCTGCAAAGAGGAGAGGTTAATAACATGAGCGGTAAAAAGTCAAAAGACGGAACTTTTGAACAATCAGAAGACTCTGTAAAAGATATGAAGACCAGAACAGACACAGATTCAGAAAACGAAGCCAGAACAGAGCCAGAACGGCAGGCTCACTATTTCGTCCGCCCAAGCCTCGGCAAGGGCGGACCATCGAAGCTGCGTCAGCAGTTCAGCCGGGGCATGACCTTTTTTCTGGTGATAGCCGCCAGCATTATTTTCTATTTTGCCCTGCTTCGGCTTACGAATATATCCCATGTATTCCAGGATATTTTCGGCGTTCTTAAGCCCGTAATTTACGGCTGTGCACTCGCATATCTCCTGAATCCGATCGTCAAGCAGGTTGACAAGTATCTGGTTCCTGTTCTGAAAATAAAAATGAAGAAACCCGGGCAGGCAGAGAAAGCTTCCCGGGCAGTGGGAATCCTGGCGGCAGTCGTTCTTTTGATCGTACTGATCGTCACACTCTGTAATCTTCTGATTCCAGAGTTATATTCCAGCATCCGCAACCTTGTGATCACACTGCCCCGACAGCTAGATGATCTGGTTTCCGAATTAAGCGAAGTAAAATTGGACGATTCAACCACCAGCACGCTGGTTAAGACCGCCATCAAAGAAGGTACAGACATGCTTATGAACTGGCTGCGCACAGATCTCATGGCGAAAGCCAATGAGCTGATGTCCAATCTGACGGTCGGCGTTCTGAACATTTTAAGCGAGATCTTCAACGCAGTGATCGGACTGATTGTATCTATATATATACTGTTCAGCAAAGAAATCTTTGTACGTCAGTCAAAGAAATGCGTCTATGCAGTTCTGTCTGCAAGACATGCGAATATGGTGCTTCATCTGACGACGAAGAGTAATGAGATCTTTGGCGGTTTCATTATCGGAAAATTAATTGATTCTGCAATCATCGGAGTTCTGTGTTTTATCGGGCTGACCATATTGAAGATGCCTTACGTCATGCTTGTCAGCGTAATCGTGGGCGTCACGAACGTCATCCCGTTCTTTGGGCCATACATCGGAGCAGTTCCAAGTACAATCCTGATTATGCTTGCGAATCCGATCCAGGGAGTATATTTCGTTATTTTCGTCCTTTTGCTTCAGCAGTTTGACGGCAACATTCTGGGTCCGAAGATTCTGGGCAATTCCACAGGATTATCAGCTTTCTGGGTCATTGTCGCAATTCTGTTAGGGGGCGGTCTGTTCGGATTCGTGGGAATGGTCATGGGTGTTCCTACTTTTGCCGTCCTTTACTACATTGTTCAGATGCTAGTGAATAATCGTCTTGAGAGAAAAGCGCTGCCAACAGGATCAGAATACTATGACACCATGAGTTATGTAGATGATGAGGGCACTTATTACCATTCAGAAGGAGGATCATATTATGCCAATCAGAGTTCAGAATAATCTCCCGGTAAAAGAAATCCTGGAGCATGAGAATATATTCGTCATGGACGAACACCGGGCCACCCATCAGGATATCCGGCCGATCAAAATCGGCCTGCTGAATCTGATGCCGCTCAAGGAAGACACAGAGCTACAGATTCTTCGGTCACTGTCAAACACGCCGCTGCAGGTAGACGTATCCTTTGTGACGGTATCCACACATGAATCGAAGAACACGCCGACCAGCCACTTAAACCGGTTCTACCAGAGATTTAATGAGATCAAAGAAAAAAAATTCGACGGCTTTATCATTACCGGCGCTCCCGTAGAGCAGATGCCTTTTGAGGAAGTGGACTATTGGGAGGAATTAACAGAGATCATGGAATGGAGCAGGACCCATGTAACCTCCACCCTTCACTTATGCTGGGGAGCGCAGGCAGGGATTTACTACCATTACGGAATCGACAAGGTTCCCGTAGACCGGAAAGTTTTCGGAATCTTCCGGCATAAGGTAATGAATCGTAAGATTCCTCTTGTCCGCGGTTTCGATGATGTGTTTCTTGCCCCCCACTCCCGCCATACGGAAGTACCCCTGGACAAGATCCGTGCCGAAAAAAGGCTGACCATACTGGCAGAGTCTGAAGAGGCCGGCTTATTCCTTGCTATGGCAGAAGGCGGCCGGCAGATTTTCGTTATGGGTCATCCCGAATACGACAGAGTGACGCTGGACAGTGAATACAAACGGGACCTTCAGAAAGGTCTGCCTATTGATATCCCGAAGAACTATTATGCGGATGACAACCCCAATAACCGGCCTCTGCTCACATGGCGGGCAGCAGCAAACAATCTTTATACGAACTGGCTCAATTACTACGTGTATCAGGTGACGCCGTATGACCTGTACGGAACGCCGTTCTAACGTGTATCTTTAGCCTAAAAAGCTTCCACTGTTACGGAATTCGCCCATTTTTAAGTTGCCTGCGGCAAAGGGGCGGATTCCTGGCTGCTCCAATTCATTGGCTGCTAACTGCGCAGCAAGTGCGCAGTTGCAGACTGAACTGTTACTCCACAATCTCTCTGTGAATCTTACCCGCAGTCTCTTCCTTCACGGCCTCGATAAACTCAGCGATTCCCTTCTGCCCTTCATCTCCGGCAAAACGGCTTCTCACCGCCACCTGCTCCTGCTCTTCTTCTTTTGCGCCAACTACCAGCATATACGGAATCTTGTTCATCTGCGCCTCGCGAATCTTATATCCGATCTTTTCTGCCCTCTCGTCAATCTCCGCACGGATACCGGCATCCTGAAGTTCCTTCAAAACCTTCTTACCATACTCCAGATGCTTCTCTGAAATCGGCAGAACTTTCACCTGCACCGGCGCAAGCCATGTTGGGAACGCACCTGCAAAATGCTCGATCAGAATCCCGATAAATCTCTCGATCGAGCCGAACGCAACCCTGTGGATCATAATCGGCCTGTGCTTCTCTCCGTCGGCTCCCGTATATTCCAGGTCAAACCTCTGTGGCATCTGCATATCAAGCTGGATCGTACCGCACTGCCAGGTCCTTCCGATAGAATCCTCCAGATGGAAATCAATCTTCGGCCCATAGAAAGCGCCGTCTCCCTCGTTCACCACATAGTCAAGTCCCAGATCATCAAGCGCGCCCCGAAGTCCTTCTGTGGCCATCTCCCAGTCCTCGTCACTTCCCATACTGTCCTCTGGACGCGTGGACAACTCCACATGGTACTTGAATCCAAACAGACTGTACACCTCGTCAATCAGCTTTGCCACGCCCTTGATCTCATCACGAATCTGATCCGGCATCATAAAAATGTGCGCATCATCCTGGTTAAAACAGCGTACACGGAACAGACCGTGAAGAGCGCCGGATTTCTCATGCCGGTGAACCAGCCCGATCTCACCTGCGCGAAGCGGAAGATCTTTGTAAGAACGAGGCTCAGACTTATACACAAGCATCCCGCCCGGACAATTCATAGGCTTCACTGCAAAATCTTCCTCATCAATCACCGTTGTATACATATTGTCCTTATAGTGATCCCAGTGTCCTGAATTCTCCCACAGATGGCGGCTTAAGATAATCGGCGTAGAAATCTCTACATATCCGTTTCTCTTATGAAGCTCCCTCCAGTATTCCATCAGCGTATTCTTCAGCACCATGCCCTTCGGAAGAAAGAAGGGGAATCCCGGCCCCTCGTCACACATCATGAACAGGCCCAGTTCGCGGCCAAGTTTCCGGTGGTCACGCTTCTTCGCCTCCTCAAGTCTGTGCAGATACTCCTCAAGCTCTGCTTTCTTCGGATAAGAAATTCCATAGATTCTGGTCAGCATCTTATTCTTCTCACTGCCCCGCCAGTATGCGCCCGCAAGGCTTGTCAGCTTCACAGCCTTCACATTCTTCGTGGACATCAGATGCGGTCCCGCACACAGATCCACGAACTCGCCCTGACGGTAGAAACTGATCTCCTCTCCTTCCGGCAGATCCTCCACCAGTTCCACCTTGTAAGGTTCGCCATTTTCCTTAAAATATGCGATCGCTTCCTCTCTGGACCTGGTAAATCTCTCGATGGCCAGGTTTTCCTTCACAATCTTCTTCATCTCTGCCTCGATCTTCTCAAGATCCTCTGCCACAAACGGAGTCTCCCTGTCAAGATCGTAGTAAAAACCATTGTCAATAGACGGGCCGATCGCCAGCTTTGTCTCTGGATAAAGACGCTTCACTGCCTGCGCCAGAATATGGGACGTTGTGTGCCAGAATGCTCCCTTTCCATCCTCAGAATCAAATGTCAGAAGTTCCAGTTCACAATCCTTAGAAATCTCTTTCCTCAGATCCACGATATCGCCGTTCACCTTTGCACTGGTGGCAGCCCTGGCAAGCCCTTCACTGATATCCTTTGCAATTTCAAGAACCGACCTGCTGCCCTCATACTCCTTGACAGAACCGTCTTTCAATGTGATTTTCATAATCCATGCCCTCTCTTATCTTATTATTTTATTCTGTACAGACACATTTACTGATCTGTATGCTGCTCATGATCCTCAAGTCCCTGAACAAACATCTGATGACACTCAAGACATGCCTGTTTCAGAGACAGAAACTTACCTTCCCGGTCAAGGAAACAATGCTTTGTCAGGCCCTGACAGCAGATCCTCTGATTCTCCTGGTCATATACCTCATAACCCACGGTCAGCCGAATACCGTTATACTCCTTGATAAACGTCTCAATGGTCACCGTCTCGCCAAAACGGACCATCTGTCGATAATCCGCCTCCACAGACAACACCGGGCTTAAGATTCCCCTGGCCTCCATCTGGTCATATCCCATTCCCATCCGCTCCATATAATCCGTTCTGGCCTCTTCGAACCAGCGGATATAATTGGAGTGATGTACGATACCCATCTGGTCAGTCTCATAATACTGAACCTTGTGCCGATATGGTTCCCATTCATTCTTCTTTCCCATAATCATCCTCCTTCCTGCTGCTGTGAGATAAAACTAAAAACGCCCTTACAGCATATCACTGTAAGGGACGAGTATTCTCGCGGTTCCACCCTGATTGCTCCGGCAGATACACCGGAACCACTTCATTCATGATGATAACGGAATCACCGGACTGTTTTGCAGTCACTCAGAGGTAGTCTTCAGAAGGTTCCGGAATAAGAAGCTTGCAGCCACCGGCTTCTCTCTCTGTCATCCCTTTCCCAACTTACTCGTCTCGTCAGCGTGTTCAACATTTTATATTGTAAATATTATAACACGGGATTCTTCTTTGTCAATCCTATTTTCCGCAGCATTTCTTGTATTTCTTACCGGAGCCGCAGGGACACGGGTCATTACGTCCAATCTTCTTCTCCTTGCGGATCGTGCCGGACTCCTTCTGTTCCTTATAGAGCTTCTTCTTCTCCTCCTCCGAATAGATGGCATCCCACTGAGGAAGATTATAGAGCCAGTCCGCCTTGGCGGCAACCATGTTCTTATACAGCTTCTCCTTATGGAATCCAAGACTTACCACCGTATCTTCGTCCATAGTCTCAATCGGATTCTCTACCTTCAGACTCTCATTAATACCGTCAAGAAATCCCACCATCGTCATCACGTCCTGGCCGTACTTCTCTGCCAGTTCCTTCACTGTTCCCTTCACTTCCTCGTCCGGGTCAGCCAGAAGCTTCTCATAAATCCCTTTCTCAATCTCAAAATATTCATCCCAGAATCTCTGAAGATTCTGTGCGCCTGCTTTCTGATCGTAAGCGACGTCTCTCCACTGTTCTAATAATGTACCGCTCATAATATATACTGCTCCTTTGTATTGCATTTTTTTTCTGCCACTTATATAATATACTAAAGTCTCGTTCAGATGTAAAGGAGGATTCTCATGAAAAATAAAAAACCTGGCAGGATCAGACGGATCCTGGCCGCCCTCGGCGCATTTCTTCTCTTTGCCATGTATGCGCTTACCCTCGTCTTCGCACTAACCGACCATTCCGCCACCAGAGGACTTCTTAAGGCTTCCATCGCCTGTACCGTCATTCTCCCCGTACTACTCTATGCATTCACGCTGGTATACCGCATCACGACCCAGGATCAGGACGAGAGCGAAAGGGAAGACTCTTAACCGTTCCTAAAAAAGCGCATACAAAGGGCAGGCCTATCGCTGCCCGCCCTCCTTTTCTCATATATATGATCCCGCCGGTCCCCGGTCCCGTATGTAAACAGACACCTTACTGCGCCTAATTCCCAACGAAACAGGATACCAGTGCCAGTGCGTGGTTCTCCTCCGAGATGCCTCCCCGTCTCTGGCTTTTGTCCAAATCCCTGAGCCTTTTTCTCTTTGTAAGGTATTCCTCTATTGAGATCACTTCTGTATGGTTCAATTCCTTTTTCTGCTGCATTGTAATACCTCCTATCCTATTCATACCAAAAGGACCGCCATAATCCCTCATTATTATTATATGGATATCCCTCCCATAATATGACTAATTCCTCTTGATTTCTGAAACTATAAATAGGATAGCAGGTAAATATGTCCATGGTATGGCATAATTCTAAAAGAAAGGTTAGTTATTTCTTAAGGAAACAGAAACAATCTTAACTTCCTATGACTCAAAGAATACCTGATGCCATACCAGAAACGCATACACGGTCCAGATCTTCCTGCTGTTATCTTCCTTTCCCGTCCGGTGTTCCTCCAGAAGACGCAGCAGACGTTTCGTATGGAAATACCTGGCGGCCGTCTCCCCGGTAAACGCTTCCCTGATCTGACGATACCAGTCTTCCTCTTTGAACCAGTTACGGATTGGAATCGGGAACCCCAGCTTTTTCTTGCGGGCCACCTGGTCAGGAAGATACTCATCCGCAACCTTCCTCAGCACGTACTTCGTAGTATATTTCTTCGTTTTCAGCGAGTGTGGAATCCGGCGGGCCACCTCGAACACATCTTTGTCAAGGAAGGGAACCCTCACCTCAAGGGAATGGGCCATACTCATCTTATCTGCTTTCAGAAGAATATCGCCCGGAAGCCAGTATAACAGATCCAGAGACTGCATCTGGTCGGAATCAGGCAGGTTCTTCATTCTGTCGAACTCCTTCTTAAGCAATTCCTTCGGTTCCTTTCCGTCCTTCTTTCTCTTTAACAGCCGTTTTCTCTCATCCGCCGTAAAAATGTAGGCGTTTCCAATATACCGCTCACTTAACGGGCTGGCCGCACGAATCAGATAGTTTCTTCCCTTCATATGCTTCGGAAGACGTCTGGCCGCGCCGGCAATCTTTTTTCTTGCCCCAAGAGGAATCCACCTGCTCCATCCAAGGGCCTTTGGCTCCAGGTAAATGTTGTATCCGCCGAAAATCTCATCCGCACCTTCGCCCGACAATACTACCTTCACCCTCTTAGAAGCCTCCTGAGCCAGGAAATAAAGCGCCACGGCAGACGCATCTGCCAGAGGCTCGTCCATGTGGTACATAACCTTGGGAACGGCCTCCCTGAACTCCTCTTTGCTGATATACTTACACTGGTTCTCGATCCCGATCTTCGCCGACAGTTCCTTTGCATAAGTAATCTCGTTGTACTTATCTCCCTCATGGGCGAATCCTACCGTAAATGTCCGGTTACACTTAGACAGCGCTGCAATCAGGCTTGAATCCACGCCGCTTGAGAGGAAGCTTCCGACCTCCACGTCGCTGATCAGATGCCGTTGTACCGACTGACTCATGACTTTCTTCGTCTCAGCGATCATAGCCCGCTCACTTTCCTTTGCCCAGGGCTCCAGGGCCGGGTCAAAATAGCGGCCCACCTTGAGTTCCTGGTTCTCGAACGTCAGATAATGCCCTGGCAGCAGCTTATAGATTCCTTTGAAAAAAGTCTCCGGAAGTGCGGAATACTGAAAGGAAAGATACTGCTCTAACGCTTCCTCGTTCACTTTCTTCTTATATCCCGGGTACTCCAGAATACATTTGATCTCCGAAGCAAATACCAGAGTATGGTCTACTACCGCATAGTAGAAAGGTTTGATTCCGAAATAGTCTCTTGCCGCAAACAAAGATTTCTTCCTGTCATCCCAGATCGCAAATCCGAACATTCCTCTTAATTTGCCAAGCAGTTCCTTCTGATACTCCTCGTACCCATGAAGAAGTACCTCTGAATCTGATGAGTTACGGAACACATGGCCCTTCTGCTTCAATACTTTTCTAAGAGTCTGGTAATTATAGATCTCCCCGTTGAACACCAGCGCCATGCTCCCGTCCTCGTTAAGCATAGGCTGCATCCCTGTATCCAGGTCAATAATACTAAGCCTTCGGAATCCCAGCAGCGCACCTTCTGAAACATAGGTATCCCCTCCGTCAGGTCCGCGGTGTTCCATGACCTTCATCATTCTGTCAAGTACCTGTTCCTTCTCTTTCGTATCTCCGATCATTCCACAAATTCCACACATATTCTACGCCCTTCTTCCGCCTGAATTATCTGGAACTGTAAATCCATTCCCCGCTGCTTTGCGGGTAAAGACCTACAGTTCCTTATCTTCATGATTTCCAATATTCTGCTGTCTCATTCGCCCTACTGGCGCGCACGATAGATAATATCCTCTCTTCCCGGACCGTTGGACACCATTGTGACAGGATATCCGATCTGTTCCTCCACAAATTCAATGTACTTACGGCAGTTCTCGGGTAGTTCTTCATATTTCCTGATTCCTCTGATCTCGCACTTCCATCCCGGTAGCTTTTTAATCACAGGCTTTGCCTTGTCAAGCAGGTGGGTCGTCGGGAATTCCGTCGTCACTTCCCCGTCAATCTCATAGCCGACGCACACTGGTATCTCGTCCAGGTAACCCAGCACGTCCAATACGGTAAACGCTACGTCTGTCGTCCCCTGCATTCTGCAGCCATATCTGGAGGCAACACAGTCGAACCAGCCCACTCTCCTTGGACGCCCCGTCGTCGCTCCGAACTCGCCGCCGTCTCCTCCTCGCTTCCTCAGTTCATCCGCTTCGTCCCCAAAAATCTCGCTTACAAAGGCCCCGGCTCCCACGGCGCTGGAATATGCTTTACAGACCGTGATAATCTGCCTGATCTCATAGGGCGGGATTCCTGCGCCGATGGCGCCGTACGCCGCCAGAGTCGAAGAAGACGTTACCATTGGATAAATCCCGTGATCCGGATCCTTAAGAGAACCAAGCTGTCCTTCCAGAAGAATCTCCTTTCCCTCTTTCAGCGCATTATGGAGGTACAACCCGGTATCACACACATAAGGCGCAATCATCTCCTTATATTCCATCAGTTCTGCAAACAGTTCATCCGGGCTAATCTGCGGCTTGTGGTATAGATGTTCAAGCAGAATGTTCTTCTGCTGCGCAACCCGTACCACCTTCTCTTTCAACAACTCTTCATCAAAAAGTTCACTGACCTGAAAGCCAACCTTCGCATATTTATCTGAATAAAACGGAGCAATCCCAGATTTGGTGGAACCAAAGGACTTTCCGCCCAGCCGCTCTTCCTCATATGCGTCAAAATTCTTGTGATAGGACATTACCATCTGGGCGCGGTCCGATACAAGGATCTTCGGCTTCGGAACTCCCCTGTCAACAATAGACTGGATCTCCTTGAAGAGTACCGGAACATCCAGGGCCACTCCATTTCCTATTATGCTCGTCGTGTGATCATAGAATACGCCAGACGGCAGAGTGTGGAGCGCAAACTTCCCATAATCATTCACAATCGTATGACCTGCATTCGCACCTCCCTGGAATCTTACGATGATATCCGCTTTCTTAGCAAGCATATCCGTAATCTTTCCCTTGCCTTCATCTCCCCAGTTGGCACCAACTACTGCTTTTACCATATCAATTCCTCCTGCGTTATTGCAAACTTC
Source organism: uncultured Dorea sp. (assembly GCA_910579925.1). Classification (GTDB taxonomy): domain Bacteria; phylum Bacillota; class Clostridia; order Lachnospirales; family Lachnospiraceae; genus Sporofaciens. Next base: position 13,069 of record CAJTVY010000006.1, read on the forward strand.
ATTTACATGAGTCTTAAAACCACTTAGCATTATACTATATTTTTCCACTCCTGTAAAATGCATTTTTTATCTACCTGTTACATCAGCGGCGCCACCAGCCGCAGCACATGACCCGTGACCTTTGTAAGCATGCTCCTCTCCTTTACTTCCACAAGCGTCACCTTATGACATTTTGTCAGCGTCCTCTGATAATCCGCCTCAATCTTATCCACCTCGGGATTGTTATAAATAAACACTCCGCATTCGTAATGAAGATACAGACTCCGATAATCCAGATTGATGGTCCCCACCGTCGCCGTATCGTCGTCAGACACGAATATCTTGGCATGAACAAAGCCAGGCGTATACTCGTAGATCTGCACGCCGCTCTCGATCAGTTCTTTATAGTATGTCTTTGCCACTGCAAATGCATACCACTTGTCTGGAATATAGGGCATAATAATCGCAACTTCAATTCCGCTTTTTGCAACTCTGGTCAGCGTGGTAATCATCTCATTATCCAGAATCAGATAAGGTGTCATAATATGTACATATTTTTTCGCATGATTCAGTATATGAAAATAAACCTCTTCTCCCACATTTTCATTGTCAAAGGGACTGTCCCCATAGGGAATCGCATACCCAAGTCCCCGGTGAAGTTCGGACCGTTTCGGCGTCAGATACCGTATGTATTTCTCTGGTCTTCGTTCCTCCACATTCCACATCTGCAGGAAGATCATAGTAAGGCTCTGTACTGCGTCTCCTTTTAACATGACAGCCGTATCCTTCCAGTGACCGAACCGCTCCTTCCTGTTGATATACTCATCCCCCAGATTCACGCCTCCGGTAAACGCCACCTTTCCGTCGATCACACAGATCTTGCGGTGGTCACGGTTATTCTGGGTAGTTGACAGAAACGGCACAATGGGATTCGAAATCTTACACTTGATGCCGAATTTCTCAAGCTGCCTTGGATAATTGTATGGCAGCATGGAAATAGAGCACATCCCGTCATACATAAACCGTACTTCCACACCCTCTGCCGCTTTCCTTTTAAGAACATCCAGAATGCTCCCCCACATATAACCCTTTTCCACGATAAAGTATTCCATGAAAATATATTTCCGCGCTTTCTGTAGTTCCTGAAGCATGGCCTTGAACTTAAACTCTCCCAACGGATAATAGTGGATCTCTGTATTACGGTAAGTCGGAAACCCAAGCTGCTTAGACAGATAATGGGACAACTGGGCATTGGCAGACTTACTCGCTCTTAACTGATCTACAATCTCCGGATCCTGCTGCAGATAGGGCGCCGTCTCAAGCCGAAGCGTAGACAGTCGGTTCTGCATAAACCTGGTGCCCACCTGCATCTGCACATATACATAGAACAGCACGCCGATCAGCGGAAATACCAGTACACACAGCATCCATGTCATCTTAAACGCCGGATTGCCTTTGGTATTGATAATGTAGATTACCACCACTGCCTCCAGAATCATTAATGCGCCATATATATATGGAAGATATTCTCTCAGATAATAAACGGACGAAACCATCAGTCCAAATTGCAGCAAGACCAGAAGAAGAATGATCCCTGTCCTGCTGAAAATGATACGGAACAGCCCTTTTTTGGCAGTAACCGGCGCTTCATACTTGTTCATCGCACATCCTCTCCTTTTGCTGAAAATACAATAATTTACAGTTTATCACAGTTTTACAGATAATTAAAATACTTTTATATACATTTTATTATTATTTTAGAGGAAAAATAATACAATCTGTGATATGATATATAACAGAATATAATTTGAAAGGAGTTATAATTATCATGAAGAAATGGGTCAAAGGTATAATGGGGCTGGCGGCTGCCGGCGGAACGATTGCAGGCCTTGTGTATTATTTAAAGAAAAAAGATTCCAGTGAAGACGACGAATTTGACGATGATTTCGAAGACAATGATTTCGATCTTGACAGCGATCTGAAGCCTGTATCTGACCGTGAGTACGTGTCCCTGAACTCTGCATCAAAGAGTGAAGATGACGACGACGAGAAAGCAGCCGAGACTGCTGAAGCCGAGACTGCTGATAATGAAGAAGAAACAAAGACTGATACGCAGATCAGCATTGATTAGTCCATCCCCCCCTCACTCTGTTGTACATAGCAGACGAGGGGGATTTCTTTATCACTCAAATTCTTCCTTTTTTCGTTTCATTTCGGAACTTTTTATGTTCTCAATCGAAACATCTGGTAAAATATACCAAAAGAAGTATTCAGGATTTACAAACAAAGGAGGAATATCCTATGGCTTTTGCTGATAAACTCAGAGCCCTACGGCATATAAACAATATGACACAGGATCATTTAGCACAACAGATGAATCTGGCGCGAACCACAATTGCAGGCTATGAATCAAAGAACCGTCAGCCTTCCCATGAGAACCTTTTCGCATTTGCCCGTTTCTTTCATGTATCCGTTGATTATCTGATCTCTGACGGAGAACCAGTCTATATCACTACAGAAGAAGCCCGGACCATGCCGGAAGACGCGCTGAAACTCTTAATCCGTTATCGACGCCTTCCCATACGTTCTAAAAATGATCTGCTCCATCACCTTCGCCTTCTGGAAATCCAGGAGGGAATTGACGATCCGGATCCTAAGATTATACAGCCCAAAACATAGGAAACATTGCAGGCTTTCTGTGAGCAGACAATCCGCATTTTTACAGATTGTCTGCATTCTTTCCTAATCGGGTATGTATTGTCTATAAACTATGTCTATTTTACCTGCTTAAGCTAAAACAACAAACTTTCTATTCTTGTAAATAATTATTCAACAAAAATTGCTTACTATCTTTTAGTCTATTTATCACATTTCTGATTTCAGTATACCGTACGCTATATTTCTTTTTGCGCTCTATATTACTGATAAATGTATTTATCATTTTATTTGTATTATTAAAATCATTGGAATTAAAGTACTTCATGTACTTCTTAATAAACTCTTCATATACAGTTATCTGTTTATAAACATAATAACTCTCCGCCTCATGGGTATTCAATACCTTTTGCCACAAATTATGTGCTTCTTTAAATACTTTAAACGCTTCTTTCTCTTCAATATCTCTCTTGCAACTTCTTTCTAGCAAGAATCTTCCATATTGGACGTCTATCTGGTAGGAGTTAATATTTTTTTCCCGGGCATATGCATAAGCCAACTTAAAATGATTTTCAGCCATCTCATATTTTTCTAAATCCATACAAGCCATTGCATATTGAAGCCAGAAAAATTGATTTTTTTTGTAATATGCAACATCACTAATTTTTCCAAAGTAGTCTAATATCTCATCCTGCAAATCTTCATCCGGCACTGCTTCCAAACCAAGTTTTTTCTTATAAAATAATTCACTAATATTTGAAATGGAAATTAACTGCCTCTTTACATTTACCGCCTCCTTAGGCAATAATTTGTCTGCATTCCGAACCATTTTAGTCATTACTTCTACTGCATTACAATATAGTGAATACTTACGAATAAAATATAATGACAATATTGAAGATCTCATTTCTATTTTCCCATTAAGATTTCCAATCATTTCATTAATATATGGATCTCTAGTATAACCTACGTTCCCCTGCTGAATTTCCAGTAGATCAAACAATTGGCTGGCAAGTAAATTTAATCCGACAATATTATTTACAATACATCCGACAACCAACAATAGACGATTAGGATTCTCTGATAAATTTAAATAGATTTTTTTTATTTGATCAGAAACTTCACTTGAATTAAAATAATATATTACTATATCCGCCCACTGATTATATTTTTTTAATCTATAAAGTCCTTGTTTCTTTCCTATATCTTTAAATTCAGCTACTTTTATTTTATTTAGCATTATAACAATCTTTTCTTTTTCCTTATTACTAAGCGTATTGATATCATATTCAAAAAAATCCTCCTCCAGTTGTTTTCCCAATACCTTAACTAATTTAGAAATCATATTGATATTAAGAAAAGTTCTACAAGATACAATTATGGTAATAGTTGAATCTAGATATCCTCTCAACTTTTCTAATGCCTCAAGACAAAGATTATAGTTTTCAAAAAAGAGAACTTTTTCCCCGTCCATATTTGCAATTTTCTTACACTCCTTTTCATAATCCGGATATTGTTCTTCATACATAAAAACTTTTTTATTTTCTATAAATCTACACATTAAATATTTCATAAGACAAGTTTTGCCGTTTCCTAAATTACTATGAATAATGTGGACCATTCCCTTATACCTTTCTACATTTTCCACAATACTTTCTGCAATATCTCTGTGGATCATATAGGTATCATCGTCCAAATGCGTATAAAGTATATTATTCTCTACTTTTCCAACAGTCAATAGATTCCATATACTCTGGTTTGTAACGTTTTTATGCATATATTTCTTTCCACTAATTTCTCTAAAAGAACGAAACGCTACTGGTTTACTGTTTTTACAATAAAAATTTGATACTCTGTCTATCTCATCTGCAAAAGCTTTTGTTCCTATAAATAGTAAATTTCCAAATGACTCCTTTTCATTTTTTCAAAAATATCTGGCTCTTCATCTTTTTCTAGTTTTCTATCTATAAAAATGGCTTTATCCCGAATATTATCTATTGAATAGACGACTCTTTGAATATCCAAATCATATCTCAAAGATGTTCCGACAAATATAATTACTCGGGCATTTTTCAGATCTTGTTGAAAGCAGTACTTCACTTCACTTTTATTAAAATCTTCAACTAAGTAACTCCTGGTAACTAGTTTAAATTCATTTTCAAGCTTATCTACATCCAGGTTTCTAACTAAACCGTTGAGATGTACAATTGAATTGTGCTGCATTATCTCGCTTTGACTATTTCTTAACGTCATAGGAACTATTTCCTTCTTTTTATCCTCACAAATTCTTTCTACTATATCATCATAGTTAGTCGTATATATACGCATCCACTCCTGCATCACAATCAATTCTTGTGAATTCGTGTATCCATTTTGAGCACAAATAAAATAATTCTGCAATTTAGCTATTAGTTTTTGCGCTTTACAATAATATTCTTCACTTTGCTTTTTCCCCAAGTATAAATTAGATACCTTTCCTAAGTCATCCTCTTCTCTCACATTCATCTCTTTACATAATTCTTTACTAAAACCACTTGCATCTTTCATCAAATTATTACTAATATTTCTGGCTTCCCTTGAAAATCCCGCTCCCAAAAATAAAACAGCATCTCCGTCAATGATATGTTTTACTGCCTGCTCTAAATCCATATTATCTCCTCCTATCCTTGCTTTAACAATATCAGTATTAAATCATTAACAAAACAAAAATGGTAAGCAAATAAAGAGAATCATCTTCTCCTAATTTCCTTACCATTGATTAACCATTTCTATAATATCACACTTTCAAAAAATATTCGACCTGTTTCGCTATTTTTTTACATTTTTACAAATACATTCAATTTATCCAATTTACTGTATCTCTACCCCCGTAGCGCCGCTGATAATAAACCCAACATCTCCTGTCGAACCGCCTGCATCAAGTTTCCCGTTGTAATCCATAGACGATATATGCAGTATATTACCTTCTACAGAATATTTCCCGTTCCACCCGCTTGACAGGGCAATATCTCCATTAAACTTTATATTAACCTCCCAATCCTGGCACGGCTGAGTCGAAGTATTCTTTACCGTCAACATATATTGATAAAATGTCCTTCCCTCCGCTTCCCATTGATTTATCCTCACAGCTCTAATCTCAAACTCTCCGCTCTCTGTAACGCTGCCTCCATTGGGGCCATTCGTTCCTTCTCCTGTTCCGGTATTATTATCATCCGTACCATTGCCGTTACCGCCAGCAGACGGCCCTCCCCTCTCTCCCGTCAGAACATGATACAGCCACCGGCCAGAATCACTCAGATCCTCTTCTGAAAACCCAGACACCTTATTCACCGTACTTCGGATAATTGACGAGGATTCATTTTTGTTCGAAAGATTCCATGCCACATAGCTTATCTCATACTGATCCATAAGATCTACCCAGACATTGGCCTGCGCCTCATTAATTGCACCATTTCCGCTGGCATCACAAATACCATACTCTGACACAAATATAGGTGCGCCTGCGTTAATGGCCGCCGCCATGGTTTCCCGCAGGTAATCGGTATGCGTCGCTGCGTAAAAATGCAAAGTATACATGATATTATCATAACCAGTAATAGGATCTGCCGCTGCTTCATTTACATACTGTGACCAGTTCGGCGTACCCACCAGAATCAAAGCATCTGGATCATTAGCACGGATAACCGGTATCACTTCATTCGCATAAGACTTAACTTCTCCCCATGTGGTCCCACCGTTCGGCTCGTTACATATCTCATACAGAACGTTATTATGCCCAGAAAATTCCTTAGACATCTCTGAAAAAAACCTTATTGACTCCGCTTTATACTGATTCGGATTATGATCAGATAAAATATGCCAGTCAATAATTACATACATATCCTGATTTGTGGCGTACTCCACACCCCTTCGAACCAGTTCTTTCAATTTTCTCTTATCACCATCAGTGCAATATCCACCCGACTCGGCAGTATACATGGCAAGACGAATAACATTAACATCCCAGTTTTCCCTAAACTCTCTGAACAGATCTTCGTTCACATATTGAGGAAACCATGCCAGACCATGTGTACTGATACCTTTCAACTGCACGGCATCTCCCTTTTCATCCACAAGCTGCGTCCCTTGAACTGAAAGTCCGCCACTAACAGACGGCGTCGTCTGTGATCCCTCGTTCTGATTCGTCATACCAATGAAATTCGTAAACCTTGAGAGCATTGTTGCTCCGACTGCCCGATTAACTGTTCCCTGTGGATTTAACATTCCGCTGTCACCGGTTATAATTCCGGCTCCATTGGCCCATATCATTGCATTTTTTGCAAATTTACTCACCTTTCCTGCATCTGGAAATACACTGATATCGCCAGCCTCTGAAACATCATATCCCAGCTTTTGGGCATATCGATAAAGCATCGTTGCAAGTTCTTCTCTGCTAATATTGTTTTCCGGGCCAAAATTCCCGTCTTCATATCCAGTGATCACTCCATAGGAATGCGCCCATGTGACAGGCACAGAATAAAACTTGCCATCTGTAACATCTGGAAACTCTGGCCTGTAAATTGTCTCCGGCTTTTCATGGATCCGATAAATTATAGTTGCAAGCTCTCCTCTGGTCAGATAATTCATAGGTCCAAAGTTTCCATCCGCATACCCCGTCATAATGCCTTTTTTTGAGACGTCTGCCACAGATGAATAGAACCAGCTTCCGTATTCCACATCTTGATAACTTTTTGCCTTCACTTCCATCCCTGTTACAACCATCAGAACAGCGGCAATAAGCAGAATAACGATATCCCTTATTATCATGTTATATCTTTTCTCGTTTGTATTTAACCATAGAAACTTACCTTGCTGTTGTTTCAATAAACCATATTTCTGATGATATCTCATATTCTCCACCTCACTAATTCTACAAACACTCTGGCTGGGATTTCCTCTTTATACTTTAACTATAACATTTCTTATCAAATTTTCCCAGATAAAAATTAAAGTAAGCTACCTATTAATGATCACACCATCAATAAATAGCTTACACACTCTTATATTTCTCTTTTAGTTACTTTAATCTCCATATTTTGTCATAAATCTCTGAATGATTGTAGCTGTCTGCGCACGTCCTGCATTCCCTTGAGGGTTAATTTTACCTTGATCGCCAGTAATCAGGCCTGTTCCGACTGCCCAGCTGATCCCTTCTTTTGCAAAAGCGCTTACACTATTCCTGTCTGGGAATTTACTCAGATTATCTCTTGCTGTAGTATCAAATCCTTTATATTGTGCATACCGGAACATAATTACAGCCATCTGCTCTCTTGTAATATAATTGGAAGGACCAAAGTTTCCGTCGTCATATCCGGTAATGACCTTTGTTTCTTTTGCCCACATTGCAGCATCTGAATAGAACACCCCGTCTTCTACATCTTTAAACGCTGATGAAGAATACTCTACTTCCGGCTCACCCTCCAGACGATAAAGAATTGTTACAAATTGCCCTCGTGACAATAACTCGGCCGGACCAAAGTGGTTACTATCAAATCCTGTCATAATCCCATGTGTATACACAAATTCAACCGCATCTGCAAACCAGCTTTCATCATCTACATCCACAAACGGCAATTCTGGATCCACCACTTTTTTGGTAACCAGCACCTTACATTCTGCGCTCTTTCCATTACTCGTTGTTACCGTAATCGTAGCTTCTCCTACCGCAACTGCTGTAACTTCTCCGTTTTCAACCTTTGCCACATCTTCATTACTTGTGCTCCACTTCAACTCCTTATTATCTGTGGTATCCGCTGGTTCAATGGCTGCCGTCAGAGTAGCGCTGCTTCCCTCTATTAAACTTAATTCGCTCTTATCCAGAGTTACGCCTGTGATTGTTCCCGGCTTTCCTTCTCCGGTGACTGTCACTTCACAGACTGCCTTCATTCCGTTGCTGGCTGCAGCCGTTATTTTTGCAGTACCGGCAGAAACAGCCGTTACTTCTCCGCTGGTAACCTTGGCAACTTTCTCATTGTCTGAACTCCACTGTACCTCTTTGCTTTCTGTCGTATCTGAAGGGACAATCCTTGCCGCCAGCGTCTCTTTGTTTCCGGCATCCAGCGTCAGCTTAGTCTTATTCAAAGTAATACCTGTAATTGCAACCGGCTTTCTGGTAACCGTCACTTCACATTTCGCACTCTTTCCGTTCGCCGTTGTTGCCGTGATTGTCGTATTCCCAGGTTTACGGGCCGTCATCTTTCCCTTATCATCAATTCCTGCCACAGAAGTCTCACTGGAATTCCATGTCACATCTGACGTCATACCGTCAGGAGCCAGAGTATACTCAAAGGTAAAGGTTTCTCCCTCCATCAGCTGTAATGCTTTTTTATTCAGAATAATTCCCGTTACTTCCGGATTCAGATTAATTGAAGTTTCGAATGTATTCGCATCTGTTTGTTTCTCATTTGGTGTCTGCTTAATGGAATATTCAATCTTCCCTTCATTTTTTCTCACTCCATAGACATATCCCTGGTTCAGTTCACCTGGCGTATGTACAAGCGTATCGTTCTGACCCACTGTATCAATTTTTCTAATCTCTGTTGATGTGTTATAATATAACTCATTTCCAAACAGAAACAGACCAGAATAGGCGCCTGTATAATATGAATTACCATTTCCCCAGACATTCCATTTGCCCAGTTCTTTAATCACAGTATCATCCTTATAAAGATTGCCTGTATTCTTAGCAGAATCATAGCTTATATAGAAGCTTGAATCTTCTGCCAGAACAATTGGAGATGAAACATCCAGCCAGTAAGCATTATCATATTTCGTATTGTTACAGGACAGAACCCCTTTCAGATTCCAGCCAGTGTGAGGAGTCTCCCTTGCATGTTCTATCGCATCATCACTCACAAGAAAATACTTGTGCCCAACCAGTCCAAGTCGATCCTCTACCGGGTCATCCCACGTACAATCCACATGATAATATGCACCATCTACCTTAATGATATTCCATGCATGATTCATCTGATCACTGGTGGTAACATGACATTCCATACCAAGCATATTCATAATATACTTATATCCATATGCATATGCCTGACATACACCGGTCTTAGTCGTAAATAATCCTCCGCTCCGGTAAGAATCATCAGGAATCGTATTGGCCAGATAATTATCATAGTCGTATTCATACTGACTCGCAAAAAACTCATGAACAACTAATGCTTTCTCTTCATCCGACATCCCATCGGATACCTGTCCCAGAATCTCTGCGACTGCCCGGTCTATCTTCTGAATATGAGCCTTTGCCTGATCCACAGTACCTGTACCTTTCATTTTAATCTCTGAATAAGCGCCAGCACTATTATACCAGAATTCGGCCCCTATTCCATCACATAAATAGGGTGAAAAAAAGACGAGCTGGCTGATCTGATACTTTCCAGCCTCAATTCTCATATCTGTAAGATCAATATTGGTTTCGCCCGCCAGAAGAGCTTCCTTTATCTTCTCTTCTAATGCAAAAAACAGTTCTGTCTCATCGTATTCTTCAAAGTCTGCCGCCGCTCTCGACTGGGGCGCATCGGAATCTAATACTTCATATTGGGACGGATCCTGTAAAATACTTGGATAGATCCTATCCTCTTCTGCTATCCCTTCTCCTTCTTCCGCAGACGCTGCCAGCGCCTGGCCAAATACAAGAACCAATAGCATTGTGATTAACAATAACCATTTCTTCTTCATGTTCTTTATCTCCTCCTTTTCTTTCTCCTTTTTGTTGCCTTACCTGACACTTTTCCACCCATCCAGCGCAACGGAGCCGTTACTTTCCAGCTCGTAGAGCCTTCATAGGTTCTGACTAACTGCAATAAGTGATCTTTCTCTTTCCTCACCTCCTTTAATTGATTTTCAACTTCATTCCTTCTCCGTTCTTCTCTCTCACACCGCAGTTTTAAATCTCTCTCTCTCTGATCTAGAATCACATCATTATAGATATGCGCCCCCATCAGTTCATAGAAATCTTTTTCCACAAATCCATATGTTTCCTCTAACACACGCTTTAAAGATGAATCTGCAAATATCTCAAGAAATTTCTCCAATCCCGACGGCGGCGCCACTTGAGATGAAAGAATCGGCCTACACAACAGAAAAGCTTTCTCACATTCCAGTTCTTCATGAGACTGTGCTTCTTTATTCCGAAATTCTCCCTGAAAAGTCTTTCTGAATAATTCATCATTCATATCGTCAAAAAAATGTCTCCGTATGTCCATATACTCGTTATAAAACCTCAGATTACTCCGATCAGATATATTACTGTTATTCCTAATTTTGCTTTCTTCCCTAAACCGCCGCATAGCCAGCAGTCTCTCTCTCAGAACATACAACGGATATCTTTTTGCAATCCTGATCCAGTATTCAAAATCATGTGCCTGCATATACCCTGGGTTAAAACCGCCGACCGTACGCATCACCTCCGTCTCCATCACCACAGAAGGATGGGACAGACAATTTCCGATTAGGAAAAAGGTCAGCAGACAGTCTGCCTGCCCCGTAAATTCTGTTTCAAACAGATGAACCAGATCTGCATTTTCTTCATTTATATTCGTTCCTTCTTCATCAATCAGATCAATCCAGGAAAAACAAACTTTATAGTTATGATTCCTTAAAAAATCTATCTGTCTGTTCAGCTTATCGGGATACCAGACGTCGTCACTGTCTATCCGGGCCAGATAAGCCCCCTTCACTTTCTGAAATCCAAAATTTGTTGCGTAACAGATATGTCTGTTTTCCTTTAAACGATACAATTCTATCCGTTCATCCTGAAATGATTCAATAATATCACAGGAGCGGTCCGTTGAGCAGTCATCTATGATAATAAACTGAATCTTCTCATAAGTCTGCCTCAGCACACTCTCTATTGTTTCCCTAATTGTGTCTTCATGATTATAATTAACCATCAGAACACTCACCAAAGGATCTTTTGTCCTTCTGCCTTCCATTTTTCTACCTCCTGGCTCTTCTTACGACAGAATTCTGTCCAGGTCGGAAAATTGCAGTTCTGACTTCCTCTTCAGACTTTCTACCTCCAGAATACTGCGGCTCATTGCCTTTTCAGCCGCTTCACTCACATCAATCCGTTCCAGATCATCTAACTGAATATAATCCTTTACCTCTAAATCTTCTAGTGTGTGCTGCGTCTTCCGATCGTATACAACCGGCAGTACTTTTTTCTCTGCCAGCCACCCTAATATAATACTGTGGAACCGGGTGCCTACCACAATCTCCGATTCATAGAACTGATCAATACATCCTTTTATATCCATATCATAAAAAAATGTAGAAACCTTATCTTTATACCTGTCTTTCATTCTGCCAATCACAATCTCAATAGCCTTTTCATCCTCCTGCATTTTACAAAAAGAAATAAATCTGGCCGTATATCCTCTCTCAATAAATTGTTCGGCCAGCCCTGCCATCAGATTATAATATCCATCTGCATACTGACAAATACTATATTTTCCCCCTCTGCTATCCATATAAATAACAGAGAGCAATACCTGCTTTTTTTCCTCTGTACACTTCCCTGGAGGTCTGTACTGAAAGGCTACATCCGGTGCATATCTGATGTTCCCAATCCCCTTAAATAAGCTCTCCGAATAGCGATCTCTAAAACAAATACCGCTATAAATCTGAAACAGCTTCTTATACCTGTGATAATAGGACTCATCTGTATATGGCCCAAAATTCGCTCCCACCACATACAGACTTCTGCTTAATCTTCTCAACCGACGATCTAACTCATAAGCTGGACTGAAATCATCCTCATGCTGGACAAAAACAGAGCCTCCTATATGCACAGTCGCATAGGAAAACTTCACCAACAGTTTCCACATTCCGTTATCACAATTCTTTATTCTTTTCAGAATACGGTCAATACTTCGAACCATCTTATCATTCGGCGCATATACTCTTAAATTCTTCAAATCAGCAAAACGCACTCTATATGAAGAATCTGCACATATAGAAAATCTGATTCCTGGATATCGTTCACATAATATCCGGATCAGCAGATCATCCCCCAGATTACCCGCCGCATAAGCATGAATAAAGACTCTCTTCACTCCGAACCTCTTCTTCCTACAAAACAATATTATCAAGATGCGTCCTCATATGACAGACAGATTCCTTTCGGTCATCTTTTTCTCTATAATACATATTTTGTAATTAATGTCTTTATTATACTATATGCGCACCGGAATGTCTAACATTAAATATTATATATCATGTTTCATAATAAAGCCTGGTAATGTATGAAAAACGAACATTCACCTCCTTTTTGCACGGCTGTATCTGTCTTATCTATATTAAAAAGTGCAGTTTTGCTAAAATAACTGGCAAACCTGCACTTTGACTGCTATCATACCGCTTCTGAACTTACCCCAGCGTAAAGGGCGCCTGAGTTACTGGGAAATTTGGATTATAATACGGATCCCCCTTCTCCAGAATCTTGGGCCACTTTTTCCGGAATTTTTTTACTTCCTTTTCAAAACGCTCGATTTTTTCCGGTGTATCTTCATACCCTCTCGATTTGGATTCATAATGATGCCATTCTGAAAATGCATTATACACAATCAATTTATCAATTTCTCTAAGCTTCAGACAATAATCCACATCATTGCATGCAACCACAAACTGCTCGTCAAATCCTCCCACCTGTTCAAAGACCGATCTCTTCGTCAGCATACAGGCAGCCGTTACCGCACTGTAATTACAGTTAATTCTTGCCCTTACCATATAGCCGTAATCTTCTCTTCCAATCCCTACATGGACGTGCCCGGCATAACCCCCAAATCCAATCACAACCCCGGCATGCTGTACCGTATCATCCTCGTAAAGCAGTTTTGCACCTACGGCCCCTACTTCATCCCGGATACACACACCTACCAGTTCCTCCAGGGCGGTCTCATTGATCATCTCCGTATCATTATTTAAAAATAACAGATATTCTCCCCTTGCAAATTGTACGCCAAAATTATTGATTGCAGAATAATTGAAATTCCCTTCCCATTTGACAACCTTTAAATTCGTATACTGATTCTGTATCTTCTCATAATAATCGAATGTCTCTTTTTTCTCACTATTATTTTCAACAATAATAATCTCAAACGCTTTATAACTGCTTTTTTTATATATTGACTGTATACATTGATTCAGATCATTTATGTGATCCTTATTGGGAATGATAATGGAAACCAGCGGATTCCCCGGAGTTCCGTAAATCACATGATACATTCCCCACAATCCGGTATGTTCCACTCTGGCTTCTATTCCAATTCTTTTAAAATGATCCTCAATTGCTTTCTTTCCGGCCTCATAGGCATACATCTTACTTGTGGGATCGCCTGCAACGGAATTCATATGAATCCTCCAGTGATACAGAATCTTTGGAATATGTCTGATATGCTCTGCTTCTTCTATACAGCGGAACATCAGATCATAGTCCTGTGAACCGTCATATTCTGCTCTGAATCCCCCGATTTTCCTGATAATATTCATTTTTACCACAAAAAAATGAGTAATATAATTGTGTGAACAGAATAAATCAATGCTGAAGTCCGGTTTAAAGTTCGGATCATTATGCTCCTTTTTATCTCCCGAAATTTTATCCTCATCCGTGTACAGAATATCATATTCTTTTTCCTGTAATGCTTTTACCACTTCAAATAATGCATTCGGAGCCAGGATATCATCATGATCAAACAATCCTACATATTCTCCTGTTGCCAGTTCTAAAGCCTGATTCGTATTTCCCGAAATGCCTTCATTTTTATCCAATATACGATATACGATTCTGGAATCCATTTCAGAATATCTCTTCAGCTCCCTTTCTACTGCCAGATCTCCTTCACTGCCATCAGCGATGCATAACTCCCAATTTCGATATGTCTGCACTCTGACAGAATCAATCATCTCTCTCAGAAAATGTATAGGTGTTTTATAAGTAGGAACCACAATACTGATTTTGGGCTGATATTCAAAATCGGTCTTTCTCTGCCTCATTAATTCTTCTTTATCCGGCTTCTGTTCTTCAAACCATTCTTTATATGGCTTACCCATGGAATTAACTCTGGATACAATATATTCCCCCAGTCCCTTTATTCCGTATTTGTGAATATGCACTATCCCTTTTCCAACATTCTTTATATTAATACATTTTACAAACTGTCTTGCAAATCCTGTTTTTGCTGCTATAGCATTGTGTCTGCGTATCTGTCCTGGTATTAGTTTAATATGCTTACATCTTCTTTTATCATAAATCAGAAATTCATACTTTTCTGTTTCTTCGAAAGGAAATTCTATGGTGAATCCACAGTTTAATTCTTCCGGCTTCACCAGTCCGGCTTCCAGTACGTCTTCCCTTTTATTTCTGGTAAGCCTGATATTCTCAACACTGTTTCCGTCTTCACGCCTGACAGCAAATTTTAAAGTCTCAAGACCAAAAATCGTAGTTCCCCATCCGATAACTCTGATTTTTTTCTCATCTAAAAATACCTGATCAATACAGTATGATATGGTACTGTCCTCCTTCATTCTCTGAAGGGTTCTATGATTATAGGAAACTATTTTTTTTAATCCTTTTGAGCTCCTGGCATATAATGTAAACTCCTCTGGATCTAAAATATGAGGGGGGATAAATGCTTTGATATAAAATCCACACTTAACAGGCACTTGATATCTATTCCCATATTTTTTTCGAACATCCTTACGCACAATACTATCCTGAACTGTCTTAACTTTGGAGTGATTGATTGTCGCCACTAATTCAAAGGGGTCATTCTCTGTATCGAAGCACCAGCCATTCAGTCTTATATAAGTCTCCTGGGGCTTTACTCTGTACTTTTCTCTATCAATATAAAATTTGTAACTCATAAACTTCCTCCCATCCAAAAATTTTATATTTTACCTGAATAATCTATATAAAAACTTCATAAACACAACCGTATAAACCACAAATACTAATAACACTGCAAAAGTTTCAAAATCAAATCTGTCTGTAATTGTCTTTAAGATCAAAGTTCCCTCTGTCCGGTTTCCTGAAATTGTAAGCTCTGTTCCATTCTGTGTCATAGGCTGAAAAAAGATTCCAATACCTCTGTTCTCATCAGCATTCTTATTTTCAAAAACAATCGTATATTCTTTTCCTCTGGCATCATTAATCGTGTCAAATGAAAATTCAAAGAATTTGCTGGGCTTAATCTCTGCCGCAGACACTTCTCCCTCTGCAACACTCTGACCGAGCTGATTGTCGATCAGACGATACTTTACTCTGACATCCCGGACATCTCCGATTACCTGGACCTTTGCTTTCACTCCGTCCAGAGTATCTTCGGCGCATATAAACCTCTGCTCTATGACACCTTCACATACAACGCCAGTGCTAAGATACTCACTATTATCAACTTTTTTATCATAAATATTATTAGGCTTCGCAATATGTGCATATACAAAAGCCAAAATCAGAACAATTATGATACCAATCACATTCTTCAATTTTTTCATATATTTTTCCTCGTTGCTATGACTTACTATATTCTTCACAAATATCCTTCGCCGCTCCGAATCTTTTTACCTTCCCTTTCTCTAACCAGACGATCTTATTACAGATAGATTCCACCTGCTGAATGCTATGTGACACAAATAATACTGTCGTCCCTTTATCCATCATATTTCTAATTCTTCGTTCGCATTTCTCCTGAAACCTAAAGTCCCCAACTGATAATACCTCGTCCACAATTAAAATATCTGGTGTACCTATAGTCGCAATTGCAAACGCAAGACGAGACACCATGCCCGATGAAAAATTCTTTACCGGAACATTCATAAAATCCTGCAATTCTGAAAATGCAACAATATCTTCATAATATCCGTCCATTACTTCCCTTGAATGTCCCAGTAATGCGCCGTTTAAATATACATTCTCGCGCGCTGTAAGGTCGAAATCAAATCCGGCTCCCAATTCGATTAAGGGTGCAACCATACCGTTCACCGTAACACTTCCTTCAGTGGGTTTTAACACTCCGGCAATCGTCTTTAGCATCGTGCTTTTACCGCTTCCGTTCAGCCCGATCAGCCCAAGGGAGTCTCCTTTATAAACCTCCAATGACACATCCCTCAAAGCCCAGAATTCTTCATAGGATACCTGCTTTTTCAGACTTTTAATGACATACTCTTTAAAGCTGTCAAATTTCTCAGATGAGAGATTAAATCGCATGGAGACATGTTCTACCTTTACTACTATTTGTTCTTCCATAATCTGCTCCTAAATATTCAGAATAAAACTATCCTGATTCTTATAAAATACATATAATCCCAAAATAAGTGAAACTGCCGTCTCGATAGTTGCAACAACCAGAGACTGCAGGTCAAATACCGTATTATTGATCATCACATCTCTCAGCATAATCAACATATTTGTTAATGGGTTCAGCATGACTACTTTATACAGCCATTCAGGTAAAATTGACATAGGATAAATCACAGGTGTCAAATACATTAACGCTGTTGTAAACACAGTGTAAAGATGCATGATATCTCTGAATTTTACTGTTACCGCCGCCAGGATCAGACCGATTCCCAGAGAAAATACAACTAAAAGAATCAGCGGAACCGGGACAAGAAATACCGTCCAATGCAGTTCTGCCCTCGTTACCACCATTACAAGAAGCAATGCGGTAAAAGATGCCAACAAATTAATAAAGCTTGAAAACACCCTGGATATTACAAAAAGATATTTTGGCACATACACTTTCTTAATCAAGGCTGCACTTCCAATAATTGAAGACATGGCTTCTGTTGTAGCCCCCGAGAAAAAATTAAATACCACTTGTCCGCTGAGAATATACAGCGGGAAATTCTCGATATCAAATTTGAACAAATTAGAAAAAACAACCGATAAAATAATCATCATGCACAAAGGATTCAGCAAAGTCCATAAGACCCCCAATACTGAGCGGCGATACTTAATCTTCACATCCCGCGCCACCAGTTCTTTCAGCAGAGGTTCAAACCGCAAAAAATTCTGAATGTATGTCGTCAAAATTCTGTCCTCCTAACACTAACGCTTCTCACTATATTATACCCAATAAGACAAACCAGCAGTATCATAAGATACTGCTGTTTGTCTTCCAATTCAGAGTTCTTGCATTATTATATCATCATGCCATAATAAATACAACCCTAACTCATTTTTAATTTTTTTATCATATCTACAATAGAATGACCATAGCCTTCCGCCGTTGCCCATCCGTAACCATCCGGGTTTTCCTTGATTCCAAGCCATTCTACATACGGAGCACAGCCTCTCTTTACTTTCCCAAATCTCGGGTCAACACAGGCATTATTCAAAGGTTCTTCTGAGCCATATGCTTTCAGATGCTGAATTTGTGCTCTCACTCCTTCTCTGACGTCGCGGAAACTTGCACACTGTCCTGCACTGTTGCCGTCTAATGCGCCAATCCCCGCAAAGTTGAACTGTTCGATCTTAACGATACCTCCATATCTTAGCCATCCAGTCTCTTTCATCGCCTGAGCAAACGCAACTTCCGCACGTACTCCTTCCGCTTCTGCCTCCTCATAATAGATCTGGCAGAACTTCTCTACCGTCGCCGCACCGCCTGCGCCTAATTCCAGGCCCGGATAATCTGCATTGCTTGATTTAAAATATTCAACCATCTGCTCAACCGTTGTTGTTGATTCTCCCATAATGGTATAGTATTTTGTAGCGCTTACCTGCTGTGAGATACCGCCGATGTTTTTGAACAATCCATTACCGGTCCCGACATAAACGTGTATTTTGTAAAGCCCGGAATGATATTTATGATACATAGGATCAACATCCACGGAATACGTTCCTTCTCCTACCTTTTCTGCGGTGTACCAGCGGATATCATTCTGATCCGCCGCACACCATACCGGAACCTCAACCTTCGTTATACCTGATGCTGCTTTTAAGCCAGTAATCTTAACCGTAAACATACCGGAGGCATCATCATAATCTGGTACTTCAATCGCTGAAACTGATGGATCGGATACCTCAAATGTGGTAGTTCCCAATCCTTTTACGGTTCCATTTGCAAGGGTTGCATATACATGTACATTATAAAGCCCAGATGTTTTATGCTTATTAATCTCTACAGAAGCCGTCCACTCTCCAAGAGAATTCTTGTATCCGGTATACCATACCAGATCATCCTGGCCTCCCTTTTCGCTCCATACAGCAAACTGCACGCCTCTTACCACTCCAAGCAGTTCTACGTTAGCCGCCCTCAGGTCATACTTCATTTCCTTTTCAGATGCCGGAACCGCCTCAATCTCCAGATTCGGAATGATTACACTCTGTTCGCCGGCTACCATTCCTGTAACTATTTCATTTCCAGCCGTCAGGTATGCATGTACTTTATATTTCCCTGTTGCATAATTATGATTCGCTATACTGACAACCGCCTTATAGCTTCCATCATTCTGTTTTTCTGCATCGTACCATCTGATATCGCTCTGGTCATTCAGACACCATACCGGAACCTGAATTCTGGATACGCCAGACTTCGACTGAATTCCGTCGGCGACCACCTCAAATGTTCCTTTGTTCTCATTATAATTCTTTAATGAGACAGTCATGCCCGGATTTTCAACATCAAACGTGGTAATACCTAAGCCCTTTACAACTCCGTTCGCAAGCGTTGCATATACATGCACATTATATAGCCCTGGTGTCTTGTGTTTTCTGATGTCTGCCGTAGCCGTCCATTCTCCCAGCGAATTCCTGCTTCCCGAATACCAGATCAAGTCGTCCTGGCCGCCTTTTTCACTCCAGGTGGCAAAAGATACTTCCTTTATCACTCCTAACAGTTCCACATTAGATACTTTTAATGCATATTCTGTATCCTTGCCAGATATATTCGCTGCACTTATCTCCATATTAGGTACTGTCATCTTCTGTTCACCGACTACTTTTCCATAGGTAAGCCCGTTTTTAGCAGTCAGATATGCATGTACCTGATAATTTCCTGTTGAGAACTTATGATTTGAGATACTTACTGTCGCTTTATAACTCCCGTCACTCTGCTTTTTCGCATCATACCAGGCAATATCGTTCTGATCTTTGGCACACCATACCGGCACCTGTACTACAGATACTCCGGACTTCGATTGTATATTGCTGATTACGACATCAAAAGTTCCTTTATTTTCAGCATAATTCTCTATCGCTGTGTCCATGCCCGGGCTGGCCACTTCAAATGTTTCTCCGCCTACTCCTCTTACTGTTCCGTCAACGAGCGTCGCATACACATGTACATGATAAATTCCTGCGGTCTTATGCTTTCCGATATCCGCAATCGCCGTCCATTCGCCTAATGAATTCTTATTTCCTGTATACCAGATCAGATCATCCTGACCGCCCTTTTCACTCCATACGGCGAACTGTACGCTTTTCACATTTCCCAGCCGGCCGACATTCAGAACCTTGAGTTCAAATTTTGTTTCCTTCTGGTCTGTATCGTTCACAAGGATCCCCACATCCGGAAGCGTTACTTTCTGTTCCCCCACTGCATACCCGGCAACAATACCGTTTCCGGCAGTCAGATAGGCATGTACCTTATAGTTTCCCGTTGCATAGTTATGATTCGACATACTTATTGTTGCTTTATAACTTCCATCATTCTGCTTAACCGCATCATACCATTTGATGTCGCTCTGGTTATTCGCACACCATACCGGAACCTGCACCATGCTTACTCCGGATTTTGATTCAATATCCGTTATAATTACATCAAAGGTTCCTTTTTCAGCATTATAATTCTGAATGTTGCCTTTCAAAGATGGAGAACTGATTTCCATCGTCTTACTTCCCAGGCCAGCCGACTGTCCTCCTGTCAGATTTGCATACACATGCACATTATACAAACCACTCTTCTTAAAATCGCTGATATTGATAATTGCCTGCCATTTCCCTTTTGAAACAAGTCTGGCATTGTACCATATAATATCAGACTGGTCTTTCGATTGCCAGGTCGGAACACTTACTCCCTGAACCTCTGATGGCATATCCTTAAACTCAATATTCACTACACACTTCTTTTCTGATTCATCTAACTGAAGCGTTATTTCACTGCCTGTATCTTTTGATACATAAAAGGAATCCTGGCATAATACGCTGCCCGAAGCATTTTTTGCTTCAATACGGTAATTACCTCTGACGTTATTAAAATCACTGACCTTAAACCCTACAGTTCCTTTTCCACTCTCTACAGGGTAGTCTTTGCTTTTTTTGCTTTCTTCATTTGTAATCGTAACTTTTGCATTATTTCCCAGTCCTGTTACTTTAATCTGAGCCGTTCCATTAAAATCATTTTTATCTTCAACCTTAATACTTGGTCCTTTGCTCAGATTAAAATAGTTAGCAATACCCGTTGCATCCGCAATTCCTAATTGTCTTACAAAATTATCGTCCTTCAGTCTGGCTGCATCACTGGAATTAGTCAGAAATGCATGTTCTACGATAATTCCAGGAATTCCATTGAGCTTATTATTCCGAATAACAGAATAATAGTCCATAAGAGAGCCATCGTCGTATTTGCTGCCGTCGGTAGCGTTCTTAAACTTGATATTACGGTCGTTTAATCCGAGACTCACAAGCTGATTCTGAATCTGCCTCGCCAGGGCTTCTCCTTTATTATGTACATCCGCATTATGTCCTCTGTTAGGGTAATACACTTCTACACCGTTTGCACCTGCTGTTGCAGAATTCATATGCAGGCTGACAAAAATATCTGCTCCCCATGCTTTCGCTCTTCTTGCCCGCTCTTCCAGTTCAACGAATGTATCATTGTCTCTGGTCATATACACGGTAACGCCATTATACTGTTCTAATTCACTCTTACAGGCCTTGGCAATCCTTAGATTAAGATCCTTCTCCACTAACCCATTCGCTGAAGCGCCGGAATCTGAACCACCATGTCCCGGATCCAGAACCACAATCACGTCTTCCGCCGCTTTCACCGTTGCTGCAGGCATTAGTACGTCTGCCACTGAATGAAATACCGAATCCGCAGCACTGGAAACAATATTCTTTTCCTTTTCAGAGGCGCCTTCTTCTGTCTCTACGATCTCAACAGTCTCTTCGATTGCTTCCTCTATATCAGTTTCCACATCTTCAACTGCATTCAGATCCACAGTAACGACCGATGCTTCGATCTCTTCGATCTTCTCAGCGCTTACACTGCGGCCCTTTTCTTCGCCCGTCTGATAGTCCTCATCCACGCCAAACATTGCCTCTATGCCAACGTCGGACAGTTCAATCACATTCTCGGCGCCATCCTGGACATAGATAAAACGCTCTAAGTGATATATCCCTGCATCCTTATTATCGAATGTACGCTCAAACAGATACAGCTCGTTCTCTTTCAAAGTCAGTCCGAATTCCACAGAACTTCCATCGGATTTCTTACTGATCAGCCTGGCATCTGAGATATTTTCCGTTCCATCCCCAAATGAAACTACAAGCTGCTGTTCTGCCGGTGTCTGAAGATATGGCGCTCCGACTCCGACATAATTAATCACTCCCGGCTTTGTAACCATCTCCTCCTGGTCGTCCTCTTCTGGCGCTGTCTCCCCTTCTGCGCTCTGTTCGTCCACTGCCTGACCATCGGTTCCATCCCCATTTGTTTCAGTACTTTCTTCATTTTCTTCTATATGCGAAAGATCGCTCCCCATGCTCTCTCCATTCGCATTATCCACCTGTGGCTCTGCCGCTCTTACACCATTTGGAAAAAATGTAAGGCTCAACAGAACCAATACCAGAATACTGGCAATCCTTCCCCTTATCCTTTTTGTCATTTTCAGTCCTCCTCATACTTATAGCAAAAACATATAATTATTGTCTGACTCCTATATTATATATCAGTATCTTTTCCTTTTCAAGTCAAACTCCTGTTCTCCAGAAAAGACAAAATCAATCTTCCTGCATATTATCTGCCATAAATCTCCAGTCATTACTGTTTTTGTACCTTCCATAGGTTTCAATATTACTCATCTTAGGTATAAAATGACTATATAAGCAATTTTTACCATCGCTCAGATACAGAATCTCATCTTCACTCAGACTAAAATTACAGATATAATCCCCTACTGAATGGTAATTTTTGCTTCCATAAATAATCACCGAACTCCCTGGTTCTAAAATAGTATCCGGCATTTGATACTTCATCAGATTATTTTCCTCATCAGACAAGTAATACTGGTTTAAATATGCCGGCTCTCCTCCTGCATTACTTATGCGAATCCAATCTGCAGAACCTCTGGCAGATATTTCACTTACAATTACCTCCGGGAATTCATTTCGGGCTGCAACTCCCTGTATATTTATTTTCCCATCTATCAGCATTTCCTCCGTGATTTCCACAGAACGATCATACACCTTGTTTCCGTTCACCAGCCAGTACTGAAAAGAATATCCAGGATAAGCTTCTTGATTCAGCGTCATCCTCACTCCTTTGTAATATTGGTTCCTATATCCGTCTTTTTCTGGTAATTTCATAGAATTCCAATTTATAGCGAGTCCTTCGGACGACGTCAGATTCAACTCATACTTTTCAACCAGGCCAAAATATCGAAAAAAAGAATCTGCTATTTCATCTGGACGTTTCAACGCAGCCTGCCGAATCTGATCCACATGGATTTCCGCACTTTTTACATCTTCCTTATCAAAATACATCTCCCTGACAGCCTCGATTTTCTCATTTTCTTCGTTAATTATTTTTAGAATATTTTCCGTTGAAAAAGAAGTATTCATCAAATCGCAAATCAACGTTACAAACTGATCTCTATAATAAGAAGAGGTCATAACCTTAGAAAACGTAGAATCTGTCCCCCGATACAATCCTTCCATCAGCGAAATAAAAGTATCGCTCTGACTTCCTTCAAAAAAATTCCATGTTGAATCCGTATTGAATGTTACATCCGTATCATAAATCAAAAATCTATATCTGCCGTCACTATAGGGATTATACACATTTTTTTCTCCTGTATATCTCCACATTTCAAAATTATTCCCAGGCCAGTCTGTATTATTGCATAATATATTTATTGCATAATAAGATAAGTAACTCCCCATATCAACATACTGTTCTAAAATTTCTCTGTTGACAGGATCGTTCAGATCTGTATTGAAATATTCATGAATCCCTGCTTCTGAAAAGGAACGAAACTCGTCTCCTTTCTTCTTTTCAATCAGTTCCGACTCCTTCAGATTAAATCGGTCGGCTATATAGGAGGCCGAATAATTCTGCTGAATATCATAGATTCCATAATATTTCCCATTCAAGTACACAACACAGCGATTTGTCGAACTGCAATGATCAAAACCACTCGACTGCACAAGGCGGCTGATAACCGCAGAACGTATATTCCCAAAGTAAATATCCTGTCCCCCAGATCTTAAGCGAATACTATTGTATTCATCTATAAACGAATATGTAGAGCTATATGTCCCTTCACTTCTCAAATCCAGTCTCAACTTCTTATTTTCTTTATCGTATGTTTTATCTGCACATATTTTTAACGACTTCACCTCATTGGCTGCTGATGTTCCTCCCGATACTCCTATCCCCACATTCTGATCTGCCAGCAGCTCTCCCTCTGAATTGAACATTGTCATATGTCCGCGGCGGATCCATTCATCATTTCGTTGATTATAATTCCCTTCGATATATGGGCCTGTCCCATTTTTTGCATAGTTGTCATCATAAGTCTTTCCTGGAACCAGTATTCCTGTTTCATAATCATAAAGATTATTTTTGTCACTTGTAATACTCACAATATTGATATCATATTTATTACTTACATCATCACTCAATATATACGTCTTCTCATATATATCACTATACTTTTCCCCATAATAGATAACTGCTTTTAAGGAATATACGGTATAATCACTTTTCTTTTTCAGAAAGATCGGTTTCGTATATTCCATACTCTCTACCGTCGGGTCGTTTCCGTCTAAAGTATAAAAAATACGCGCCATACCTGGAACTTCTATATTTTTTATTAACGAAACAGATAACGGTCCGTCATAGAATCCACTATCCTCACTAAAGGAAAGCATATCACCGTTCACAAATGCCTGTACACGATCCATTGACTTATAATCTACAGACCAGATATAACCTATACAGATAAAAAAAACGATTATAGCGCCAGAAAGATATCTTATCATATGTCTGCTCTTCATTTTATTCCTCATGCTTGTATAAGGCCAGTTCCTGCGCCAGTTCTTTTATTCTGATAGACAGTCTTGAGACTGCTACGGTCAATACAAATATGATTCCTAAAGAAAAACAGAATCCCCAGAAAAATAACATATTGATAGGACTGTAAATTCCCATGAGCGCTGATAATTTTTCTATTAATTTAGGAAAAAAATCTAAAATCAGAATACACCCCCCTACTACCAGCCATGCCAGGGCATAACGCAGTTCCAGGGCTTTTTTCTTAACCATATTCATGATTATCAGCAAAGCGGCAATAATTATTACCGCAATAATAATTTGTGTTTTAAGACTCATATCCTTTTCTACCTCCTAATCCATTCTATTACGATTGCCAGTGTTACTTTTATCATATAATACACAGATTTTTTTAGAGATATAGAAGAAACTCCTCCGGTTCTTTCACGCATTACCACAGGTATTTCAGCAACTTTTTTCTTTTTTCTCAATACAGAAACAACACTTTCCGGTTCTGGATAGTCTTTGGGATAATCATTGGCAAACATCCCCATAATCTCCCGGTTTACAAGTCTTAAACCAGAGGTTGGATCCGTAATTTTTTCTCCTGTCAGAAGCTTAATTAAAACAGTAAAATAGCGAATTCCTATTCTACGCGCTCCTGATGACTGGAATCCTTCTTTTCTTATAAACCGTGATCCAATGACCATGTCAATGTGCTGCTCCTGCAGATAATCTGCCATCTTAACCAGAAATTCGGGATCATGCTGTCCATCTCCATCAACCTGAACCGCAAGGTCATATCCCATTCTGTATCCATATCTGTAACCCGTCTGAACAGCTCCCCCTATGCCAAGATTAATAGGAAGATTAATGATATTATATCCGTTTTCTTCACATATCTTTTGTGTGTCGTCTTTCGAACAGTCATTGATAACGACATAATCAAATCCTTCTGCTTTTTTCTTTATTTCTTCAACTGTACTTTTTATACTCTCACTTTCATTGTATGCTGGAATAATCACTAACTTTTTCACTTTTTGATCTCTTTATCCTTTCTTAAAAATAAAAAATTTACTCAGAATATAATTTAGCAAAACTGCAAAAAAGGACAGTGCAATTTTAGCCAGTAGGGTTCCATTCAAAAATAAAATCTGAATTGAATTCACTTTCAAGAAATGTACTAATACCCATAGCCCCAGTTCTTCTATGACTAAAAAAGTCCCTATTCTTGCAGCCACAAAAGATATCATCTCCTTTACTACAATCTGCCATTTCCATCCTCTGCTCTGGAAAACAAACAGCTTGTTTGTAATAAACGCAAATATCGTTGCCGTTATAAAAGAGAATACATTAGATACCAGATAATAATCTTCTCCAAAAATTCCGTCAAACACTATATATGATCCAAAATTTACAATCGTTGTCATTATTCCGAACAGTATATATAGTTTTGTTTCTCTGTTTATTATTTTTCCCAAAACTTTTCTTCCTTCACGATTTAAATTTAATAATATCTGGCGGCCGTAACCAGCAGATACGAACCCACCATTCCAAGCATCACAGCCATATCGTTTTTATTTTTATGCCTCTCCGTCTCATACTCTGCATTACAGACTAACAAAATGATCAAAGCAATCACCGGAATCAGATATCTTCCCTGAACTCCTGCCGTGTCATCAGATCCAACACCAGTCCAGGTAAGATACATGGCCAGTGATGTGGCCATATAAGTTCCAGCTCCCATTAAAAAGATTAAAAACTTCTGAAACCTAGAAAGTATCACTCTTTTTTCCTGTAAACACACCTTTGCAAACATAAAAATTGTCACGGGAGTTAATACAGCAAACCCATAATTTAACCATCCAAACCTGTTCAGCATATTAAGATATCCCTCAGACCTCTCAAACGCACTTCCCAGGAAATGCTGCAGCCAATCTTTAAAATTATTCAGAATATACTGTATCTGCATTCCCGCATCAACATTATTATCGGTATAGTAAGTCTCGAATGCCAGATTTGAGGCAAATGTTGTAGTATAATAGTAGTAGACTGCACCAATCATAACAAAGCCTGCAACAACGCCTGTTTTCAGCATAATTGCCTTATTTTTTCCATATGTTTTCTGCAGGGGCAATAGTAAAAACAATCCGCAGATACAGATATTCGTAACCTTTGCAGTCACCAGCAGTATTCCTATCACAAAAAAAACAAGAATTTCTTTATATGAAATATCTCTGTCTTCTCTCGTATATAAATTCAAAAAAACTGCAATCAGTAAAATAGACAGAGAATTTATCATTGCATCCGGGCTCATCGACGCTGCCTGCTGAATCGACATCGGAAGGCTCGCAACAAAAAAGAGCGGGAACTTCAGGCATGGTGTTATCTTAACTGCCAGTCCTATTACCAGACTATACATCAACAGATTCGTAAAGCGTCCAAGCCACAGCAGCCAGATTACATTCAGATTCAATATTTTTGCAATTACCATTCCAATGGCCTGCGGAATATACAGAAATGTAGCATTTGCTGCCGCTACATGATTCACAAAGTAAGGCGTCCTGTCTATTTTCATTCCTTTCAAAGCAGTATATATAATTGCCTCTTCATGATAATCTCGAAGATCACGCGTTGCCTGTATTGACTGAAACTCCTGCCAAGAACGATTAATAATCATCTGTCCCCGCGAAACCAGCTCAGCTCTGGCAAAGTGAGCCTCTTCATCCGGTATGTTTAAAATTGGCTGGATTAATAACGACAAAATTCCCATTACTATGATACATAGAAATGCGAATTGATAAAACTCAAGATCAAAAACATCATATAAAACTAATAGGACAACAGCGCATAAAACAATCACACTCCATATGATTACTTCTGCTTTCACATTCTTATAATCTCCTGCACTGAATCTTACAATACTTAAAACAACTATTAAGACACAGATTCGTAACACTTCCGTTTGCTTATCATCATAACTTTTAATTCTTTCTTTTAACTTTTCCACTTTTTCACCTGCTATCTGACTATAGTACTATCCAATATTCTCCCCTGTCTCCACTACCCAGTTTACTGCCTTGACTCCATCCACCGAAGAAATCTGCTCCAGTTCCTCAAGCTTTAGCTGTCCCCGTACTCTCAGTTCAAAAATCATTTCCTGATGATTCTCATCCATATTCGTTGAGCGCAGCTTAATATGGGAAGTCACTTCCCGAATCTCCCGCATAAGCCCCGCAAAGTCAATCTGTTCCTCTCCCCCTCGAATAATCAACAGATACTTATTCCTTCCTCCCGGGATAAAACTGACCCCCGCAATCACAATTCCAATAAACAGCGTTGTAACCAGCGCCAGTTTGAAATTCTGCGACCCTACACTCAGTCCTTCCGCTATCGACCAGAAGATAAACACTGTATCCCGGCTGTCCTTGACCGCCGTCCGGAAACGTACGATGGACAAAGCGCCCACCATCCCCAGCGAAATGACAATATTACTGCTGATCATCAGCATAATAACCACACAGATCAAAAGTATGACTACAAGAGACGCATTGAACCTTGCATTATATGCCACACCTCTGTATGTAACAAAATATGTCAGATAAATAAATGCTCCGATCGCCAGGCCTCCCAGCATAATAATCAGCGTTGTCTTTATACCCAGATTCGCACTGTTCGTATAAAAATAATTTAAAATTTCCTCTTTCCCCATAACAATCCTTTTTCCTCTTACGTTCTTTAAAATTCAAAATCACAAAAAATCTTTCTTCCCAGACAATACTTGCTTACAGAACTCTGTGCCAGATGATACTGTCTTAATATATCCGACACAAATCTTACCAGTCTCTGATTATACTTCACCTCCAGAACAACGTCTTCCTTCATAAGCGCCGTATAAACCGGTCTGTCACTGAACAGATCCAGATTACTTTCAGAACTGCGCAGATTCATATCCAAGGTAATCCTCGTATTATAAACCGGATATGTATAAGCAATCCGGTCATACTCTACCAGCACTACCGGGCGATATCCTCCCATAACCATCGTTGTATAGATCAGTACCGCATCCTGGGACTGATCAAAATATTTCATCAATGCGCTATAGTTCAGTTTCGACAGTTCATGCACATCCTCTCTGTCAATCCAGAGGCTGACTTTATGCTGCAGATCTCCATCCTTCTCCTTCATTTCCAGCTTACACTTAAAAGCCTCCTGCGAATAACTACGAATCCGTATCTTCTTCCGCCTCTGTACTCCTGCCAGCTTGGTCTTGTAATCAATGTTATTAACAGAGTCGAAATAAAGGCTTCTGACCATGTATCCAGCAGTCTCCGAGTGCTCGTCCCTGGCTAATATTTCATCCAGTTTTCCCCTGATCGAAACCGCATGAATGTATGGCACTAAGTATTTCTTCTCATTTCGGAACACTGACAAAGTAGTTTCTGCCATTTTCTCTTCCCTCTATGCTATCTTTCCACTAAAATCATATTTTATCCATATTTTCGGACATAAACTGCCATTAACTTCCTGCCAAACGAATACATTATACTATAAGCTGTCGATAATGTCTAATACTGAATACAGAAATCTCCTTGTGATTGTCTCACCGGAATAATCAATAAAAGAGCGGACGATTCCATTATCACTGGAGTTCTTCCAATAACTGACAGGCTTTCACCCTCACTCTGGGTAAACCCAAAATATTCATTCAGCCTGGTATCCGAAATGGTATCAGACACAAAATTATTCGTCCCGGTAAAGATACTCTCCTTTGCAATCCGCAGGCAGCCCGTCAACACTTTTGAATGAAAAGGTCACTACCGGATACTAATTTTCCACTTCTCACACAATTCCTTATCTTCCGTTATTGATAAACCTTCAAACCATTCCCTGCTGTCCCCTCTGATATCGTAAAACGCAGACAGCATACTCATAACAAGCGTCTTCCCGAATCTGCAGGGACGGGTAATCAATGTCACCTGTGTTCCATCTGTTCCATCTGTTTCAGCAGTTCTTTTATCAGACCGCCCTTATCAATAAAATAATAGCTGTTCTGGCGGATATCCGGGAAACTGGAACGGCCCACCGGAATATTGATTCTGCACATATCTGCCTCCCAAACTTTTCATTTTACATTACTATACCAAAAAATAGTGATACAGACAATGACATTGCAGATAATTTGAAAAGGTATGGTATTTCTTTTCAAAATTCCATACCTTTCATCTTTTCATTTCGACTTTTCCAAGATCAGTTTCCTTGTAATAAAATTATAAACCATCACCACACCTGTGACTCCAATCTTGGATATCATATAATACACATTCATCTGATCCACACATACCCACATCAGCGCCTGATTTATCCCAAGCCCGATCACGCTGAGAATGATAAAAATGAAGATTTCATAATCTGTTTTATCAGCTTCTTCATCTTTCCCCAAACACTCTCTCCGGATAGACTCCTTTTGCGATTAAATCCCGTATCGCCTCTATAACTGCCGCCTTATCCTCCTGATAAGTCACTCCGAACCACTGGTCATGAGAACTGAGTACCTTCACCTTTACTTTCCCTTCTTTCAAAAGTTCCCCGATAATCGCCGGCAGAAGATACTCTGCCTTCACCTCTTCCTTCCTCACTTTGCTAAGAAAGTCTGCGAATCCTTGTTCCAGCACGTCAAAAAATTCCGGCTGTAGTCCCCACATATTCATAGATACCGTGGAATCCAGATCAAGCCGTATTTCTTCTCCATTCTTTACAGCCACCGCATAGCCATCCCTGCCCCCGATCTCATACGTCTCTTCGATATCCCGCAGCATATGGCTGTCGTCTACCTGACACACGCCCCTTGTAACGGTACCGTTCTGGCTCAGCGTATTCTTAAGACAGAACCCTACCATGCTGATATCCGTCCATCCATGAGGCTTCACCAGTTCATCATAAGCCGCCCTATACGCTTCCTTTCCATAATAATCGTCCGCATTGATCACCAGGAAGGGCTCGTGAACCACGTCTTTACAGCAAAGGATTGCCTGGCCTGTCCCCCAGGGCTTCGTCCTTCCTTCTAACTTGTCCCGGAACTGTTCTGGAATATCCTCCAGTTCCTGGTAAGCATAGCCCACTTCCACCACTTTTTCAATCCGGTTCCCGATAATCTCTTTGAAATCTTTCTCCAGGTTCCTCCGAATTACGAATACCACCTTATTGAATCCGGCCTCCATCGCATCATAAATCGAATAATCCATAATAATCTCGCCGCCTGGACCCACAGGTGCAAGCTGCTTAATTCCCTGACCGAACCTGCTTCCAATTCCGGCCGCCATGACAACCAGCGTTACTTTCTTCATTTCCATTCTCCATTTTTAACCTTGATTTTATACAATTTCTGACTTCATATACCACCATCTGCAAAGCTGATAATACATACTCTCATCCCTGCACGTTCCCAATTATACTATACAAAGCCTCATTTGTCTAACCTTAGAGCATACTCTTTTATAAAAAAAGTGTAACAGTTCAGCCTTCCGGCCTAACTGTTACTAATAAAATACCCGTCTGTTTCCTCACTTCCTGCATCTTCGCCAGACACCCGCCCCCAAAAGCGCCACGGCCGCTGCGAAAAGCCATATTTTCTCTCCATAACTGTCTCTCGCCATGGAAAACGGATAGAACATCTTCAGAAATTTATCGGCGCTTCCCACAGCAGTAATATAATAGACGATCGGCGCCATATACCCAATCACCAGATGATCACACAGTCCATAAAAGAACAGCCCCAGTCCGCCCATGAACAGCATTTCCGCAAGCGTCCCTAAGAAAAACTTTCCTACCGGGAACTCACATCCATTATGCGCAAGCATCCCCACGTAAGCTCCCAGCAGCAGAACCAGCAGCAATCCGTTTCCCAGGATCCGCACCAGATAAACTACCGCCCCATTCACATACTTCGTGTACACCAGATCCCGTATCTCGCGGTCCTGCTCCGGCAGAAACACCGGTGGCAGCAGCACGATCCCGATCAGCGCCACATACATCTCCAGCACCTTCGCCGTATCCTGGGCCTTTAAGTTCGCCACCCCCATCAGAAGCGGCGAGACCAGAAGCAGAAGCACGCTTACCAGAACATGTAATGGAATATTATACTTCAGATTGACTTTTTCGATTTGCCAGTATCTTTCCACGAATCTGAAACCTCCCTTTCCTTTTCTGTTCATATACCAAGATAGTCAGAACTACCAGAATCAACGCCCCTGCGGCATAGAAAATCCGATTTGCCAGAAGCTGTGAGAACCCGTCATGGAATCCCTGCCAGTTCCATTCCGTATTATGCCTGGGCACCAGATTCCATCCATAGTTTCCACCGCCGATACTGCCCTGACTGGCAAATATAGAAACAAACCACCATGCCCCCTGTACCAGCACGGCCACCGCCGTATCCGTAAGTTCCGTAAGAAACATTCCCACCGCCGTCACAGCCATGATTGTGGGAAGCTGCCAGCCGGCAGTATATTTCACGAATGCCAGCAGATCAGTCCGAATTCCCGCCGTCTGAGCATAACTCATACATTTGGACAGCGGAATCAGCGAGAGGGCAAGGACAGGAACCGTCAGCATTACCACCATGGACAGATAACGGCTGACCATAATCGCAAATGAAGAACTTTCCCGCGTATAGATCAGTTCCTGCATCATGGCCCTCCGATCCCGCAGCCCCCGCGTCACTGCCAGGAATACAGGCAGAATTCCCAGGAAAATGACCATGTAATCAGAAAATAATCTGGCATAGCCGCCGGTCAGCCGGTCTTTTTCGGTGAGTACCTCATATTCTTCCAACGCCTCCTCATAAGTCATAGGTTCCCTGGCGCTGTTTTCCCGTTCTTCTTTGCCATAGTCAGAGCCTCCCCCCAGAATCTTGTCCGCTTCATCCATCAGTTCCCCGAACCGCTCGTAAGTCAGATTCCCTAAAGGCTCCGCCTGCAAAGCTTCCATCGGACCCATCGCCATAGATTCAACGGTCTTTCCCTCCTGATCCAGGATCTCTCTCTGCGATGTATACCACGCTTTTATCACTTTTTCTGCCTCTTCCCTGGTCGCAATCCCGGTGGATTCTTCCAGAATTTCTCCAATCCTTTCGTCATCCTCTTTATCCAGCGTGACAGTCTTCATAAAACCAATGGGGTAAGTGATATAGCTTTCCCTGTTATATTCCTCCACGAGCCCGCCAAGGGTATTTTTCATAATTAATTCCGGATCACGACTCATGCGTGAACCATAGTCTTCCTGCCCTGGCTTTGGTTTCCGTTCTATCTCCATATCTCCAAGCTGGGTAGAAAAGTCGAAGATCAGAATAAGGACAATCACCCAGTAGATCAGACTCTTAACTGTCAGTTTACATTCTTTCACAAATAATTGCCCTAACATCCTCTCTCCCCCTCTCCAGATACATCAGATACATATAGGCATCCTCGACCCCCGCTTCACAGAGTTTTGCCGATGCAAAGGGGGGCTTTTCTGCCAGGAAACGTGCCATTACATTGTTCCCCAGGGTAAGCATACTGGTGACGATATACTCCTTCTTCAGACGTTCCAGTTCCCTCTTGCTGATTTCAGCAGAATATACTTTACCCTCTGCCATGGCAATCAGATCCGTCACCGTTCCCTGGTAAATGACCCTTCCTTCATCCAGGACCGCAATATCTTCACAGGTTGCCTCAACATCCCCTACAATGTGAGTGGACAGGATTACGATTCTCTCTTCTGCAATCTCACATAAAAGGTTGCGGAAACGCACCCTCTCTTCCGGGTCTAATCCTGCCGTGGGTTCATCCACGATCAGTACTCTGGGATTATGAAGGATTGCCTGGGCAATCCCCAGCCGCCGTTTCATGCCTCCGGACAGGGCCTTCACTTTCTTCCTCTTATCATCCTTAAGATTCACCTTTTCAAGGAGTTTGGGAATCCTCTTTCTACGAGTCTCTTTGTTAAGTCCTGACAGGACCCCCAGATAATCCATTGCCTCGTACACGGTCATGTTCGGATACATGGAAAAATCCTGGGGAAGATAACCCACGATCTTTCGTACCTCCTGAGCGTTTCTTGTGCTTCTCCCGCATACAGATACTTCTCCCTCTGACTTGGGAAGAAGGGTTGCGATTACCTTCATCAGCGTCGTCTTTCCGGCTCCGTTTCTCCCCAGAAGTCCGAACATACCGGTTCCGATTGTCAGATTGATGTTTGTTAATGCCTGCTTCTTTCCATAATATTGATTCAGATCCCTGATTTTAATTGTCGTGGACATATCTCTCTTCCTTTCCTGATGATTTCAGATTTTCAAAATCACCCTTTGTGATCTTAGATATAGGATAAGACACAAATCTCTATATTTTCTCTACAAAAAATTAAGAATCACTAAGGATTCAAAGAATTTTTTCAAAATGCAGGTATTAAAATAAGGCAGACGCTTTCATCTGCCCAAGTCTACATATTACAAAAAAAGGAAGCCGTCGCCACCGCGCCGCCCTGCATACTGTTTGCCACATTCAGCGTCCCGCCATGCTTTTTACACAGTTCCCGGCAGATGTGCAGGCCGATTCCGAAATGCTCGTCCATTTCCACACTTTCATATTCTTTATGATAGGGCTGTAATGCATTTTCCAACTGTTCTTTGGAAAATCCCTTTCCATCATCCCGGACCGTCAGCAGAAACTCCGCCTTCTCCACATGATAATCCGCCATAACCTCTATCTCTTTTCTGGCATAACGGATAGCGTTAGAAAGAAGATTTTCCAGAACTTCCATGATAATGTTATCGTCTGCCTTTACCCTACTGCACTCTCCATCCCCTTCCTTCCTGCTGGTCAGCCTGTCCTTTTCCATTCCAGAACCATCTGCCATGCGGCATCCTTTATAATGAATCTTCACATCCCCGATCTGATCCAGCGCAAAGACCACTTCCCCAATCTTTTTTCCGATGCTTTGAAGTTCCCTCCATTCCGGCGCAAACGGAACCTCATCGATGCTTCGGATCCCCTTCATAGTACGGCTATAATCCTCAAGCCTTTTCAGATGCTCCGACATCAGCGCCAGAGTATCCTGCATCTTCTCCTGGCTGATCTTACCCTCGGGAAGATAACGCGCCAGAAAATCCGTATACCCCTTAAGTACCGTAAGTGGCGTCCTGAGGTCGTGGGC
Source organism: uncultured Dorea sp. (assembly GCA_910579925.1). GTDB lineage: Bacteria > Bacillota > Clostridia > Lachnospirales > Lachnospiraceae > Sporofaciens. The sequence continues at coordinate 48,159 of CAJTVY010000006.1, forward strand.
AAACGCCGCGTTCAGCTCCTTCTGACGCTCCACCATCTGCCACATCTCCTCCTTTCCCCGCACAAGTTCCATCCGCATATCCTCTACAGAATCACAGAGTTTCCCCAACTCATCCTTACTATCATACTGTACATGAAAGTCAAGATCATTTCCCCGAATCAGGTCCACACTGTTCTCCAGAATCGAAAGCGGCATTGCCAGCCTCTTGCGGTAAAAAAGAAAGATAGTTATAACCATCCCTGAAAATGCATAGAGAAACGGACACCACACCCGTATGAAATCAAGACATAGAATCCGAAATCGGTCTGTGCCTGCTGCAAATGAATAATCATATCCCCACACCGGGCCTTTCTGGTAAATAATCTTCGTAAGATCTTCCTGCTCATACTTCGCCCACTCTGCCGCCTCCCACTGCCAGCAGACGACCATCGTCAGATAAGACAGTCCCGACACCACTGCTGCCAGTACCAGAATATATGCGACCATTGCCTTCCGAAATGAAAGGTTTCTGATATAATCTGACACCGCATCCCTTTTTTCTTCTAGCCAATCCATCGGTATCCCACTCCCCACACCGTCTCGATAAACACATGATCCGTATATTTCCCAATCTTACTCCGTATCCTCCGCACATGCTCCGTGACGATACTGCTGTCAGCGTTTCCGTCAAACCCCCGGACCTTTTCATACAATTGCTCTTTGCTGAATACCTGCCCTGCGCTGAAAGACAGCAATTCTACGATCCCGTACTCCGTCTTCGTGAAACCAATCGGCTCTTCGTCATAATAGACGCTCCGGTCTCCATAATGAATCGCCAGCCTGTCGAAAATCTTAACCGCCCGGTCTGTCTTCCTTCGTTCCTCTCTTCGAAGGTGGGCCTCCACCCTGGCCCCCAGTTCCTCAATACTAAAGGGCTTCAGAATATAGTCGTCCCCGCCCAGCATCAATCCCTTGATACGGTCTGCCTCTTCGATCTTTGCCGTCAGGAACAGAATCGGACAGGATACATGGGCCCGGATCCGTTCGCATACTTCGAACCCGTCAAGCATTGGCATGTTCACGTCCAGCAGTATGATGTCCGGCTCCCGGTTAAGCTGGCCCAGCACTTCCAGTCCGTTCTTTGCTTCAATCACCTGGTAATCCTGAATTTCAAAAAAATCCTTTAGCAGCCGGACGATTCCAGGCTCGTCGTCTGCTATTAATATCCGTTTCATATCACTCATTTTATCGTCCACTTTATATCATTATATGTTTTATTGCAATTATACAACAATCTGTCCAAAATAGCTATTTCAAATAATATTACTTGACAATCCCCACCCTTTTGTATAAAATGGTTCAAAATTCTTCTGTTTCTTGCTAATAATCCCCAGTTTACCACCGCCACAGAGATCATCGAGAAACGCGGTTTTACAAAATCCCATGTCTCCATGGCCGTAAATACTCTGGCAGAAAAAGGATACCTTCTGAAAAGTAAATCCAGTCCAGAACGTCAAACAATATTATATGGAGGAAACTTAAATATGTTTACAAAATTTATCATCTGCTTTCTGGCCGGAACCGGCGCAGGACTTGGAACCGGATTCGCCGGAATGAGCGCAGCAGCGGTCATCAGCCCCATGCTGATCACATTTCTTCACATGCCGGCCTACGAAGCCGTAGGCATCGCCCTTGCAAGCGATGTCCTTGCCAGCGCCGTCAGCGCCTACACGTATGGAAAAAATAAGAATCTTGATATCCGCAACGGTATCGTCATGATGATCTCCGTACTGTGTATGACCCTGTTCGGAAGCTTTATTGCAAGCCTTGTGCCTAACCAGACCATGGGAAACTTCTCGGTATTCATGACCCTGCTTCTTGGAATCAAGTTTATCGTAAAACCTGTCATGACCACCAAAGAGTCCATGACAAGTGCAGATCCTTACAGACGATTCATCCAGTCCATTGTCTGCGGCCTCATGATCGGCTTCATCTGCGGATTTATCGGCGCAGGCGGCGGCATGATGATGCTGCTCATCCTCACAGGCGTCCTTGGCTACGAACTGAAGACCGCAGTCGGAACCAGCGTATTCATCATGGCTTTCACCGCATTTACCGGTGCGGTCAGCCATTTTGCCATCGGCGGGACGCCCGATATGTTCTGCCTGGTTTTCTGTGTGTTATCCACGCTTTTGTGGGCCAGGATTGCCGCACTGTTCGCCAACAAAGCCAGCGCCATTACGCTGAACCGCGTTACCGGCATAGTGCTTGTGGTACTTGGCGCCGCAATCGTGCTTCTTGGATAACCTGTAACCATTTTATCTATCGCTACTTTTATTAAGGACTAAGAAATGCAAGACGAATATCACTACTACATGTTCAACAAGCCCTTCGGCTGTGTAACCGCCCGCAGAGACGACCGATTTCCTACCGTCATGGAATATCTGAAAGAACTGCACAATGACAGGCTCTCCCCCGTAGGACGGCTGGACCGCGAGACGGAAGGACTTCTCCTTATTACGGATGACGGGAAATGGAACCAGCGAATGACCCACCCGGATTACCAGAAGGAAAAGACTTATGAATTCACCGCTTTGGGTGAATTAGATTCCCTAAAACTTCAGAAACTTCAGACCGGGATTTGGCTAAACGGCTCCTCCATACAGACTCTGCCCTGCCGGATCACAGTCACAGGCACATCTGTGTTATCCGAAATTCTTCCCGCGCTTCACCCGGAAGTGCAGACAGCCATCGGAAGAAACCGTCAAAGTCACCCTGTCGTCATGGGTACAATTACGATTACCGAAGGCCGGAAACGGCAGATCCGCCGAATGATGAAGGCGGTCCGATGCTGCGTGGTCGCCTTAAAGCGCATTTCCATAGACAATCTCGTGTTAGACACAAGCTTAAAGCCCGGGCAGTGGAAACCGATTCTACCGCCTGGTCGCACCTGTATTGCGCGACGCTCTGAAGCCACACCCAAGATAGATCAGAAACAGGAGAAGTCCTGCCGCTGACAGGCTCTTTCCCACTTTCACGCCGGGCGCATGGTATACGATCTCAACCTCATGCTTCCCGGCTTCCATCCTGAATCCAAGGAACGCCGTATTGACTACTTCTGCGTACACTGGTTTTCCATCCGCCAGAATCTCGAAATTCTCATCATATGGGATTGTGGTGATAACATATCCCGGATTTTTTACGTCTATGGTTCCGCAAATGTGATTTCCCTTTGTTCGTTCCTTATCCGGCTGAAATTCAGACTGATACAACCGGGATCCTTCCTCTTCGATGTTTTCGCAGACAGGCAGCCGCCCAAGAAAAGCCTTTACATTATCAATCTCATATTTCCCCTTCCCAAGAATCATTTCCACAGTCTCCTGCCCCTCCTCTAATGGAACGGCATAGGTAAATTCCCTGTTCCCATTATAGTAAAAATGGCTTTCTGCCGTCAGCTTATTCCGTATCCCTTCCACCCAGACTGCAACGTCTTTTGACGGCATTAAGTTCTCAATCTGAAAGCGCAGAAACAGCACCCGCTCTCCCGCCTCCTTCTCCTCTGAAACAGGCAGTCTGACACAGATCTCCTGATCCACCTCTGAATCTACGGCTTCCGGTAAGCCAAACTCTATCGCGCGGACCAGTTCTGTCAATCCTTCTGATTCCAATACTTCCTGTGTTTTCTGCGTTTCTTCCTCTTTCACTACCGCTGTCCCAAGCAGCGCTAACTGGTTATAAGGAAATTCCAGTTTCCGATACTCTTCCTCTCCAATAACCCGGTCGGTTCCATAAATCACGGGGGAAGCCTGATCATTTCGATACGCCTTCCAGCTTCCCAGTGACTTAACTTCCTCAAATCCTGTCAGTTCGTTTTTCGTCACCACAAATTTCACACCCATAAACCGCTGAAATACCGGATGATATACCGCAGACTGCATCAGATAATTTCGGAACGGCTCTTCTAACTGGAAAGTATCGTCCCGAAACCTGAGGTATCCCTCATGATAAGACGAAGAATAAATGGAGGAAACATACTGTCCCATATCCCAGATCCGGTTCAGATTCGCAGCATTTTCCTTCTCGTTTCCAAGCTGCTCCATGCGGTAGAATCCATCTTCCTGCTCCGTGATTTCTCCAATCATCTTCCCAATATCCGTATCCGTCATTTCCTCATAGAATTCCCTTCCTACCGCCTGGTTTTCCTGTGTATGATATGTAAAATCAGACACAGCCAGCAAGAAGACCGCCGGTATCAGCAAAATCACAGAATTCTTCTTCCAACAGACAACCACCAGGCAGCAGATCAGCATTACAACTCCATCCAGCAGCAGAAACTTATACTTTCTGATATCCCCCTGAAACAGGCTCAGACAGATCAGCCAAAGCGTCAGCCCATAGGGCAGGACCGCCAAAACCGTTCTCCTGCCAGACAGCTCCATAAGATGACAGGCAAGAACATAACATAAAAGGGGAAGGAACGGAATCATTACCTTATCCCGCACATACAGCCCTCCGTTTAACAGATAGGCGAATACCGGAACCGTCAGAACCACCAGACAGCTCAAACCCAGTACCCGCTCATGGGTTTTCCGCCCACATAGCAGAAAGATCAGAGCCGTCACTGCAAGGCTGGTCATACCAATCCCGTAAGGGGAATAACAGAACCTGGTCATAGATACCCTGGGGAGAAGCAGTTCCCCCACCTGTGACTTTACGCCTTCCCCGCCCCGTCCGGTCAGTGTCAGCGCCGTCGGAACCAGTAAAAGGCCGCTCATCATTACCGCCAGCACAAAAGGAACGCCAAACCCTATCCCTTCTGCCAGAAAATCTTTTACGGAGATCTTTATTTCTTCTTCCTCACGGACCATAAGATATCGGTGGATTCCATACAATAAAAGCGACAGCATTCCGCCAATGCTGAAATAAAAACTGGTCATAATCATAAGAAAGATACTGACCGTCAGCATTGTTCCCCGCCGTTCCTCAAAATACCGGTCCACTCCCAAAAGCCCAAGAAGAAGAAAGGGCATATAATTCACAAACATAATCTGATGATAAGAATGAAAGATCAAAGGACCAGACAGCAGAAACAGAATGGACACACCCACGCAGATTTTCTCAGAAAATCCTCTTTTCCCAAGCCAGTAATACATGAGAAGAACCGAAGCCAGAAGACTGAACAACTGAACCGCCATCATATAATCCGACATTTTTACGAAGGGCAGCAGATAAGACGGCAGAAGCACCGGATTATAAAGCCCATAATAAGCGAAATGATAGATATTCTGCCCGCCCCCGATGTTTGCCCCAAACTCCGGGAAAAAATCTCCCGTATCATAAAACTGCTGCCGGAAATAATCCGGCAGTACACTGTGCTGGCTGATCCAGTCTACTTTCGCACCGAACACGCCGTAGCGCAGACAGAACAGACAGCAGAATCCCAGGGTAAATCCTGTCAGTAACACAGATACCAGAATCCTCTTATTGTCCCCTCTATATGGAAGCCGCCTCATGCCTGTCTCCCTCCTTCTCCCCGCTGGAATCTTTTAGAATAAAAATCGGCCTGTGCTTTGTCTCCAGATAGGTCTTGGACAGATATTCTCCTACGATTCCCGTACAGAAAAGCTGGATTCCACTTACCATAAAAATAATACACACTAATGACGGCCACCCAGACACCGGGTCTCCCCAGATCAGCGTCCTTACAATGATCACCAGAATCATTATGAACGACAGGGCACAGAAGCATACCCCTACAACCGATGCCAGTGACAGAGGAGCAACAGAAAAACCGGTAATCCCTTCTAATGAATAAGTAAATAATTTCCGTACCGACCACTTCGTCTGCCCGGCACAGCGTCCCACGTTCTGGAATTCCAGCCATTTGGTACGGAATCCCACCCACTCAAAGATTCCTTTGGAAAAACGATTGTACTCGCTCATTCCCAGCACGGCGTCCACCATCTTGCGTTTCATCAGGCGGTAATCTCTGGCGCCGTTGACAATCTCTGTTTTAGAAATACTGTTGATAAATTTATAAAAACTTTCTGACAAAAAGGATCGGATCTTTGGTTCGCCTGCCCGGGTGGAACGTCTGGTTGCCACGCTGTCGTAATCCTCTTCCTGGAGAATCCGAAACATTTCCGGCAGAAGCCCCGGCGGATCCTGCAGATCCACATCCATAGTCGCCACATAATCGCCCGCCGCATTCTGAAGCCCTGCATAGATCGCCGCCTCTTTTCCGAAATTCCTGGAAAACGAAAGATACCGGCACCGGCCGTCTGCCTCATTCATCTCCTTTAATATGGAAAGGGTTCGATCCGAAGAGCCGTCGTCCACGAAGATCAGTTCAAATTCTTCCGCTGACATCTCCTCCATCACCCGGCCCATTTCCCGATAATACACCGGAAGAGCCTCTTCTTCGTTAAAACAAGGAACTACAATGCTGATTGTGCTCATCCTACATACCTCCGTATATTGCTCAGATTTTCTATATTTTTCCCTTCATGCACATACTTTACACGCCATCTCTTAAGAAACGGCAAAATTAAATCTTAAAAATTCTTAAGAACATCTAAAGATTTCCCAAAACCTGTTATACTGAATATACGAAAGACTGGCTGGCAGACTGCCCGCTCAGAACATGAACTTAAGACTCTGCAGTATAGGGGGACACATAAATATGGACACATCACGCATCTTAATCGTAGACGACAATCTGGAAATCCGAGAGATCATCCATATTCTTCTGGAAGGAGAAGGGTATGAAATCAAGGAAGCAGGCGATGGCCAGCAGGCCCTTGAACTGACCGAAAAACTGGATTTCGATCTGATTATTCTTGATATCATGATGCCGGGACTGAACGGATATCAGACCTGCGTAGAAATCCGCAAAAACAGTAACGCACCCATCCTGTTCTTAAGCGCACGGACCAAAGACAGCGACAAGACTCTGGGCTTCTCAAGCGGCGGCGACGATTATCTTGCCAAACCATTTTCCTATAACGAACTCATCAGCCGCGCCAAGGCGCTGATCCGCCGTTACCAGGTCTACCGTGGGAAGGATGACGCTGGCATGACTGCACCGGCAGATATGGATAACAAAGAGAAAACCGGGGAGACTCTTATCTTTCATCACCTTCAGATAGACGAAGAAAAAGAGGCAGTCACCTCTGACGGCGCTCCTCTCGTGCTGACAGACACAGAGTATGCCATGCTGCTTCTTCTGGTGAAACACCGCGGCCAGATTTTTTCCGCACAACATCTCTATGAATCTGTGTGGAACGAACCATACTATTATGGGGCCAGCAATACGGTCATGGTACACATCCGCAATCTTCGGCTTAAGGTTGAAAAAGATCCGAAAAAACCATTACTGATTAAGACTATCTGGGGAAAGGGGTATCGCTGTGACTAGACGATTCAGAGATATGAAAATCCGCACACAATCTGCGATTGTTATCTTGTGCGCTCTTGTCCTGGCTTTCTCCTTTTTTGAACTGCTGTGGCTGAACAAATGGAAACTGTGTGAGACCTTCGAGCGCCTTGACCTCTTCTACACACAGATGGAGGATGAAGATTTCCAGAATACGATGGTAGAAGAGGCCCTGCGCTACAATATCCCGGAATCCGAGGCGGATACCAAGGCGGTGGCAGCCTTAGATCCATTCTTTGACCTTGTCAACGAATACACCGGCATCTACATTTATGGCATGGATGATGGATTATACCGCGCCGGAAGATTTGCGCCTGCCATGGAAGATGAAAACTTCCTGTTCTTTTTCAATATCGGCTACCGTCTTACAGATGGTGAAGGGGAGTTTGTACAGGAGTTTCCATTGGCCTTTGCAAACGGCACCGCACAGGTAATGCTGTACAATTATGAGCGTTCTCTATTTGTGTATCCTTTTCTGCTTGTGTGTCTCCTCCTGTCCATTGCCTTATTCCTTGGCCTTGTGCTCTTCTTCCTGAACCGAAAGATGCTACAGGTCCTGATCCTGAAAGACGAGATTCTCACCATGGCTGGCGGTGACTTAAGTCACCAGATCCCAGAGCTTGGCGGCAGCGAGATCGGGATCCTTGCCAGCGAACTGAATCATTTAAGAGAATCCCTGTATGACAACATCCAGAAGGAGCAGGAAAGCAGGAAGGCCAACCAGGATCTGATTACCGCACTCTCCCACGATCTTCGGACACCTCTCACTATCTTAAGCGGCTATCTGGAGGTGCTAAGGCTGAAACGCAACCCTCAGACACAGGAAGAATACCTGGACCGCTGTCTGAAAAAGGCAGAGGATATCAAAGATTTGACGGACCGGATGTTCGAATATGCACTGGTGGCGGAAGAAAACGAGACGCCGGAATTCGTCTGGCTTTCCACGGATTTCATCGGACAGTGTATGACAGAGAACTGCGATTTCCTTAAGCTGGCTGGTTTCACTGTGGATCTGGTAATGACAGAAACCACCGGCGTGCTGCAGAGTGATAAGACGATGCTGAAACGCATCTTCAATAATCTCTTTTCGAATATCTTAAAATACGGAGATAAGAGACAGATCGTCAGGGTATCCGGCCAGATACGTGAGACGGAATTTATCGTTTCTGTCCTGAACTCCATTAAAACGCAGGCTGATCAGATAGACAGCACAAACATCGGTCTTAAAAGCGTGGATAAGATGATTCATCTTCTCAATGGCAGAATGGCCGTACAACAGGCGGAAGAACGGTTCTGCGTGGAACTTGGGCTCCCCCTTCAGTGATCACATAATAAAAATTAAAAATTCAGATTTTTGTATTGATTTTTCTTATGAAATCTGTTTATCTATATTATATGATGTATCTGATTAACATAGGAAAGAAAGGAATACAACATGAAACCAATTAAAGAAGGAAAAGTACGCGAGATTTACGACAACGGCGACAGTCTCATCATGGTTGCCACTGACCGTATCAGTTGTTTTGACGTCATTCTGAAAAATGACGTGACAAAGAAAGGCACCGTCCTGACTCAGATGTCAAAGTTCTGGTTTGACATGACAAAGGATATCCTCCCTAACCACATGATTTCCACGAATGTGAAGGATATGCCGGAATTCTTCCAGACTCCCCGGTTTAACGGGAACAGTATGATGTGCCGGAAACTTGAGATGCTTCCCATCGAGTGCATCGTCCGGGGCTACATCACAGGAAGCGGCTGGGCCAGCTATCAGAAAGACGGTACGGTCTGCGGGATCCGGCTGCCAGAAGGACTGAAGGAATCCGACAGACTTCCAGAGCCGATCTATACGCCGTCCACCAAAGCCGAGATCGGTGACCACGATGAAAACATATCCTACGAGCAGAGTATTGCACACCTGGAAAAACATTTCCCGGGAAAAGGTGAGGAATATGCGGCAAAGCTTCGCGACTGCACCCTTGCCCTCTACAAAAAATGTGCGGATTACGCATTGAAGCGCGGCATTATCATCGCAGATACCAAGTTCGAGTTCGGCCTGGACGAAAACGGGGAACTTGTTATCGGTGACGAGATGCTCACACCGGACAGTTCCCGTTTCTGGCCTGCCGACGGATATGAGCCGGGACACGGCCAGCCCTCTTTTGACAAACAGTTTGCCCGTGACTGGCTGAAAGCGAACCCAGACAATGACTGGACACTGCCAGAGGATATTGTAGAGAAGACCATTCAGAAATATCTGCAGGGCTATGAGATGCTCACCGGAAAAACTTTATAGATTCATACAGGCTGACGGCCCTGCATTATTCTATGCAGTGGCCGTCAGCCTGTTATTTTTTGTATCACACTAGTGTGACAACACTAGTCGGAACCTTTGGTAAGAGTCACTTCCACGTCTCTGCTTTTGTATTCCCCATTGCTGGCAGGAATCGAGATCGTCACTGTCACCGTCTCCCCGGCTCTGTAATACTGAAGCTGCTCCATAAGCGTGCTGGTATTATTAATCGTCGTTCCGTTCAGAGCAGTGATAACAGATCCTTTAGTAAGCCCTGCCCGATCAGCTCCGCCGCCTCTTACCACGTCTGTGATATACACGCCTACCGGCATATGATACATCTGGGAAGTCTCCTGAGTGACGTCAACCGGCTCAGAAACCCCAAGATAACCCCTCTCTTCGTCCGCAACCTTTGTCCTGGTTTCCCGGTTCATCAGCCCTTCAATAGTATCCCTTGCTTCCGAAACCGGAATCGCATAACCGATTCCTTCTACCGCCTCATAGGCAGCCTTCGCCGTATTAATGCCAATAACCTCGCCCTTTGCATTCAGAAGCGCTCCGCCGCTGTTTCCCGGATTAATGGCAGCGTCCGTCTGGATCAGATTGCTGTCGAATCCTTCAATCCGTCTTTCCGTTGCAGAAATGATTCCTCTGGTAACAGACTGTCCGTAACCGAGGGCATTTCCGATGGCGATCGCTTCCTCCCCTACCTGGATCTCGTCTGAATCCCCAAGGGTGGCCACCGCAATCTTTTCCCTGGTGCTGGATTTGATGTTGTTAAGTTCTACCGCCACAACCGCCAGATCCCTGCTGGCGTCCGTTCCCTTAATGTTGGCCTCCACGCTCTCTTCATCAATAAAGGAAACCGTCAGCGTATCGCTTCCTTCCACCACATGATTATTGGTTACCACCAGAAGTTCCGTATCATTCTGTCCGATAATGATACCGGAGCCTGCGCTCTGGCTCTCTCTCTCCTGGATTCCTCCGAAGAAACTCTGCACCTGCTGAACGCTCATGTTGGTAATAGAGACTACGGACGGCATTGCATTTTCCGCAATATCCGCAACGTCTGACTTCGTGGAACCACCGGAAGAAGTGGTCAGTTTCGCACTGCCGATATTGTCTGTTTTCTCGGTTTTCTCTGCGCTCTCTTTTGCGGTCTTTGTATTCAGGAATTTTCCTGCCACGATATTACTGGTCTGGAACGCCGCACTTGCCGTCACTCCGAACACCAGACCGAGGCACACGGTCTTCACCCACTTGGGAGCTCCTTTCTTCTTGTGAGGCGGTCTGTACTCTGAATGATTCTGCTGATTAGAATCCTGTCCCGGTGTGTAATAATTATATTGGTGATCCATACTGTTATCCCCTTTCCTCTGGTTCGTTTTCTTTCTATCTTTTTCTTTGTTTCTGTTTAGTAGTTTACTGTTAAATTGTGTTTAAACTGTGACAGAACCGTGATAAAATTTTTAATTCCCAAAAAGGAAGCTGCTGCAAAATATCATATCATTTTGCAGCAGCCTGATTACATTCTCAATTTTGCCCGGATCGCCTCTTCATTTCCACATAAGGATCCCTGCACCATCTCCGGTTTGCCGCCGCCTCTGCCATCAAACGCAGCGTTCAGCCTCTTACAAAGCGGGCGTACGTCCATTTCCCTGCTTCCGATCACATACCGGAATCCTTGGTCTTCGTTTCCTGCGAAAACAGCGCAGACCCTGGCGCCCTTATTCAGTAACAGATTCATCAGTTCCCTCGGCCCGTTCCCGGACAGACCGGAATCAAACACGGAAACCACCTCTTCCTCCACAGGAATCTCGGCGGCCCGATATGACAACATTTTCTGCTGCAGAGAGGCAATCTTCCCTTTGAGACTTCCTGCCTCTTCTTTCAGATGTGCTACTGCATCTGCAATTTCATCTTCTTTTGCACTTAAAAGAGAGGAAATCGCCTTGGCGCTCTCATCCTTTCTGTCATAATCTGCCAATGCCCGGAAACCACAGAGCATCGTGATGCGTTCTCCGCCTTTGTAGTTGATCATATGCACCAGCTTAATCAGACCGATCTCTCCTGTTGATCCAAGGTGCGGCGCACAGCAGGCGCAGACGTCGTATCCTGGAATCGTAATGATCCGCACCTGCCCCTCGATCTCGATCTTGCTCCGGTACTCCATAGAAGCCAGTTCTTCTCTGGAAGGATAAGCGATACCCACCTTCAGATTCTCAAATACAGCACGGTTTGCCGCAAGTTCGATCTTTTTTAACTCTTCTCTGGTTATGGGGCCGTTAAAATCCATGGTACAGTAATCCCCGCCCAGATGGAAGCCTACGTTATCGTATCCGAACCGGCGGTGGACAAGCCCGGATATGATATGCTCTCCCGTATGCTGCTGCATCCGGTCGAAACGGATCTCCCAGTTCAGCCGCCCTTTCACGACAGCCCCCTTCTCAAATGGCCCGGTCGCCACATGATAGATGATCCCGTCTTTTTCCCGGGTATCTATAACTTCTGCCGTATCAATCCAGCCAACATCTCCGTACTGGCCTCCCCCTTCCGGGAAAAATGCCGTCTGATCCAGGACCACCCGGTATCTTTCACCATCCTTTTCACAGGAAACAACCTTTGCCTCGAACTCTTTCCTGTAACCGTCCCGATAGAATAATTTCTCCGTCATCTTTCTACATCCTCTCCGGCGCTTCAAAACCAAGCACGTCAATACAGGAATTCAGCACACGTTTCGTAAGAAGAAGCAGGGCGATATATCCCTTCTGCTTCGTCTCGTCTTCCTCTGCAAGAATCTTCGTCTCATGATAGAAACGATTGAATGCATTGGAAAGGTCATAGATATACGCACAGATCTTATGAAGGGCCAGTTCTTCAAATGCCGTCTCCATCACGTCATTATATTTCAGAACTTCCAGCATCAATGCTTTTTCGTTGTCGTCATGGGCAGGCTCTGTCTTCAGTCCCTCGAGCGCGCACCCTCCCGCCTCATATTTACTTAAGATCGACTTGATCCGCACAATGGTATAGAGGATGTACGGACCTGTATTTCCTTCAAAAGAAGTAAAACGGTCCACGTCAAACACATAATCCTTAAATGCCTGGTTGGACAAATCTCCATACTTAATGGCCGACATCCCTACGATCCTGGCCGTCTCTTCTGCCTCTTCTTCAGCAACCGTACGGTTTTCGGCTATTTTTTTACGCATCTCGTCCACAATCTCTGCAATCAGATTTTCCAGACGCATGACACCGCCTTCCCTGGTCTTGAAAGGCTTTCCATCCTTTCCGTTCATGGTGCCGAATCCTAAAAACGCAAGATCTGTCTTTTCCGGCACGATTCCGGTCTTCCTGGCCGCGCGGAATACCTGAAGGAAATGCAGATCCTGTCTCTTATCCGCCAGGTAGATGATCTGATCCGGGTCATAATCCTGCTCCCGCTGAATTAACGTCGCAAGGTCCGTCGTTCCATACAAAGAGGCGCCGTCTGATTTCTGGATCATACAGGGCGGAATCTCCTTGGTGTCCGTCTCTTCCTGTACGTCGATCACCAGCGCACCGTCGTCCATATGAGCATAACCCTCCCTCCGAAACCGCTCAATCATGTCCGGGATATACGCCTGTGCGTCTGACTCTCCTTTCCAGAGATCAAAATGTACATTCAGACTCTCATAATTCTTCTTAAGGTCTGCCACCGATACATTCATAATATGTCTCCACACAGCCCGGTATCCTGCGTGTCCGTTCTGAAGAAGCCTGGTTGCCTCAAGAGCTTCCCGCCGGTATTCCTCGTCTTCCTTTGCCCTGCCGCTTGCCGTTGGATAGATCTCCTCCAGTTCTCCTATGGTAAATGGAGCCTCGGCCGGGTACTCTCCTTCAAAATCTTCGTTAAAATACGGAAGTTCCGGCTTTCGTTCCTTAAGTTCTGTGATGATCAGTCCCATCTGGTATCCCCAGTCGCCCAGATGGACGTCGCCCAGTACGCGGTGTCCCATCTTCCTTGCCAGCCTTTTAATCCCTTCGCCGATGATTGCAGAGCGCAGATGCCCTACATGCAGGGGCTTCGCTACATTCGGCCCGCCGTAATCCACCACAACCATCCTGGGATTTTTGGCCCTGTCAAGACCCAGATTCTCATCATCACTCATCTGATTCAGATAATCCGTAACATATTCTTTCTTTAGCTTCAGATTAATAAATCCCGGATTCACTGCGCCCACTTCCTCGAAGCACTGGCTGCCGCCAAGCTTCTCTACCACGTCGTTTGCAATCATGATCGGCGCCTTCTGATACTTCCTGGCCCCTGCCATTGCGCCATTACACTGATATTCGCACAGATCCGGGCGGTTGGACAGGGTTACCTTTGCATAATCCTTATCATAACCTGCTGCCTGAAATGCAGCCGCAAGCTCTTCGGCAATAAGATCTATGATTTTTCTCATCTTCTCTCCTCCTTCTTGGTAACAAAAAAAGCCAGATCTCTGCAACCCACAGGGATCTGACCCCATTCATCATTCTTTGGTATGGCAATGAAGTCCGATAAAATTATGCTTGTGCATTCTTGTAAGCATTCTCCAGATCTGTCAATGCCTCCTGAAGCAAAGCATCCGACCTGACCGCTGCCTGATATGCGTCCTGGGTCTCTGACATGAGAGCCTGTACATCCTCATGCGCCGCAATCTTCTGAATATGGGACTTCACTTTCTCGTCCTCCACCGAGGCGCTGACCCGATAACCATTCTCCTCGTCTTTCACAATATACAAGGTACTTAATCCGGGAACCCTGGTGTAGACATCCTTAATCTTCATATCATATCTGGCAAAGGCCACATATGTACCCAGATATTTTCCTTCTTTGGTATAGATACAGAGGTCGTCATACGACTCGACAAAGCCTGTCTCCTCTTCCTGCTGACTATAATAATCTTTCACTGCAGCAGTAATCTCCGGATATTCCTCCATTCTCAACGGATTCAGTTCTGCAAATCTGCTTCTGTAATTTTCCGTATACAAATTACCAGGAATTGTCTTTTGTGCTTTCTGGACTTTCGCTTTTGTAAGACCCGAGCCGGCCGCCCCCACTGCCGCTGCCGAAATAACCAGGAATAACAGTATCACCATCTTCCTGTACTTCCTGCGGCTTCTGGATGGCGCCTTTTCCCTTTCTTCCATAAAGGCCACCTCCATCTGCACCTAAAAAAATACACACCCGGGCGGATTCGAACCGCCGCTCCCGCCTCCGGAGGGCGGTGCTCTATCCCCTGAGCTACGGGTGCATAATCATATGAAATTGCAAAAATTATATTACCACATTTATCCGAAAAAGTAAAGGAAATGATGACAACATTTCTTACATTTCCTCTACTTTTTTCGTCACGGGTTTTTTCAGGCTATTTTCAGCAGTTAAGACGCCTCTTCTGGCAGTCGTAATAATACGCATGATCGGAAAGACGCTCTTCTGCGTCAACCTGCGTCTCGTTCACATCCTCTACCAGAAGATCCAGCTCCTTCCTCCCGGGGACAACGCTTTCCGGCACAATAATCACCTCATGAATACTGCTTGGCAGTACATAATAGTTCTCCTCCAGATAGGCTCCAATCCCTTCAAGCTGGTTCTCATACAGAATTGCGGCAGCTCCGTAGCTACGGATCCTATTGCTTAACACATACATAAATTCTTTGCCGTCGTCTTCTCCATCTCCACTGCCCTCCTCTTCCTGAAAGGCTGACAGTTCTTCCATCAGCGCGCTCATAGTTCTGAATTCATAGGGAAGCAGCCTTCTGGTATTCCTGTGAGCCTTAACTGCAACTTCTTTTGCCGTCACATTCCACATCTCCAGATGTTCATCCCGGATCATCAGTGACGCCATTCCATATGGATTCACTTCCAGCAGCACATAATAGATGACTGCCAGATCCAGATACTCTTCATAAGGCACCTCCTCAAGCAGATCTTTATTCGCCCTGCGGTTCACCAGATGATAGACGATCTTATCCTTTATCTTCTGGTAATCCTTAAGGAATTCGCTTTCAAAGGAATGCCGGAAACGGACCTCTCCATACAGGTTCAGAATTTCTTTGGCAATACGCTCTACAGAAATTCCGTTCTGGAATTTCCGGTAATATTCCTCCAGATAGATGGTAGGAAAGATATTGATTCCTTTCTCTGCAATCGTCAGGCCATGCCGTTTTGTTCCATTATTCTTTACCGCAGAATGGACGTATATCGAAAAATCTCCTGCTGTGCTCTCTTTCACCTTATCTTCTACTGCATGAATAAACTGAAAATAAGTCATTACTCTCCTTTCATTTTAAAAAATATGAATCTTTTTATGGATACTGGCAGGAAGCCTGCCTCAGAAAAATAAGAAAATGATTGAAATATTATGGTAAAATCATTATAAAAAAGCCCTGCGCAAATTGCAAGGCTTTTCGTATGACATATTTCTTCTTTATTCGACAACTTAAATCGAATTTATGCAGCGCATAATTACGCTCTGGAAAGATACTGGCCTGTACGGGTATCAATCTTAATCTTCTCCCCCTGCTCCACGAACAAAGGAACCATAACCTGGGCGCCGGTCTCAACAATTGCAGGCTTCGTCGCACCTGTTGCAGTGTTTCCTTTCACGCCCGGCTCAGACTCTGTGATCAGAAGTTCCACCGTGAACGGCGGTTCGATTGCAAACACCTTCCCCTGGTAAGACTTCATGGAAACCACTTCATTCTCTTTCACGAACTTCAAGGCATCTCCCACATCATCCGCTCCTACCGGTGTCTGTTCAAAAGTCTCCATATCCATAAAGTAGTACAGTCCGCCGTCATTATACAGGTACTGTACTTCCTTTCTCTCAATAAACGCCTTCTTCAGAACGTCCTTGGACGGGTTAAACGTACGTTCCACAACGCCGCCGTTAATCACGTCTTTTAACTTTGTACGGACAAACGCAGAACCCTTCCCCGGTTTTACATGTAAGAACTCCAGACATTCATACACCTTCCCGTCAATCTCATAGGTCGTACCCTTCTCAATATAAGCATCTGCCATTCTATCATTCCTCCTTAGCCATATGTCTTTTCTCATTCTATAATAGATTCCGTCTTTTTTCAACCTTTTTTCTTCACAAACTTGCACATACCGGTATTAACGAAGGCTTCTCTTATAAAAATGCAGTACAATCCTCTCCAGATACCGCTTAAACACGATCTGAATCTCTTCCTTTGGATGAATAGGTTTCACCAGAATATTGCCGATTCCAGCCCGCTTCGCCCCCCATACGTCCGTAAAAAGCTGGTCGCCGATAAACAGAGAGTTACTCCTGTCTGTTCCCATGATCTCCATGGCTTTCACATAGTTCTTCGTGGAAGGCTTATGGGCATTATAGATATAATCCACCTGAATGTCTCTGTTAAACATCTTAACTCTTGGCTCTTGATTATTGGAGATCAGGCAGCACTGAAAACCAATGTTCTTCAAACGTTCAAACAACGAAAGGGCCCTCTGGTCAGCCGGCGCTCCGTGAGGCACCAGCGTATTGTCAATATCAAAGATCAGCCCTCTGTAACCTTCTTCAAATAATTTTTCAAAATCAATGACATATGTGGAAGCCACATATCTGTCGGGAAAAAACATATCAAACATTCTACTCTTCTATCTCCGTCAGACGCTGCACCAGTTCCTCGCACACTTCAAGCACCGTCTTGTTATCCGTGTTGATCACGATGTCCGCCGCCGCCTCGTATTTCTCGCGCCTCTGCTCCATCAGTTCCGAGATTCCCTTCACATTCTTCCTGCCGTTAAGTACCGGACGGTCGTCACTGTCTTTTACCCGGTCAAAAATTGTCTCCGGACTTGCAGTCAGCAGAACTACTCTTCCATTCTTCTTCATCTCCGTCACGTTACGCTCCCTGAGAGCCGCTCCGCCTCCACAGGAAATGACCGTGTTCTTCCGTGACTGCATTTCCACAAGAAGCCCTGTCTCCAGGTCGCGGAAATATTCTTCCCCATAAGTGGCGAAAATGTCCGGGATACTCATCTGCTCCCGCTCGGCAATCACCTGGTCCATCTCCACAATCTTCATGGCGAACATGGTACTTAAATAATCGGAAATCGTACTCTTGCCCGCTCCCATGAAGCCGATCAGAACAATATTATAATCAAAGAGTTTTCTTGCCTGAATCCGCTTACTGTTCTTTAAAATACACCGGAATACGTCAAAAATCTCGTCTTTGTAGCGGTTGCCCGCAAGCTTTTCCTCAAGCCTTGCTTTCTGCTTCTCCTCCTGCTTAGGCTGAAGTATCGGCAGCCCGTACTCTTCTTTATATGACATAATCTTCTCTATCACAGAGTTGCGTTCCACCAACGCATCAATAATTTTATCGTCACACAGTCCTAACTGTTCTCTGTACTTTTCCAAATCGTTCATCGTTTCTTCTCTCCTGTCTCTGTTGACTTTTATTAAGGCTGATTATCGTCATATACCCGTGTATTATATCAGCAAACCATCTGTTTCGCAAGAATTTCCTGGATTTTTTTCATTTCAGAAGTAACAGTTCGTTGTTGTGAGCACCCGGCGGGTGTGAACAGTAACAACAGTTCAGAATTCCTTTGGGGAATCTATAGACATAATCTATCGACTCCGTCAGAAACAGGAATTTGTTTTCTATCTTATACCATTTTATAATATTTTTATAAAATATCGTCATATACACAAAAAGAAGTAATGGAGGAAATTACAATGAAAAACAACTTCCCGCACCTCTTTTCCCCACTTTCATTAAGAGGCGTGACTTTGAAAAACCGGGTAGCCATGATGCCCATGGGCAGTGATTTCGCCGGACCTTGCGGCGAACTGACCGATGAACACATCAAGTATTATGAATTACGCGCACGGGGCGGCACAGGCCTTATTATTGTAGAAAACGTCTGTGTAAAATATCCCGAGGGCTCTAACGGGACCACCCAGCTTCGTCTGGATAAGGACTGTTATATTCCCCGGCTTTTTACCATGACCGAAGCCTGTCATCGCCACGGCGCATGTATGGGCGTCCAGATTAACCATGCCGGAGCCTCTGCCATGAGTTCCAGAATCGGCATGCAGCCGGTATCCGCTTCCACCCTGCCCTCAAAGCCTGGCGGAGAGCTGCCCCGCCCCTTAAGCCGGGAAGAACTGGAAAGCATTGCCAGAGACTATGGCGCCGCCGCAAAACGTGCGGTCAATGCAGGCTTTGATCTGGTGGAGATCCATGCCGGGCATTCTTACCTTATCAGCCAGTTCCTTTCACCAACCATGAACGACCGCACTGATGAATTCGGCGGCTGTGCAAAGAATCGCGCACGTTTCTGCCGCATGGTCATTGATGAGGTCAGAAAGGCAGTAGGTCCAGGGATTCCCCTCTCTCTTCGTCTCAGCGTGGACGAACTGATCGAAGGAGGCAATACAATAGACGACTGTCTTGATTATCTGGAATATCTGAATGATGAGATTGATCTGTTCGATGCCTCTGCCGCATTAAACCCCAGCATTCAGTACCAGATTGACACCAATTACTTAGAGGACGGATGGCGTTCTTATATGTCGAAGGCCGTCCGGGATAAATTCGGCAAGCCAGCCGTCACCATGGGAAATATCCGCAATCCTCAGGTGGCAGAAGATATCCTGGCAAGAGGAGACGCAGACATGATCGGAATGGGCCGGGGACTGATCGCAGACCCAGACTGGTGCAACAAGGCGAAATACGGGGATGTCCGCACTATACGAAAATGCATCTCCTGTAACGTCGGATGCGTAGGCAACCGGATCGGCGGCAACAAACCTCTTCGCTGTACCATTAATCCTGATCTGATAAACGGTGAGACATATAAGAAAAAAACAATTCAAAAGCCCTGTAACGTGGTTGTCGTCGGAGCCGGAACCGCCGGCCTCGAAGCTGCATGCACGGCTGCCGAAGTGGGCTGTTTTGTTACCCTTCTGGAAAAGAAGGACTATATCGGCGGACTCTCCGTAGAGATTTCAAAGATCCCTGCCAAGAAACGTCTGGCAGATTTCCCGGCATATCTTTTCCACCGGGCCGACTCTCTTGAGAATCTTACCATCCATACAGGCGTGGAGACAACCGTTGACATAATTAGAGAATACCATCCTGATATTGTAGTCAACGCCACAGGTTCCGTTCCTTTACTCCCTCCGATCGAAGGACTTCATGAGAACCTGAACAGCGACGACTCGGCCGTATATTCCATTCTCGATATGATTGAAAATATCGGGAATTACCCCGAAGATCTGAGCGGCCGCAGAGTCGTCGTTGTAGGCGGAGGCGCCGTAGGACTTGACGTCGTAGAATTCTTCGCTCCCCGGGGCGCTATAACAACGATTATCGAAATGCTTCCTGCAATTGGTAACGGTCTGGACGCTTCTTCCGCCTCTAATATGAAAGAATGCATGGAGAAACATCATGTAATGCAGATGGTCAACACTGCCTTAATGAAAGTAAATCCTCATTCTTTCCTGGTAAAATATGACGGAAAAGAAGAGGAACTTCCCTTTGATTACGGTTTCGTCTGTCTTGGCATGAAAGCCTATTCCCCGATCTTTTCTGCAATCGAGGAAGGTTTCGCCGGGGAAGATGTGGAAGTGCTGAATATTGGCGATTCTGTCCGGGCAAGACGGATCATTGACGGAACTGACGCCGGGCGGCATATGATATTAAACACCTTAGAACGGCTTGGTTATTTATAAAAAGATCATACAATTTTCCTTACGGCAGCGCTGGCAGATTTCTTAGAAATCTGCCAGCGTTGTTCCTACGTCCTTCTTGAATTTCTTCCATGCCTCTTCATCCTCTACAAAATACTTGGGACAGATCTTCCCGGTGACGTCGTGGTGGCGGATAATGTCTTCCTCCTTCAGATCGAATTTCATACACAGCCACGCACATAGCTGCACCATAGACCGATAGGTCTCGTCATTGAATCTGCCCGTCTCGTCCGGGTGGCAGCACTCGATGGACACGGTGTCGATATTGCGGTCGTTAGAGGCGTATGCCACCTCCCAGGTGGGAACACACTGAATAATCTCCCCTTCCAGTCCGATAATGAAATTACTGCTTGCCTGGGTGGTATGAGTGTCTTTCAAGCCTTCGAAATAATTCCGGTTATCTATGGCTGATGCGCCCGGATTCGCCGTGTAATGCATCACAATCCCCGTAATCCTGCCGGTTGGCTGCCCAGACCTGGAATAAGGGTTTACCGTCAGCAGTTCCACGTCTATCTCCGGCTCTATAGCCTCAATCTTTTCTCCCTCCTGTTCCACATACTTTCTGGAGAGCCAGGCAGGTTTAAAAATCCTTATCAGCACAAGGACAAGCAGCAGGACGATCAGAACTAACAGCCCGATCCGCAGGCTGCGCTGAATCTTCCTCTTCTTCTGTACGTTCGTAATTTTTCTTCGGCTTCTTTTCTTCTTTGTCTTCATGTCTTTCTCCGTTTTGTATTCTATACCTATCATAACATATACTATTTATGTTTTCGTAAAAAATTCCTTAGAAATTTATGAAGAACTCTTGTGGAGTTACTGTTTACAGATACGAATACAGTCAGAAAGGAACTGCCGGGAAACAGACTTCCCGGCAGCTCCTTAAGGATGGGTTTATTTTAACTGAAACTGATAGACCGTAGTCGTATCATAGGCTTCCTGCGCTCTGACAACCGGGCCTTCAAACTGTTCTTTATGCACTGCATCCGGAAAATACTGGGACTCAAAGCATACTCCCTGGCGTTTCCTGTAAACAGCGCCTTCCTTGCCCTTTTCCTGCTCAATAAAGTTGCCCGTGTAGAACTGCATTCCCGGAAGATCGGTATACACCTTCATCTCAATCCCGGACTGCCCGGAATACATGGAAGCTGCCTGGCGGTATCCGCTTCCATTGAGCGCCCAGTTATGATCGTAGCCCAGGCCGAACTTTATAGCTTCATAATCTGCATGAATCTCTCTTCCGATGGGTTTCCCACTACGAAAATCCATCGGCGTACCCTCGACCAGAAGAAGTTCCCCCGTAGGAATGGATTCTTCATCTGCCCTGGTAAATGCATCTGCACAAATCATAACCTCCTGGTCAAGAACCGTACCCGAATTATGACCGGACAGGTTAAAATAACTGTGGTTCGTAAGGTTCAGAAGGGTATCCTCCACAGGTACTGCGTGATAGCGGATCTTCACCTCATTGTTGTCGGTAAGCGTATACGTCACACGAATATCCACCTCTCCCGGAAATCCCTGGTCGCCGTCAGCGCTGTGAAGCGCCAGGCTTACGTGACTGTCGTCCGCTTCCTCTACCTTCCACATCCGTTTATCATAATAATCCGTTCCTCCGTGGAGAGTATTCTGATTATCATTCTTCGTCAGCGTATATGTATTCCCGTTCAATTCAAATGCACCGCCCTTGATACGGTTCGCAACTCTGCCCACCGTTGCGCCGAAATACAGGGTTCCGCACTCATATCCGCTCACGTCGTCGTAGCCTAAAACCACGTCCCTTAATATGCCGTCCCGCCCCGGGACCAGGACTTTTACAAGTATGGCGCCGTAATCTGAGACTGCAATCTCCATGCCGTTCTCATTCTTCATCGTATACAGTGCGGCATGATCTCCCTTGGCCGTTGTTCCAAAATCACTTCTCATGTTCTAACCTCTCTTAATCACTGTGGATCCTCCACTGCGCCCTATTCATCAACGCTGTAATTAGGCGCCTCTTTCGTTATATGTATGTCGTGGGGGTGGCTCTCCTTTAGGGAAGCTGCGGAAATCTTCACAAACTTTCCGTTCTCCTTCAGTTCCTGTACTGTATGTGCGCCGCAGTATCCCATACCAGACCGCAGGCCTCCCATTAACTGGAAGACAGTATCCTCCACCGTCCCCTTATAGGCCACGCGTCCTTCTACGCCTTCCGGCACCAGCTTCTTGGCATCCGACTGGAAATAGCGGTCCTTACTTCCGTTCTCCATGGCAGCAATGGAACCCATACCTCTGTATACCTTGTATTTTCTTCCCTGGAACAATTCAAAGGTTCCCGGACTCTCGTCACATCCGGCGAATATACTTCCCATCATACACACATTGGCTCCTGCCGCAATAGCCTTCGTCATATCTCCCGAATACTTGATACCGCCGTCGGCAATGACAGGGATTCCATACTTGTCCGCCGCCTCATAGCAGTCCATGACCGCTGTAATCTGCGGAACCCCGATTCCTGCAACAATGCGGGTGGTACAGATAGAACCTGGCCCGATTCCTACCTTCACGGCATCTACTCCCGCCTTAATAAGGGCCTCTGCCGCCTCGCCAGTCGCCACGTTCCCGGCAATCACCTGGAGATCCGGGAACTTTGACTTCACCATATCCACCGTGCGGATCACGTTGGCGGAATGTCCGTGGGCAGAATCCATTACCACTACGTCCACCTTAGCGTTCACCAGTTCCTGTGCCCGTTCCAGACAATTCGCAGTAATCCCGATTGCCGCTCCGCACAGAAGCCGTCCCTGTGAATCCTTCGCTGACAATGGATACTTAATCTGCTTCTCAATATCTTTAATTGTAATCAGACCTTTTAAATTGAAATCTTTATCTACGATTGGAAGCTTCTCCTTCCTTGCCTTGGCAAGAATAGTCTTGGCTTCCTCCAATGTAATCCCTTCATGGGCTGTGATCAGACCTTCGGATGTCATAGACTCCTTGATCTTCTTAGAGAAATCTTCTTCGAATTTTAAATCACGGTTCGTAATAATGCCTACAAGCTTCCCGTTCTCTGTAACCGGAACACCGGAAATTCTGAATTTTCCCATCAGATTGTTGGCATCTTCCAGAGTGTTCTCCGGCGACAGATAGAATGGATCCGTAATGACCCCGTTCTCAGAACGCTTTACCTTGTCTACCTCTTCTGCCTGGTTCTCGATGGACATGTTCTTGTGAATGATACCGATTCCCCCCTGGCGCGCCATTGCAATCGCCATACGGTGCTCCGTAACCGTATCCATTCCTGCGCTCATCATCGGTATGTTCAGCTTAATCTTCTTTGTCAGAAAAGTCGACAGATCTACCTGGTTTGGAACCACTTCTGAATAAGCCGGCACTAACAGAACGTCGTCAAATGTAATTCCTTCTCCGATTATCTTTCCCATGATTATCTTTCCTCTCTTTCTCTTTGAATTAGTAATACAGTCTATATATTAAATGCTATCATAACTAATTATGATAGCATTTGTCAACTGATTTTTTATTCTTTTTTCAGACTTTTGTAACAGTTCAGCCTTCCGGCTTCACTGTTACGAAATCCGCCCATTTTAAAGTTTGCCTGCGGCAAAGAGGCGGATTCCCGGCTACTCCAATTCATTGGCTGCTAACTGCGCAGCAAGTGCGCAGTTGCAGGCTGAACTGTTACAGACTTTTGCGACAGTTAAGATCCGGCTTCGCTGTTACAGACTTTTTACTGTTGTCTGTTCCAGTAGTTCAACGTATTACCTTTCTTGGGGCGAGCATATAGAATCCTTCTACAATCGTCTCATTAGGCTCAAAGAGCACCTTCTTCATCTCTCCCTGGCCGGACAGTACCAGCACATACACCTTCCCCTGGCCCGTATGTGAACTGAAATCCAGCGTTCTGGCATTCCGATACTGATTCAGTTCTGCAGAGTCAGCAGGAGCAAGCAGTTCCATATCTGCCACATTAGCGGAAAACAGGCTCTTTCTCTTCGCCTTGTTCATGATCTTGTCAATATCCAGTTCCCCGTTCAGAAACATATACTCATACTCCACATTGAGCCTCCGAAACATGAATACGTCCAGTGCGATCATAAGAACTGGCAGGATCAGCCCGACCGGATACATCAGTATAATCAGAAATGAAACGATCGTTGCCGAAACCAGTATCGCTTTGATCAGAATATCCTTCATATCTGTCTGCTTCTTTACCAGTTGTTCTGTATAAAAATCATTCATCTTCTACTCCTCCGTAGTCTTTATTGGGCAAGTTTCCGACTCCATACCCTGTATTATATTTTCTATTGTATCATACCTTGTCAGACTGTGCAACCTTCCATCATGGTCGTCCTTTCTGGGTAAGAACAAAGTGGGCAGGCCCACTTCAGCTCCCCTAACCCCTCACTCATGAGGGGCCTGGACACTTTGTGCGCCGAGCACAATTGCGAAGCAATATTTTACCTCTTGTGCGAGTGCGCATCCTCCCGGAGGGTTTTTATAATATAGGGAACGAAGTTTCCTATATTATAAAAAATAGCTGCTGTGAGCACCCGGCAGGTGTGAACAGTAACAAAAAATAAAGAGAACTCCCCTTTCTGAGGAGTCCTCGAAATCGTAACAGGCCAATCGGATGCCATATGCTTCGTCTTACATCATACCCATCCCGCCGCCTGCCGGTGGCATTGCAGGTGCCTCTTCTTTGATATTGGCAACAACGGATTCTGTTGTCAGCAGTGTAGAAGCTACGCTCGTAGCATTCTGCAGTGCGCTCCTTGTCACCTTCGCCGGATCAAGGATTCCGCTTTCTACCATATCTACATACTGCTCTGTCAGCACGTCAAATCCCGCACCAGGAGCAGACTCTTTTACCTTATTGATAATTACAGAACCTTCCAGTCCTGCATTAGCTGCAATGTGGAATAACGGGGATTCCAGCGCTTTCAGCACCACGTTCGCTCCCGTCTTCTCGTCTCCGCTTAATCCTTCTGACAGAGCCGCAACCTCTTTCGCTGCATGGATATATGCAGAACCGCCGCCTGCGATAATTCCTTCTTCTACTGCCGCTCTCGTAGCTGCAAGAGCATCTTCCATACGAAGCTTCGCTTCTTTCATCTCTGTCTCGGTTGCAGCTCCTACACGGATTACCGCAACACCGCCTGCCAGCTTGGCAAGTCTCTCCTGAAGCTTCTCTTTATCGAAGTCAGAAGTCGTCTCTTCAATCTGCATCTTGATCTGTGCAACACGGTCAGAAATCTCTTTCTTGTCGCCCAGACCGTCAACGATCACAGTGTTCTCCTTCTGAATCTTCACAGACTTCGCACGTCCTAACTGATCCATGGTCGTCTCTTTCAGATCCATTCCCAGCTCGTCAGAAACTACCTGACCGCCTGTCAGAATTGCGATATCTTTGAGCATCTCTTTTCTTCTGTCTCCGTATCCAGGCGCCTTCACTGCCGCTACATTGAAGGTTCCGCGCAGCTTGTTTACGATCAGCGTGGTAAGCGCCTCGCCTTCTACGTCCTCGGCAATGATCAGAAGTCTTGCACCGGACTGTACGATCTGCTCTAACAGAGGCAGGATATCCTGGATATTGGAAATCTTCTTATCAGTAATCAGAATATACGGATCTTCCAGTACTGCTTCCATCTTATCCATATCTGTCGCCATGTAAGCAGATACATATCCCCGGTCAAACTGCATACCTTCTACCAGGTCAAGCTCCGTCTTCATAGTCTTAGACTCTTCGATCGTAATAACGCCGTCATTAGAAACCTTCTCCATAGCGTCGGCCACCATCTCGCCTACTCCGTCGTCACCGGCTGAGATTGCCGCAACTCTTGCGATCTGGTCTTTGTCTTTTAACTTGCTTGACATCTTTGCAATCGCTTCTACCGCCGCATCCGTGGCCTTCTTCATACCCTTGCGGAGAATGATCGGATTTGCGCCTGCCGCCAGGTTCTTCATTCCTTCATGCACCATAGCCTGTGCAAGTACGGTTGCCGTCGTTGTTCCGTCGCCGGCAACGTCGTTGGTCTTAGAAGCAACTTCTTTGATGAGCTGTGCGCCCATGTTCTCAAATGCATCCTCAAGTTCAATCTCTTTTGCAATCGTGACACCGTCATTGGTAATCAGCGGAGCGCCGAAAGATTTATCCAGGACAACATTGCGTCCCTTTGGTCCAAGCGTTACCCTTACTGTATCTGCCAGCTGATTTACTCCTGATTCCAATGCGCTTCTGGCCTCTGCGCCGTATTTGATTTCCTTTGCCATAATTAATTACGCCTCCTATGATCTATAATGATTTCTCTAGTTTCAAATCTTAAAATTACTGGTTCGGATGACCTTGCAGTCTACTCGCAGATTGCAAGAATATCATCCTGCTTAACGATAATATATTCTTCATCGTCAACCTCTACATTGGTTCCTGAATATTTGGAATAGATGACCTTCTGGCCTACTGACACATTCATCTTCACTTCTTTACCATCCACGGTTCCGCCTGGGCCCACCGCAATCACTTCTGCCTGCTGAGGCTTTTCTTTAGACTGTCCAGGAATCACGATTCCTGACTTGGTAGTCTCTTCTGCAACCAACTGTTTCAATACAACTCTGTCTCCTAATGGTACTAACTTCATAATTTATGCCTCCTTTAATAATCTCTACTTTTGTTAGCACTCATAAAAAGAGAGTGCTAAAAAACTCTAGTAATAAAATAGCACTCTCTTCTGACTTTGTCAACACACTTTATATTTAGTTTACAAGATTTTTATAAAATCCGTTCTTAATCTGGAATTTCAGCCCTTTTCCTGCCTTATTCCAGTATCTTTCCATGATAGAACCCATGCATACCGTATCATCCTTTTCCGTATGAATCCTGCATTCATAATTCCCGTCCAGAGAGAACTCAGTAACCTCCGTATCCTCTGCAACCAAGTATATGCACTCTTCTTCCGGTTTATACGTGATAATCCTGCAATGGTGAACCTTCTCGTCAAATCTTCCCTCTTTGAGCACCATCCGGTTCATTCTGATGTCTGCCTGGCAGCCCTCATACATACTGCTCCCCTCTCTTTCATATTCAGACAAAAAGACATCAGTCTCCCGATGCCCTTTGTTATGAATTATTTCATACGTTCTGCCTTGATATGTTCCAGTTCCGTAAACACATAATCATTCACAACCTTAATATAGGTCCCCTTCATCCCCGACGAGCGGGATTCGATGACTCCCGCACTCTCGAACTTACGAAGGGCGTTCACAATCACAGACCTGGTAATTCCCACCCGGTCTGCAATCTTGCTTGCCACCAGAATTCCTTCCATACCGTCGAGTTCCTCGAAAATGTGGATGATGGCCTCCAGTTCCGAATAGGACAGTGTACTGATTGCCGACTGCACAATATGTTCTTTTCTGGTCTCTTCTGCATACTCCTCGTTCACAGACCGAAGCATCTCAAGACCTACCACCGTTGTTCCATATTCACTTAAAATGATATCGTCAATCTCATACATACATTCTTTCTTATAGATGAACAAGGTTCCTAGACGTTCACCCGCAATATCAATGGGAGTAATGATTGCCTGATATCCATGTACCGCACTTCCTGAAAATCCCAGCGTCTGCAGATTTACATTCTCTTTGGTTGACAGAATGCTAAGAAGTCTCTCATTCAGCATCGAATCAATATGCCTTCCAACCTCCTGCTCGATCAGTTCTTTGATATACGGTACATTTTTGCACTTGCTTCCTCCAAGTACCTTTCCCTTCCTGCTCACTACCAGCACATTTGAATCCAAGATTTCAGTAAGCACTTCACAAATATCATTAAATACTACCTTACTTGAATTATTATTGTGCAGTAATTTATTGATCTTTCTGGTCTTATCTAATAATTGTACACTCATTGACATACCTCCATCCTTTGCATGTAATATTATCATACAACTCGTCTTTTTTCAATGAATATCCAAATTATTTTTTATAACCCTTACTTATTTCTTGTCATTTTTATTGTTTTCTTTATTTTCTACATATCCGCACTGCTCATCGCTGCACAGAAGCTTGTTTCCCTTCTCAACCATATAACTCTGACACTGGGGACATTTCTTCAGAGAAGGTTTCTGCCAGGACATGAATTCACATTCCGGATTATCCTCACATCCATAATACTTTCTTCCCTTCTTCGTCTTGCGCAGCACCACCTCTTTACCGCACGCAGGGCAGGGAACCCCGATCTTCTCCAGATAAGGCTTGGTGTTCCTGCATTCCGGAAATCCCGGACAGGCCAGGAAACGTCCGTGGGGACCATACTTAATAACCATGTTCCTTCCGCACTGATCACAAACGACGTCTGTGACTTCATCCTCAATCTTCACCTGTTCCTGCTCTTCCTCAGCTTTCTGTACAGCTTCCTCAAGGTCAGGATAAAAATTCTCGATGATTGTGCGCCAGTTTACTTTTCCTTCCGCAACGCCGTCAAGAAGACTCTCCATATTAGCAGTGAAATTCACGTCTACGATACTGGGAAAGGACTGCTTCATGATATTATTGACCACTTCCCCAATCTCAGTCAGATACAGGTTCTTATTCTCCTTAGCCACATATCGCCTGGCAATAATGGTAGAAATAGTAGGAGCGTAGGTACTGGGCCGTCCGATCCCCCACTCCTCAAGAGTCTTTACCAGAGCCGCCTCTGTATAATGTGCCGGCGGCTGTGTGAAATGCTGCTTTGCATCAAAATCCGTCTTCGTAAGTTCAGAATCTTTATCCAGGCTCTTAAGCAGCACATTATTCTCCTCTTTCTCTTCTCCGGCTTCCGTGTATACCAGACGGAAACCTTCAAAAACAATCTTGGATGCCGCTACCGTGAACCGGTACGGCCCCGCCGCAATACGGACTGAGGTTGTCTCATATCTTGCAGGCTTCATCCGGCTTGCCACAAACCGCTTCCAGATAAGCTGATACAGACGGAACTGATCTCTGCTTAAAGATTCCTTCACCGCCACGGGGGTACGGCTCACATCCGTAGGCCGGATCGCCTCATGGGCATCCTGGATATTCTTATGTCCATTGCCGCTTTTCGACTCCGCTGCCGCCGCATATTCCTCTCCGTAACTGGTCCCAATATATTCCCGCACACTGGCATCCGCCTCCTCGGATATCCTGGTGGAATCTGTACGCAGATAGGTAATAAGTCCCACAGTGCCGTTCCCCTTAATGTCCACTCCTTCGTATAGCTGCTGCGCAATCCGCATCGTCTTGGAAGTGGCAAAATTCAAGGCCTTTGACGCCTCCTGCTGCAGCGTACTGGTGGTAAAGGGAACCGGCGCTTTCTTCGTTCTCTCGCTCTTTTTGATGTCTTCTACCGTATAATCCACATGATCTATTTCTTTTAGAATCCCATCCAGTTCTTCTCTGGAGCGGATCGTCATCTTCTTTTCTGCAGTACCGTAGAATTTTGCCGTCAGAGACTTCTTCTCCCCTTTAACTTTGAGATTAGCGTCCAATGTCCAGTATTCTTCTGGTATGAATGCATTGATCTCCTCCTCCCTGTCGGCAATAATCCGAAGGGCCACTGACTGGACACGTCCGGCGCTTAATCCTCTCTTTACCTTAGCCCATAAAAGAGGGCTGATCCGGTAACCTACGACCCTGTCAAGTATCCTTCTGGCCTGCTGGGCATCCACCAGATCCATGTCGATCTCCCTTGCATTTTTCAGAGACGCCTTTACCGCATTTTTTGTAATCTCATTAAAACTGATTCGATAGGTCTTCTTATTCTCTAACTTCAGCGCCTTGCTCAAATGCCACGATATCGCCTCCCCTTCACGGTCAGGGTCCGTTGCGAGATATATTTTATCCGCCTTTTTGACTTCCTTGCGAAGTCCTGCCAGAATATCTCCCTTCCCCCGGATTGTAATATACTTCGGCTCATAATCATGCTCCACGTCAACTCCAAGCTGACTCTTAGGAAGATCCCTTACATGTCCGTTGGATGCGGTCACCACATAATTACTTCCTAAAAATTTCTTTATTGTCTTCACCTTAGCAGGTGACTCCACGATTACAAGATAACGTGCCATAGCCTTGCTTCCTCCATTAACAACTAGCATTAGAGTTCCTTAACGGACTCTGATGTAATGATTTTTTGATACTTCCCGAATGCAGCCCTTAAGCTCAAGTGAAATCAGACTCTGCATTAAAACAGACGCACGAAACCCTGTTTCTTCGATTAACTGACTGATTCCCTTTGGAAAGAAACCGAGACAACTATACACCACATTTTCGTCATTTTCAAGCGTTTTTTCAATTTTGTCTGATTTTCGCTCTGACTCTTCCGGGGTCATACCCAATTCCGCCAGCAGATCTTTCGGCGTAATCAGAATTCCCGCCCCCTGCCGGATCAGCCGGTGGCAGCCCTGGCTCAACTGGCTCGTCACGGGGCCAGGCAGCGCATAAACATCTTTGCCTTGCTCCAGAGCCTGGTCTGCCGTGATCAGAGAACCGCTCCTCTCCCTTGCCTCCATAACCAGCACAAAATCCGACAGTCCGCTGATGATCCGGTTCCTCATCGGAAAGTACATGGGAAGGGGCGGCCTGCCTGGACGCTGCTCTGAAAGAATCCCTCCACTTCGCTGGATGTCCATATACAGTCCGATGTGATCACGGGGATAACAGATATCTACCCCACAGCCCAGCACGCCAAAAGTCATGCCGCCTCCGTCAAGCGCCCCTCTCTGGCCCGCCCCGTCAATACCTCTGGCCATTCCGCTGATAATCTGAACACCATGTTCTGCCAGATACTTTCCATAATCCAGTGCCATCTCCTGACCATAGGGCGTACATTTCCTGGCGCCCACAATGGCAACGCCAGGAATCCCTTCCTTAGGAAGCTTCCCCTTCGCATACAATGCATAAGGCGGGTCCGGGATCTGCCAAAGCTTCTTCGGATACGCTTCTGAGAAGCAGGGAATAAACCGTATATTCTGTTTTTCCAGGTATTCCCATTCTTTTTCTATACAGATCTCTTTCTTTGCTTTCAGAATCGCCTCCACATCCCGGTCTTCAAGGAAAGGAAGAAATCGAAGCTGCATTTCTTCTATATAATATACGGCTCTTCCCTCTTTGTATTCTTCTCTCAGCAATCTTTTTTTATAATCTGACAGACACGGTATCGCTGCAAGCCAGTATTCATACTTCATATCTGCATCACCTCCCCCAATATTTCTTATCCATGGTGCGATATCCAATAGCTTCTTTCAGATGATGCTCCCGGATCGTCCCGCACCCCTCCAGATCAGCAATGGTTCTGGCCACTTTCAGAATCTTATGGTAGGTTCTGGCCGTAAGCCCAAGGGCTGCGAAAGCTTTCCTCATCAGAAGTTCTTCCTTCCCGCCCAGATAACAGACTTCCTTCAGTTCACCGACATTCAGCATAGAATTGGTCAGGATACTTTGATCCTCATATCGCTTCTGCTGCACCTTCCTCGCCGCACAGACTCTTTCCCGGATCTGGGCCGAACTTTCCTGCTTCTTTCCTTCTGTGAGCTCCTCGTATTGAATTCTCGGAGCCTCCACACAGATATCAATCCTGTCTAAAAACGGCTGGCTGACTTTCCCCAGGTATTGCCGGATCTGGGCAGGCGTACAGGTACATCGGTTATAGTCTGGATAATTCCCACAGGGACAAGGATTCATGGCACAGATCAGTATAAAATCAGCCGGAAATACAAAGTTTCCCTGGGTCCTGGTAATACGGATCTTTCGCTCTTCCAAAGGCTGCCTTAACACTTCCAGCACATGTTTCTGGAATTCAGCCAGTTCATCCAGAAACAGCACTCCCCCATGGGAAAGGCTGATCTCTCCCGGCACCGGGAAGACGCCGCCTCCAATCAGCGCTGATTTTGTCACCGTATGGTGGACGCTTCGAAAAGGTCGCCCCGTCATCAGCGGACGCTCCTTGTCAACCATACCCAGGACACTGTAAATCTTCGTAATCTCAATGCTTTCTTCCAGAGTCGGCGGCGGCAGAATCGTGGGTACTCGCTTCGCCATCATAGACTTCCCGCTTCCCGGCGGGCCGATAAGAAGCAGATTATGGCCTCCGGCCACCGCCACTTCTGTGGCGCGCTTTACCGCTTCCTGACCCTGGATATCACAATAATCCAGAAGGTCTTCCTCTGTCTCCTGATGAGTCTGATACTCTGCGCCGCCTATGACGGCCCGGATCTTCTGCTCATCGTTCAGATAACGGCATGCCTCCATAAGATGACCGACTCCCAGAATCTCCATTCCCTTAACAAGAGCACCTTCCCTCGCATTCTGCTCCGGCAGAATACATCTTCTGCATCCTTCTTCCTTTGCCCGTGTCACGATCGGCAGAACACCAGGAACCGCCTTCACTCTTCCGTCAAGGCTCAGTTCCCCGACTACCAGCGTGTCTCTAAGCCGCCTTTCCGGGAAAATTCCCATGGATGCCAGAATTGCAAGCGCAATGGGCAGATCAAAAGAAGCTCCCTTCTTTCTGACCATTGCAGGAGCAAGATTCACCACTACTTTCTTTGCAGGCATCTGAATCCCTGCATTGCGAATCGCTGTCCTTACCCTCTCAGAAGCCTCTTTCACTTCTGAAGAGAGATAACCTACCATATGGAACATAGGCAGTCCGTTGCTTACATCTGCCTCCACGTGGACCATGTCGATGTGAAGTCCCCGGATTGCGGCAGATAAGACCGTACTGAATGACATTCAAAACTCCTTTCCCTATATAATATTGCTGAATCTGTGAATAAATCGGCCGATATGGCATGATAAATAGTGAATCTTCGACTCTCGCGACCGCGGCCAAGGTCAAGTAGACTTGACTTTGGCTTATAGCTCGCAAGATTTAGGATTGTTATGAAATGCGGAAAATATAAGATTCTTCTTATTCAGAATTTATCCTCTATCCGCTGTCCAATTTTATATTAATATACCTTGTACAGGATTTCAAGAACTTCCGTCAGACAAATTTCGACATTTCCCGTCCCCCTTATATTTCCATAGGATTATCATCATCACTGCACTGACCGCCAGCAGACTGTAGAAGCTGATCCCCCGGTTTACCAGCGTAGCCGCCGCCATAGGATTCTTCACAAATACGCCAGAAAACAGTTTCATAAAGGCATACTCGCTGATGCCTGCCGCACCTGGAAAAGGAAGGAGCGCCGTAGTCATGAATAGGACCGTCTGTAAAAGAAACACCTGGAAATATCCTGCTGCATTTTCTCCCATAGCAAGACAGACCAGATAGGGGATGCTGAACCAGCAGATTACCTGGCAGACGCTTACCAGGAATACCTGGCCCATCACCTGCGGCTTCTTTTTGATCAGATCTGCACAAATCTGAAAATCATGGAACGCTCCTTCCAGCCGTTCCTTCCACTTGTCCTTATTCTTCACCGGAAAACGGTCAATTCCCCCATACAGAAAGCCAAGGATCTTCTCTTTCAGCCTGTGGCAGAACAGGACGGATAAAAGTCCTGTGATGAACAGAATATTAAGCAGAAATCCCAGTACCGCCAGTACCAGAAGTTCTACCGAGGGCGTCACCTTTCCGCTGACCAGCGCCATAACTGCCATAAATTCCATGAAGAATACTGCGATCTGAAAACTTGCCAGTTCTCCGATCAATGCCAGTGTTCCATGGGCAATCTCAATCCCGTCTTTCTTCATTGCATATAGCTGGGCCGGCTGCCCTCCTGTGGAAGAAGGAGTGATGGAACTGAAGAAGAATCCAATATAGGCGTATTTCATACCCTGCCAGAATGTGACCGGATATCCGCAGGAGCAAAGCAGGATCCGCAGATTAATTCCTTCTGCCAGATGGAAAAACTCAGCCATTAGAATTCCGACAGCCAGAAAGGTCAGGGACGTCTTCGATAAAGCCTCCCACACGATCCTTACGTCGGTTCCCTTAAGTACCAGAAAACACACTGCCGCAGCAACGACCAGAAAAACTACGCCATAGCGGGCTGCTTTCTGAACAGACAGATGATCACTCATATGAATTCCCCCTCCCGGTATACTATTACCATTGATAAACCTCCATCGTTTCAAAGGAATAACCTCGTTTCAGCAGAACCGGCAGCGCTCTTCGCAATGCTTCTACCGTGCGCCCGGGCGCATGATCCTTTCCTCTCCCGTCATGGAGGCAGATGACTGCGCCAGGGAATACCCTCTGCAAAACCTTGTTTTCAATAGAGACGGCTGTCTCCCGGGCCGACCAGTCATTGGCCATCACATCCCAGAAAGTCAGTTTCAGTTTCATCCTCTGACAGTAATACAATGTCCACAGATTCAGATGTCCCCAGGGAGGACGGTAAGCGCAGACTTCACATCCCAGATTTTTCAAGGTTTCTATCGACTCTTCAAGATCCCTTCTGACAAATCCCTTTCCTCCAAACAGTGCGTTTTCATGACGTACCGAATGAATCCCTATGTAATGACCGTCCTGTCTCATTCTTTGAATCAGATCCGGATTCTCCCTGGCAGCTTTTGCCATGACAAAGAAACTGGCCTTAATATGGTACTGCTTCAGAAAATCCAGAAGCTGGTTCGTATACGTCTTGTCCGGTCCGTCGTCAAAGGTCAGGTACAGCTGTTTTCCCTTTCCGCCTTCCCGGCTTCTCTTCCGGCTTCTTTTCTTCCATCGGTATTTCAGATACTCTGAAGGAGCCAGACCATAACCAGCCAGCGCCGTACAGAATAAGACCGTACCGATCTGATATCTTTTTTTCATCTATTATGTCCTCCTTTTCATTCCGTCAGGTTTATGAAAGTAATCTTTGTCCAGTCAGTGACAGGATCGGCATCCAGTCAGACTTAAAAAAGCTGTAGTCAGATACCGATTCCCATCCCCGCACCGATATTTCCCCAACCGCTTCGGAAAGTTCTGTATCCATGATCTCCTTTTGCGCCCCTGCCATACAAATTCTCATCTTTTCTAATTCCCGCGAATCTTCCAGCAGTTTTCGTAGTTCTACCGCAAAATCTTCTTTTTTATCCCATACTACCCTGGCAAATCCTTTTTTCTGGGCATATCTGGCATTCACAATCTCCTGCTCCAGAAACGGCCGTATTATGAACATGGGAACCTGGCTGTGAAGGATTTCAAATAGTGTAATTCCTCCCGCTTTTGTAATGACAAGATCTGCCTTACGCATAAATTCCCCGATCTGATCTACATATCCATGAACTTCAATATCATCGTAGCATCCCTTCCAGGTCTCATACAGTTTCTGGTTCTTTCCCGTGATTACAGTTGTCTTTACGCCCGGCATCTCATGTAATGTACATAAAATATCATTCAGTTCCGGCATTATGCCCAGTCCCCCTCCCATAATCAGAACCTGCTTTTCAGATTCACTGCACTTTGTAGGGACTGAATGATTTTCAGATATATCCGAAATAACTTTCTTATTTAGAAACTGCTGCCGCACCGGCACTCCCGTCACCAGAACATTTTCCGGCAACGCCCCAAATCCCACAAGGTTGTCTTTCACCTCTACGGTAGGCGCAAGATACAGATCCGTCTGGCTGGCAAACCACTCCTTATGCATGCTGATGTCCGTGATACAGGTAACAAGCAGTATCCGGCTTTCTGACTTCATCTTATAGGTTGCCGCCGCCTTCTCACAGAACGGATGTGTGCATACGATTACATCTGGCCTGTATTCGTCTATCATTCTGCAGAACTTACGATAGATAATCGGACTGCTCGGTCTGTTCCCGGAATTCATTTTCCCGGAAATCTTATAAACCAGGTTATATATCCTATGATAACGTTCAGCCACAAGCCCGAATACCTTGTATATAATCTTACTGATATATGGACTTAAATACGTGGGAAGGTCTTTCTGTATCACTTCAGCATTGGGATCCTGATGCATAAATTCCTCTCTGACTGCATTCGCGGCCATCTCATGTCCAAATCCAAATCTTCCGCTTAATATTAATATCTTCATAATGAATCCCCCTTTACTTCCATTTCCTTATGAATGCTATTTTATTCCTAAAATCTAAAGAACATCGACATGGATTTCTAAACATATTCTGAAGATATACTTGACCTTTTTTCCTATTTCTAAAGATTCTCTAAAGAAGCGAAAGGTTTTCTTTGAAACGCAAGAAAAAAGCATGCCTGGAAATAACTTCCCGGCATGCCCGCCTTCTTATCTGTATTGCTTAAAAATATCCCCGCAGTTTCTCGATTGCACTTTTTTCAATCCTGGAAACATAAGAACGGGAGATACCTAACTGCTTTGCAATCTCCCGTTGGGTATATTCTTCTTCATTATATAATCCGTACCTCATTTTCAGTACCAGCCGCTCCCGCGGCGACAATTCGGATTCCACCTTGTGGTATAGAAGCCGGACATCGTCACTTAACTCCACCTTTCTGTGCGCATCGTCTTCTTCCGTCTCAATAATATCAAAAAGCTGGATTTCGTTACCTTCCCGATCAGTTCCAATGGGTTCATACAGTGAGATTTCTTTCGATGATTTTTTCTTTGCCCGCATATACATCAGGATCTCGTTCTCGATACACCGCGCGGCGTAGGTTCCAAGTCTGACACATTTATCCGGATTAAAAGTCACAACCGCCTTGATCAGCCCGATGGTTCCTATTGACAACAGATCCTCCGTATCTTCCGGCGAGGACTGGTATTTTTTTACGATATGTGCAACGAGGCGCAGATTCCGCTCTATCAGAATATGTTTTGCTTCAAGATCTCCCTCCGTATATTTTTGCATATAATATCTTTCTTCCGCGGCTGTGAGGGGTTGTGGAAATGATTTCAAAAGAAGCACCTCTAAGCGTATTTGATATAGTCTATGTGCTCCTCTTCATTTTTGTGCTTTTCCACCTGAAAGTATTCTATTTCCTGTCAATAAGATCCGCTTTGATTCATATGATGTTACTGATTAGTCTATGCTTCTGCCCTTCTGAGAATGTCATACCGGTCCGCTTCATGTCCCAGGTCTACATATAGCGCCTGCTTCGGATGGGGCGCGCTTTCCTGCTCGTTTCCTTCTGCATCCACAATCTTTCGCACCGTCACCTCTACATTCCTGCCGTCCGGCTTCATGATCTCAATCCTTTCCCCCACAGAGAACTTATTCCTCTGCTCAATCCGGTACATTCCTTCCTTCTCATCCCCGATAATACCAAGATAAGTATACTCTTTCACATAGGTATTGTTATCATAGATCTGGCTTGTCTCATCCGGTTTCCCGAAATAGAACCCCGTGGTAAACTGGCGGTAAGTGCAGTTTGAAATCTGATCCAGATACCAGGGCATATTCTTTTCATACTTCTCAGGGTCTTCCAGATAATCGTCAATAGCCTTCCGGTAGGTCCTTGCTACCGTTGCTACATAGAGAGCCGTCTTCATACGCCCCTCTATCTTGAAGCTGTCAATCCCCGCCTCGATCATCTCAGGGATATGCTCAATCATACACAGATCCCTGGAGTTAAAGATAAATGTTCCCCGTTCATTTTCATACACCGGCATATATTCTCCTGGCCTCGTCTCCTCCATGATAGAATATTTCCAGCGGCAGGGATGGGTACACGCCCCCTGGTTGGCGTCCCTTCCGGTAAAATAATTACTTAAAAGACACCTTCCCGAATAGGAAATGCACATTGCTCCATGGATAAAGCTCTCAATCTCCATATCCTCCGGAATCCGTTCCCGAATCTCCCGAATCTCCTTTAACGACAGTTCTCTGGCAGAAACCACCCTCTTTGCCCCGAGTTTCCACCAGAACTGATACGTTCCATAATTCGTATTATTTGCCTGTGTACTGATATGCCGGTCAATCTCCGGGCAGATCTCCTTCGCCATCTCAAAGATTGCCGGGTCTGCGATAATCAGCGCATCCATTTCCATCTCTTTCAACTCATGGAGATATTCTCTCACCCCTTCCAGATCCTCGTTATGCGCAAGGATATTCACTGTCACATGGACTTTCCGGCCATGCTCATGAGCAAATCTGATCCCCGCCTTCATATCTTCTCTGGAAAAATTCTTCGCCTTTGCCCTCAGTCCGAATGCTTCCCCACCAATATAGACGGCATCTGCGCCAAACATAACCGCCGTCTTCAGTACTTCCAGACTGCTGGCCGGAATCAGTAATTCTGGACGTTTTCTGTTCATAGATCTGTCTCCTTCTTTACACTAAGCGCCACCCCGTCTCCCAGAGGCAGGATGGAAGTCTGTAACTGTTTATGATGTTTCAGTTCATAAAGATACTCTCTCATACGGCTGTGAATCGTACGATTACGCCTCTCCACCGCAAACCTGGATTCTATCACGTCACCGTCCTGCAGCACATTATCTGACACTAATACCCCGCCTGGGCCAAGCAGGCGGACAGCTTCTGGCAGATAATGAATATACTGTCCTTTCGCAGCATCCATAAAAATAAAGTCATAGATCCCTTCAAGAGACCTCATAACCTCAAGAGCATCCCCCTCAATTAGTGAAATCTGCCCTTCCTTCCCCGCACGGCGGAAGTTCTCTCTTGCAATCGGAATCCTCTTCTCATACTTTTCTATGGTGGTGATCCTTCCATTCTCTTGAATATACTCGCTCATCAGGATCGCAGAAAAACCGACAGCCGTTCCGATCTCTAAGATCTGTAAGGGCTGTTTTATCAACAGCAGCGCTTTAAGGAAACTCTGTGTTTCTTTGCGAATAACGGGTACATGAGTCTCTAACGCCTCCTGCTCGATCTTCTCAAGAATCGGATTCTCCGGCTCTTCCAGCGAATGAATATATGTAACCATCCTTTCATTAACTATCATTTCACCTACAGACTCCTTCTTAGATTCTTTGTATTTTACTGTTGTAAGATTCACAAAAGTGTACACTTTGTCAACAGTGTACACTTCTATTATACGGATATATCTTTGATTTGTCCTAACAGTTCAGACAGGCAGAACTGTTAGGATTTATTCTAGTTCAGAGATTCCTCCTGTAACCTGTCGAACTCTGCCATACATTCATCCACAGAAGCCCCTTCCATTAATTTACGCACAATCAGGCAGGTATTCCCCCACTGCTCCACCTTCATACCCGCATTGCTGGCAAGAACATACGTCCCTTCGTTCACCAGGTCATTGAGCGGTCTTAACGCCGGAATACAGTCCACCTCCACATTCTTAGAAGGAGATATCACCTTATTCGTCTCTGCATAGACCCTAAGGGCCTCATCTGACACCATTATTTCCAGAACATCTAAGGCATCCTCCTTATTCTCTGCATTGGAACAGACCGACAATCCGGTCATAGACAACACAGGCATCTGTCCCCGTTCGCTTGGGAAACCAATCACCCGCAGATTGAACTCTGGTTTCCCATAAGCAGTATCCGCATTGGCAGCTCCCCAGTACGCCATGACGATCGGCGTCTTCTGCGCCATAAAATCAGGTCCTTCTCCGTCAATAGCCTCATATGTGTACGCCGTCTCTGCATCAATATATCCCAGATCCATCATCTCTTTGAGATACTCGAACCCTGGCCGCATATATTCGCTATACTTACGCTCTCCACTGTTCAGCGCCTCAATCTCCGCTTCAATATCACCCTCGTTATACAGATCCGCATACGCCTGGGCGAACACAAAGGTCTCAAGCCACCAGCGGTTGGCTCCGACCGGCGTCTCAATTCCATTCTCCTTAAACACCCGGCAGCACTCCAGAAACTCATCCGGCGTATTCGGCAATTCCAGATCATACTCGTCAAACATATCCTTATTCACGAACAGACCATAGACCACTACCTCCTGAGGAATCCCGAGAAGCTTCCCGTCTACCGTATTCGCCATCTTTACCACATCCCTCAGATTCCTGACGCAGTCGAGTCCCGACAGATCCTCAAGCAGGCCTTCCTCACCTGTTTTATGGAGAACGTCCGGGTTCAGAAGATATAGATCGTCCAGATGGTTCTGAATCCGGTCAAACCCTACGTCATCATAGGATTTTTCCTGATAATTCTCTGAAGTATACGTGTTGTACTCCACTCTCAGATCCAGCTTCTCCTCCGCCATGATCACAGTCTTGTCAAAAGCCGTCCTTGCAATGTTCTCGGCATCCGGCTTCGATCTCTCCATCGGTACATACAGAACAACCGTCTTACCTTCCTCTTCTTCATTCCTGGCAAGATTTTCACCCGGATCCAGCTTCTCACCGCAGGCCGCAAGCATAACGACCATAGTTCCGGTAAGAAACGCTGCCGACGCTCTTTTCAAACAATTCTTCATTACTTCCTCTCCTTCATTGCAAAATAGAGGCTGAGTGTCTGCTTTAATAACTCCATATTCACTGGCTTCGCTATGTGAGCATCCATACCTGCATCCATAGCCTCCTTAACATCCTCAGAAAATGCATTGGCAGTCATGGCAATAATAGGAATCAGCTTGGCATCCTGACGATCTAAAGCCCGGATTGCCCTCGCCGCCTCATATCCATTCATTACAGGCATCTGGATATCCATTAGTACAGCATCATAAGTCCCTGGCTCTCTGCCGAAGAAACGCTCCACCGCCAGTTCACCGTTCTCAACGATCTCGCATGTCGCCTCCTCAATATCCAGAAGTTCCTCAATAATCTCTGCATTGATTTCATTATCTTCTGCCACAAGAAAATGCTTTCCACCAAAACTGCCTTCTGAAAGCTGAGTCAGATGCGGACTCTCCAGTCCGCGCTCTCCCATGATTTCAAGGATTTTCTCTTTAAACGCCGCAACAAAAAACGGCTTTGCAAGGAAACCGGAAATTCCTGCCTCCAATGCCTCTTCTTCCAGTTCCTCCCAGTCGTGGGCCGTCATCAGAAGCATCGGCACATCTTTAGCACAGGTTTCTTTCATCCTCCTTGCCGTCTCAATCCCGTTCATCCCCGGCATTCTCCAATCCATCAGGACCACGTCATAGTCCTTTGCGTCTTCACACGTCCTCATATGCAGCGCTTCTTCTCCGCTATGCGACGCATCTACATGGACCCCTGTATCTTCCATCAGCAGGCGGACAGTCTCGCAGAGATCCGGCTCGTCATCCACTACCAGAATCCTTGAAATGCCTTTCTGTTCCCAGAATTTCTCGTCCCCTTCAGTTTCCGGTATGCGAAGCTCCAGATCCACGGTAAACAGACTTCCCATCTCTACCATACTGAAGACCTCAATCATTCCGCCCATCAGTTCCACAATATTCTTCGTAATCGCCATACCAAGGCCGGTCCCCTGCACCTTATTCGTCGTACTGTTCTCAGCTCTGGTAAACGCGTCAAAGATCGTTTCAAGGAACTCAGGCGTCATTCCATACCCGTTATCCTCCACCTCAAACCTGATACGTTCAAACTGATTGGAATGCTGGTCAAGTCCAATGATACGCAGCCAGATATTGCCTCCTTCCTGCGTGTATTTTACTGCGTTCGAGAGAAGGTTGATCAGAATCTGGTTGATCCTCGTCTCATCACCAATCAGATGCTCATGCTTAATCCCTGTCACAGCAATATCAAAATTCTGTCTCTTCGCCTTTGCCGCCGGACGTATAATCGCATCAATCGAAGAAATCATATCCTTCAGCGCAAATTCCCCGATCGTAAGCGCTACCTTCCCGCTCTCGATCTTGGAAATATCCAGTACATCATTAATCAGGCTGAGAAGATGCTGACCAGAGGCAGTAATCTTTCTGGTATATTCCCGC
The DNA here is from genome assembly GCA_910579925.1 of uncultured Dorea sp. Taxonomy (GTDB): domain Bacteria; phylum Bacillota; class Clostridia; order Lachnospirales; family Lachnospiraceae; genus Sporofaciens. The sequence continues at coordinate 90,370 of CAJTVY010000006.1, forward strand.
ACCTTTTCCGGATCATCCACATCTTTGGCAAGCAGAGTGGCAAACCCCAGGATCGCATTCATGGGGGTACGGATATCATGAGACATATTCGACAGAAACGTAGTCTTGGAATTATTCGCAATCTGGGCGGTCTGAAGGGCTTCCTTTAGCTGCTTGTTATGAAGCTCCCGCTCTGCCTCCCGATCCTTTTGTATCTTCCTCTGCTGCCTTTCATAAAACAGATAGAACAGGCAACAGCCTACAAACGCCGCAAGCATCACTGCGACTACGATCAGCATATTCTGATTTACCGCATCCCCTTCTCTCTGTATTGCTTTCACCGGTACATATCCGATGAGATAGACCACGCCCTCATTCACAGACCACATATAGATCAGGGACTCCTGGTTCTGGATATTATGGTAAAACATCATATCCTTCCCTGAATTGATATGCTCGCCCACCGTCTCCTTAATATCCTCCTCACGAATCTTATTCGCATTATAAAAATCAGTCAGATTCAGATGCCCTGCATTCCTCTCGCCGATACCCTTAGGCTTCATGACAAATTTCTGACTGGCAGCATCCATCAGATAGAGCGTTGCCTCGCTGTCATAAAAATCATTTGGCAGCGCCTCATCAAAGGAATCATAGATATACTCGATATAGAGCATTCCAATCTCTTCTTCCTCCCTGATGATCGGACATTTCATCGTATACGCCCAGGTCCCCATATCATTAATATAAGAACTGGAAAGGGGAAGCCCGGCTACCGTCTTTCCTGCCGAAAAATCCAGTTCTTCTTCAGAAAATACCTCTCCCGTGTTGGAAATCCCTTCCGTCTCACCGGCAGGGATCATAGATATCCTGACCATCGTACTGTTCCGTTCATAGGAAAGGACAAAATCTTCCGGATTCTTTGAATCCGCCATCTCCTGGGCAATCAAGACCTGAAACTCCGCCTCTTTTCCCAGAATCGTCTCAATTGTATTTCCAATCAGATCCAGGCTTGCATCCAGGTTATTGATTGCAGACAGAGACATCTCCGTTGATATTTTCTTAGCAACCGAATACACAACTGCGCCCAGAATACAAAAAATCAGCAAAAACGGGACAATCTGGACGGTCCTTCTGCGCATCCCTTTTTTTATTTCTCTATTCCTCATAAATTATTTCACCCAACAGACGGCCAGTCGATATTCCCGCTTTAACAGACTACATGAATCCAGCCTGCCGGCGCCTCAATCTGCCCCATCTGGATTCCCGTCAGCGTATCATACAGCTTCTTCGTCACTGGTCCCATAGATTCCATCCCACTTGGGAAACAGATCTCTTTCCCGTGGTCCACTACCTTGCCAACCGGGGAAATCACCGCCGCCGTTCCGCAAAGCCCGCATTCTGTAAATTCCTTCACCTCTGCAAACGGAACCTCCCGCTCTTCCACCTCAAGGCCGAGATACTTCTCTGCCACATACATTAAAGAACGTCTTGTAATAGACGGAAGAATCGTTTCCGACTTCGGAGTTACCACCTTGCCGTCCTTCGTCACGAACAGGAAATTCGCACCGCCGGTCTCCTCAACCTTTGTTCTGGTAGCTGCATCCAGATACATATTCTCATCATATCCCTGATTATGGGCATCTACAATCGCATGCAGGCTCATGGCATAATTAAGCCCCGCCTTCACATGTCCGGTCCCATGCGGGGCCGCCCGGTCAAAATCGCACACCCGGATTGTAATCGGCTTCGCACCACCCTTAAAATACGGTCCTACAGGAGTGGTGAATACACGGAACTGATACTCATTCGCCGGTTTTACACCGATTACCGGATCGGAGCCGAAGAGGTAAGGGCGCACATACAGCGTGGCGCCGGATCCATAAGGCGGAACATATGCCGCATTCGCCTCTACGGTCTTATGAACGGCATCCAGAAATCTCTCCTCAGGAAACACAGCCATCTCAAGCCGCTTCGCGGTATCCGCCATCCGCTTCGCATTCATGTCAGGGCGGAACATTACAATATGCCCGTCCTTTGTCGTATAAGCCTTCAGTCCTTCAAAACAGGTCTGCGCATATTGAAGCACACATGCACACTCATTAATCACTACATTCGCATCGGAGGTCAGCCCGCCATCATCCCATGCCCCATTCTTATAATGGGAAACGTATCTCTGATCCGTCTCAATATATGCAAATCCAAGGTTTGACCAGTCAATATTCTTTTTCTCCATCTTTCGACTCCTCCGTTCTTCCACTACTATTGTATTACTGTCTCTTCAAAATGTTATCAGAATCTATTATAATACCCCATACTTTAAAATTCAACTGTTACCGCTCCATCATACTGATAGATTCGATCCCCACACTACCGCCTCTGACCACCTCAATCGTTCTGAATTCTTCCTTCATCAGCTTGATTACGGCATCATTCTTCGTTGCCGTCTGTACGAATTCAAGAAGCAGGCTGTCTTTTCCATAATCAATGACCTTTGCCTTAAACGTCTCTGCGATCTGAAACAGTTCCACCTTATCCTGTGGAGTACATTTCTGTACCTTGACATACAGAATCTCTTTCATACGGACGAACACATCCGTGAAATCAATAACTTTAATGACTTCTACCAGCCGGTTTAACTGCTTCTTAATCTGCTCAAAAGTCTCGTCGTCACTGACCGTTGCAATCGTCATCCTGGAAACCGTAGGATCTTCCGTCGTCCCTACCGTCAGACTGTCAAGATTGTAGGACTTTCCCGAGAAAAGCCCGGAAATCTTAGAAAGAACTCCCACCTGATTCTCCACATACAAGGAAATCCAACGCTTTTTCATACTGTTCATATATCTGTCTCCTTTTTGTTTATTCTTCCAATCCTGATAAACTGCGCTAACAATCCAGAATCATATCTTCCAGCGTCCCGCCGGGCCGTATCATCGGGTAGACCAGATCTTCCGGGTCGATTTCAAACTCAATAATATAAGGCGTCTTCTCACTCTTCATCGCCTCACAAAACGCCGGCTCAATCTCTTCTTTCTTCGTCACACGGATTCCCTTCGCTCCATAACTCTCTGCCAGCTTAACAAAATCCGGCGTATAAGTCGGGCATTCTACTTCTCCGCACTTCCCCCGGCACGCCGCACCGGAACGAAGACAGGTCATGGAATACCGTTTTCCATAAAATAATTTCTGCCACTGGCGTACCATACCGAGATTATTATTGTTAAAAATGCAGTTGATAATAGGAAGTTCTTCCAGCACAGCCGTTGCCAGCTCCTGGATGTTCATCTGCATGCCCCCGTCTCCCGAAATCGAGATCACCGGAACATGAGGGTTCCCGATCTTCGCGCCAATAGCGCCCGGCAGCCCGTATCCCATGGTCCCAAGCCCGCCGGACATCAGAAGCTTCTTCTTCTCATTCAGTTCAATAAACTGCGCCGTAAACATCTGGTGCTGCCCGACGTCTGTCACCACGATTGCCTCCTCAAACACATGGTTGATCGTATCAATAATATCATAAGGAGTCATAATCGGCTTCTTCTTCATCTGCATCGGATGGGCGCATTTCCATTCCCTTACCTCATAAAGCCATTTCTTCGTATCACATTCCGTCACATATTCCAGCATCCTGGTAATGGCTTCCCTGGCATCAGCCACGATTGGCACATCCACCTGTACATTTTTTGAAATAGCGGCCGTGTCGATATCAATATGTACGATCTGCGCATGTGGAGCGAATGAGTGGAGCTTCCCTGTGATACGGTCATTGAACCGGGTGCCGATCGAAAACAGAAGATCACATTCTCCCACCGCCATATTGCAGGCGTAGGCTCCATGCATCCCAAGATTCCCCACATACAGCGGATGATCCGTTGCAATCGCTCCTCTTCCCATGACCGTTGTGACCACAGGCACGCAGGTTCTTTCCACCAGCTTGGTAAATTCCCCGTTGGCGCCTGCAATATTTACTCCGCCTCCTGCAAGAAACAGCGGGCGTTTCGCCTTGCCTAGCATCTTAATTGCTTTCTTAAGCTGTCCGATATGAACCTGGGTATTGGGCCTGTACCCCCGGATATTCACTTCCGCCGGATATTCTCCGCTTCCAAGTTCTCCCATCACATCCTTTGGAAGGTCGATCAGCACAGGTCCCGGCCTTCCTGACCTGGCAATGTAGAATGCCTCCTTCACGATCCGTCCCAGATCCTCTCTACGGCGTACAGTCACGCCATATTTGGTAATACTCCTTGTAATGCCTACGATATCTACCTCTTGAAACGCATCATTCCCGATCAGATGTCTTGCCACCTGCCCGGTAAAACAGACCAGCGGAACACTGTCATAGTAAGCCGTCGCAAGACCCGTGACAAGATTCGTGGCCCCCGGGCCGCTTGTGACCAGACACACGCCCACCTTCCCGGTACTTCTCGCATATGCATCCGCCTCATGCACCAGCGCTACCTCCTGCCTGGGCAGAATGACCTTCGTATAATCCTGCTTGTAGAGCTCATCGCTGATGTCGATCGTACATGCACCCGGGTAGCCAAACAGTATGTCTACGCCCTCTTCCTTTAAGGCCTTTACCAATAATTTATTACCACTGATTTTCTTCATATACATACCTCCTGTTTCGTAACTGCCTCTCCGAAACCGCCGCTGGCAGCTTCTCCTATGCTATACCTTATTGGACGGAGTCCACCCGCCCGAAGGGCATGAATTACGGGGTGCCCCCCCCCCCGGTATGGAAAAAAAACACCCTAAGCTTGTCGCTTAGGGCGAATATTGCATCCGTGTTACCACCTAATTTCAAAGAGACCACTCTTTGCACTCTGCCGATACGGGAGAATCCATGCGTTATCCGTTCTCCGATATCGCTCCCCTCTAACGCCGGGACTGCGTTGAAGTCTACTCAGACTGCCAGTCGGCTCCGTATCCGGTAATCCCCTCATTATGGGAAAATCTGATCCGTCCATATGACGCCCTTTCGGTTCACTGCTCAAAGGCTACTTCCGCAGATCCATCACGAAGAATTCCCACCAGCCATCTCCTCTCTTGGCTTCCGGTATCTGCGTACTCCTCCTTGTCATAGCATTTCTCTCTTACTCTATATTTAAAGAATTATCACTATTATAGTTGACCTTACTATGCTTGTCAACCGGATATTTTTAACCTTTTTATGCCAGCACCCTTGCTCCAATCCCTTCCCAGGAGATCCGGCTGACATCCGCACTCTTCCTCTCCTTCGTGCGGATACTCCCAAGCAGCGCATCCGCCAGGCGCTCCTCGAACTCAGGCAGCGTCTCAGGCACAGGCTCATCCGTATTCCTCATCTGGGGCATCTCTACGAATCTGATATCTCCGCCAGGTGCAGAGCTGAAAAGCCACTCTTTTACTCCCGGAAGATCCGACATAACCACTCTGTTCCCGCAGGCTAATGCTTCTATGACGGTAAGCGGCAGCCCGTCGAAGAAAGAAGGCAGCACGAAAATCTCACTGGACTGATATATAAGGGCCAGTTCCGGCTGGGACAGTCTTCCCAGGAAACGGACTTCATAAGGGCATTCTGCCGCCATCTCACAGATCTGCCGAAACTCCTGTTGATTCCCTGCACTTCCTGCAAGCTGAATCAGAAGTTCTTCCCGCCTTAAGGCGCCTTCCCGTTCAGCCAGGACAGACAGGCTTCTGAGCAGACTCGTCACGCCCTTCTTCTCGGCAATCTTCCCAGCAAATACGATCCTTGTCACGCCATCTTCTTTTTTCTCTTTTCCTGGACGAAAGATCTGGCTGTTATAGCCCATCCCGACAGTCTCGATCTTTTGCGGATCCACATCGTAAATCTTAAGCACGCCTTCTCTCTGCGCCCTTTGAGGAACAAAAATACGGTCCAGATTGCGAATCTGCTCTTTAATAAAATCTCTTTTCAGATCCGTCTTACACATCTGACGAAGATCCGTATTATGACAGAACCCATAGACCCTATATGCAGGAAACTGTTTCCTCACAAGAGCAGTAAGAAAATACAGGTGATGGCAGAGAATGAGATCCGGCCTGCATTCTTCCACTGCCTGGGCAATGATCTCCAGAAACGCCGCTTCAAACTGCGCAGCCATATCTGTCGTCATATCACAGTACCTTGTGCTGCGATATGGCATCTCATCCGACATCCCTGCAATGGGAAAAGGCAGTTTCCCAGTCTCAAAATACACTGGATAGAAACCTACTCCTTCGGGCAGTTCTACCCTCTCCTCCCGGTATACCCCTGCCACAACCGCCTGAAAATGTCCCTTACGCTTAAACTCTTTCACCAGTTCCGTCAGATAGATACCGCTGCCCGTACTGTTCGGCTTCTGCGCCGTAATACTGAGAATATTCATGGCCTACAGCCCTTTTCCAGGCATCCGCTCATATACTGTAAAATAATATTCCAGGTCAAAACAGGTCTGCTCCTCACTGATCTTTGTCATGATCCACTCCCTGTCTTCGTCCAGATTGGGGAAATAAGAGTCCGCATCGTAAGCATGGTTGATCTTGGTTACAAGAGCCTCGTCACATAATGGAAGCATAGCCCGGTAAATACTCTCGCCACCCACCACGAATGCCTCTCCTTCGTGCTTTCCGATCTCCACCAGCGCTTCATCAATACTGTGAACCACCACGGCTCCTTCCACATGATAGTCTTTATCTCTTGAAATCACAATGTTCACACGATCCTTAAGCGGCTTTCCCTGTGGGAAACTCTCCAGAGTATTCTTGCCCATAACAATGATATTTCCCAGCGTCGTCTCACGAAAAAACTTCAGATCCGCAGGAATACTCCACATTATCTTGTTATCTTTTCCAATCGCCCAATTCTTATCTACCGCAACAATTATTTTCATCTGTCTCTCTCCTTTTTATATTCCTAAATTTAACAGTGCGCCGACCATTTTACTCACAGACTAATTACATGATGTCGGGGTCAAAAGGTATTTTCCCCATATGCAAATAATCAGACTGCAACCGGAATGTTCCGAATCTGCTCGTGGGTTTCATAGTTCACCAGCTTAACATCCTCTGGCGTAAACTCATAGAAATCCAGGATCTCAGGATTCAGCCAGAACTCTGGCGCCGGCAACGGCTTACGGCCGATCAGTTCTTCCACCAGAGGCACATGTCTGTCATAAATATGCGCATCGGCAATCACATGGACAAGTTCTCCCACATCCATGCCGCAGACCTGCGCCAGCATATGCAGAAGCACAGCATACTGGCACACATTCCAGTTATTGGCCGTGAGCACATCCTGGGAACGCTGATTCAGAAGCCCGTTCAGCACCAGACGGCCATTGTCCTTCTTCGTAACATTAAACGTCATACTGTAAGCGCAGGGATAAAGATTCATCTCATGAAGATCCTGATGGACATAGAGATTCGTCATAATCCGCCTGCTGTAGGGATTATTCTTAAGGTCATAAATCACCCGGTCAATCTGATCGAACATTCCCTCCTTATACTCATGCTTCACCCCCATCTGGTAGCCGTACGCCTTGCCGATGCAGCCGTCCTCGTCCGCCCAGTTATCCCAGATGCGGCTGTTTAGTTCATGGATATTGTTAGATTTCTTCTGCCAGATCCACAGCATCTCATCTGTACAGCTTTTAATCGCCGTTCTACGAAGGGTAAGGGCCGGGAACTCTTCTGCCAGATTATAACGGTTGACCACGCCGAAACGCTTAATCGTGTAGGCAAGGCTTCCGTCTTCCCACTTGGGGCGTACCTTCTCGCCTCTGGTGTCTGTGCCATGTTCCAGTATGTCCCTGCACATATGAATAAAAACTCGATCTGCATAACTCATATACCGGTTTACCTCCAAAATTCTTGCGATCTGCCTGCATATTCATACTCAAATCTGCATAATCTGCATATCAGTGCATTTATTATAACATGGTTCTCTCATAAAAAAAAGAGGGACTTATCCCTCGATTTTTATTTCTCTATTACTCTCTTTCTGCTATCTCCCGGATCGTACGACCGAGAAGATATTCGTTGACAGCGCTCAGTCTCGCCTTGTCATATGCCAGGAAAGTCATCTGCGCCCGTCCAGGATTGTGATATACCTTCCAATATCCACACATCAGTTCCCCTCTTCCGTCATGCTCGATGAAACCTCTGACATCCTCAACAGGGTAATTCAGAAATATACCCGTCTCATGAGGAAAACCGCCTTTCTGACTGGCATAGTGGCAGACTCTCTCCTCAAGCCTTGTCAGTACCTCCTCAAAATTCCAGACGTCATATCCATATTCTCCAAGGAACTTTCTCACCTCATTCTTCTTCAGATAACGGGATAATGCGATCCGCCGGTATAAGAATACCAGACACCTTCCCTTATTTTTTCCCCAGACCTTATATTGCACGTCTGTACCCTCAAGGACTGATTTGAGTTCATGGCAATACTTCTGATCCAGATTCAGCATACAGGCAGACTTAAATCCCTTAAGAAGCGGGGCGCACATAAGAATAATCTGACATTGCAGGTGTTTTCTTACATTTTGAGCGGAAAGCAGGAAGGAAATTACTTCAACGGACATATCTTCTCCTTTTTATATCTAGTGTATCATTCATTAGGATGATCTCAACAATCGAATTTTATCCCCCTTTTTACAAAAATATGGAAAGCCCGGCCGTTTATGGCTCAGTTATATTATACAATACCTTCTCCAGCATTTTCTCAAGAGCCGCCTTCTCCTTTTTGTTCATTCCAAGGGTAAGCTTCTTATCAATCTTCTTCCGGTCCGCCTCCATCCGCCGCTGGATATCATAGGCCTTCTCAGTCAGGTAAATATTCTTGCACCGCTTGTCCCTGTCGCTTGGCACAGAAAGAATGTATCCCTTCTCATCCAGTCTCTTTAACAGTCCTGTCACCGTCGGGTTTCGTAAGCTTAAAGCCTTTTCAATATCTCTCTGATTCACCGCCTCTTCGCTGCTGCAAAACAGATAATCCAGCACCGCACATTGGGATGCCGTAATCCCGATGTTTCTGAGGAGCTGATTAAAATCCTTCTCGTAAATTGTGTTGATCTGTTTGAACATGAAACCGATCGTCATCCGTTCCTTCATCCGCTTATCCCCTTACTGTATATCCATCTCCATCTGCCGCATTTTCTTAAGTTCCCTGACCGCACAGACCAACGCCGCCAGCGCCGCAGCCCCGTCTGCAATCGGCCCCGCATACATCACACCGTCGATTCCCAGAAACACCGGGAAGATCAGAATCAGCGGAAGCAGGAAAATAACCTGTCTGGTCAGCGATACGACGATACCAAGTTTCGCCTTTCCGATCGAGGTAAAAAAACCGGAAGACATAGGCTGAATTCCATTGATAAAGGTCATCAACATAAAAATCCGAAAGTATCTTTCTGCAAAATGAAAATATTCTTCGCTCCCCGTTCCGAATATCCCTACGATCTGGCGTGGAAAGAGCTGAAAGCAGCAAAAAAACACAATCCCCACCGCAAGAGAGATCCGAAACGCCTTAAGGTAGGTTTCCCGCACCCTGCCATAGCTTCCTGCTCCGTAGTTGAATCCCCAGATTGGCTGGCATCCCTGGGAGATTCCAATGCAGATAGACATGAATACCATGTTTACCTTAGAGATGACACCGACACACGCCAGAGGGATGTCCGTCCCATACACAGAGGCGGCCCCATAGTGTCTCAATGTATTATTCATTGTAATCTGAACCACCGCCATGGCAATCTGATTGATACAGGCCGCCATACCAAGCGAGGCGATTGCTTTCATATAAATCCCCTTCGGCTTCAGCGTAGCCCAGGACAACTCCATCTTACGGAATCTGGTAAAATACAGGATCACCAGAAATCCCGACACTACCTGCCCGATGACAGTAGCCCAGGCCGCACCTTTGATCCCCAGATGAAATCCAAAGATAAACAAAGGATCCAGGATCGTATTCAGAATCGCCCCGGTCAGCATACAGGCCATGGAGTAAGTCGGACTCCTGTCAGCACGGATCAGATGGTTTCCCCCGGTCGTCAGAATCAGAAAAGGGATTCCGAAAGCCGTGATTCCCGTATAATCCTGGGCAAAGGGCAGAACTTCCGGCGTCACTCCAAACAGCTCCAGCAGAGGATCCAGAAATGCCAGTACCACGCCGGCGATCACAACACCGCAGATAACAAGCAATGCCAGGCCTGTCCCGACAATCTCGCTCGCCTTCCTCTGATTTCCTGCCCCTGATTCCAGATTATAATTCGATGAACTTCCAATACCCAGCAGCAACGCCGTAGCCGTACAGATGATGGATACCGGAAACGCAATGTTTGTTGCCGCATTGCCAAGCATCCCGACGCCCTGCCCGATAAAGATCTGATCCACAATATTATACAGGGAACTTACCAGCATACTGATAATCGCCGGTATGGCAAACTTAGCAATCAGTTTTCCAGTTCTCTCTGTCGCAAGCGGGTTTTTTAAAGCCGCACTATCCTTTATTCTCTCACTCATATTCTCCACCTGTTCTTTTGCACGCAATATAAATGATGTCGGGGCAAGAGGTATTTTGCCCCTAGTGTAGTGTGCTGACCACATTATATCTGGCGAAACTCCGCAGGATATTCGCTCATCAGCAAGGCGGATTTTCGACGGCGTAGCGGTGGCTACGGATAGAAAATCCAACGCAGCTGATGAAAATTTATTCTGCGGAGTTTCACCAGATATAATGCGGACACTACACTAGTATCACATAAATAGAGATAGGGAAAAAGTTTCCTATATCATAAAAATAATCCGCACATTCCGTACGGATTATCCGCATATAAAAATATATTACGGTCTCTGTCCCATACCGCCTTCCAGCGTGATCGTCTCACCGCTCATATACTTGAAGTCTGGCGATGCAAGTTGTACGCAGACACGTCCGATCTCCAGTTCTGCATCCCCATAATGTCCTGCCGGCGGCATCTTTACATTCTGCTTAAATGCTTCCGGATAAGCCTTTTCGAAATTCTCAAGCTGCGCCGTCCATGCAAGAGGACAGATGATGTTTACATTGATTCCATCCTTTCCCCACTCTGTAGCCGCTACACGCGTCAGACCTCTCACACCTTCCTTTGCCGCAGCATAGGCACACTGTCCAAAGTTTCCGAAAAGTCCCGCCCCGGAGGCAAAATTAATAACCGTACCCTTCGTCTCTTTCAGATGGGGATGGCAGGCTTTCATATAGTAGAATGTTGCATACAGCCCTGAGTAAACCGCAAGGTCAAACTGCTCTGTGGTATGATCCTCAAGCGTAACGCCTGATGCAGAAGCCTGCGCATTGTTGATCAGCACGTCAATCCGTCCAAATGTATCCATTGCCTGCGCAATCACTTCGCCAACCACCTTCTCATTGTCAGCCCCTGCGGAAACATCTGCCTGGACAGCAAGAACCTTAATCCCATACAATCTTTCCAGTTCTTCTTTCGCATCCTCAAGCTTCTTCACATTCCGTCCTGTGATCACAAGATTAGCCCCTTCCTTCGCATATGCGGTGGCAATTCCGTAACCGATAGAACCGCATCTGCCGTCGCTTAAAACAGAACGTCCCCCTCCTGTAATAATCGCTGTCTTTCCTGTTAAAAATCCCATGTGGCATTCTCCTTTCCAAGATTCATTCTATTACCAAATTGATATAATTAGGATATCACGTTTCAGACAGGAAAACAACCAAAAAAATCGGATAGGTGACGTTCTCACTTATCCGATTCTCTCTAAAGCGACAGACGGGGTTCGAACCCGCGACCCCGACCTTGGCAAGGTCGTACTCTACCAACTGAGCCACTGTCGCTTGTTTTATTTTGTGTCCCTCAAGACAATACATATATTACTACACGGATTCGGATTTGTCAACAGATATTTGAAAATTTTTTTAATTTTTTTGAAATACTTTCTAATTCCCTATTTTCACGATAAAACCAACGTCTTCTATCGTTCCACATGAAGGGATTCTGCCATTGTATTCTTTTGATGTAATATGTATGGTACGATCCTGTACCGAGTACTCCCCGTTCCACCCGTCTGTAAGTTCAATATTTTTCTCAAACGGAATATCCACTTCCCATTTTGCACATTCCTGGTCTGAAGTATTCTTTATTGTAAGTTCATACTGGTGTACAGGCGTCCCCTCTTCCTCCCAACTGTTTTTCAGATACATGGCAGCTTCAATCTCTCCGTTTACCAGTACCCGGGTACTTTTACCGTCCTCTGCCGTTTGCTCTGCCTCTGGCACGTCATTTTCCTGCCTGCTTTCTGTCTGAGCTGCCTTGTCTCCTGCCTGTCTCTGTGTCAGCATCTGGTAGAGCCACTTTCCAGTCTCGCTTAAATCTTCGGTCTTAAAACCACTGGTCTTACTGCAGGAGCTTAAAAGCATAGCCGAGCTTTCGTCTTTATTTGAGAGGTTCCACGCCACATAGCTTACTTTGTACTGATCCATCAGATCCACCCACTGGTTCGCCTGTTCTATGTCTATAGCGCCGTTTCCGCTGGCATCACAGATTCCATACTCGGTCACGAATACCGGCAGTCCTGCGTCAATGGCAGCCGCCATTGCGCTGCGCAGGTCTTCTTTATGGGTCGCCGCATAGAAATGAAGGGTGTACATCAGATTTTCATAGCCTGTAATCGGGTCGGCAGCCGCCTGATCTACAAACTGCGACCAGTTCGGCGTTCCTACGATGATCACCGCATTTGCATCGTTGGCGCGGATAACAGGAATAATCTCTTGTGCATAAGACTTGATTTCGCTCCACTCGGTTCCTCCATTCGGCTCATTACAGATCTCATACAGGACATTGCCGGCGCCGGCATACTCCTTAGACATCTCCGAGAAGAAAGCCTTTGCTTCCTCCAGATGGATATTGGGGTTATTGTCAGATAAAATATGCCAGTCAATCATTACATACATATCCTGATCCGTAGCATACTGTACTCCTTTGCGGATCAGATCTTTTAAATATTCTTTATCTCCGTCTGTGCAGTATCCGCCATTCTCAGCCGTATACATAGCAAGGCGCATCACATTTACCTTCCACTCATTATGTAACTGTGCAAAACAATCCGAATTAATATAGTCTGGAAACCATGCCATCCCATGGGTACTGATTCCCCGAAGTTGTACGGGTTCACCATTGCTGCCGCACAGCTTCGTTCCCTCCACATGGAGCGCACCTGTCACGGACGGCGACACGGTTTTGTCTTCCTTAGACTCTTCCCGATTCTCTTGCAGCTCCTCCTTCTTGACAGACTCTTCCCTTGCGCTGACCTTTTCTTCCTGTTCCTTTTGCACATTTTCTTCTTTCCGGCTTCCGCAGCCAGCCACTCCGGCCAGAACAACCAGAATCAGGACCATGCCAAAAGCAAAAAAAATCCTTTTTCGTTGCATTTCTGCCATTTTTCACACCTGCTTTCTCATACTCTTTCTGTTAAATACAGTCTACCGTATCCTCCTTTTTATGTCAAACATTATAACTTCCAAGCTGTTCTAATGATTTCCCGAAAGACAGCCGATATAAGATATGTAGGTCTTTGCAAAGACACAAGGAGGCACAACATGAATACAAACGAAGCAGTTACACCAACACATACGACACCTCAGGAACATGCCGCAGGCAAGACTACGAATATCGGTCTTCCCCGCACCATACACTTAGTTCCCATGGACTACATCAGCGGTTTTGAAGTGCGCCCCGGATTTTATGAAATCAATGGTGCGACCGCCATCCCAGGCGGCGTAAATTTTACCGTATATTCACACGGAGCCACTTCCATCGAATTGCTGCTATTCCACCGGGCAGAGGAGGAACCGTTTGCCGTCCTTCCTTTCCCAAACCACTACCGAATCGGCAATGTCTACTCTATGATTGTATTTAAGCTGAATATCGAGGATTTTGAGTATGCCTACCGGGTAGACGGGCCTTATGAACCAGAGAAGGGACTCATCTTCAATAAGAATAAATATCTTCTGGATCCTTATGCCAGAGCAGTGTCTGGCCAGAGCCAGTGGGGCGACTCATCTCCCCGGGGACAACATTACAAGGCCCGTGTCGTCAAAGACGATTTCGACTGGGGCAACATTGCTCCCCCCCTGCTTCCGACAGAGGATCTGATCATATATGAACTTCATGTCCGGGGATTTACCAGACATGGATCCTCTGGCGTCCTGCATCCAGGAACTTTCGATGGTCTTCTGGAGAAACTTCCACATCTTCTGGAACTTGGCGTCAACGTGGTTGAACTCATGCCAATCTTTGAATTTGACGAAATGCAGGATTATCGGGAAGTAGACGGAGAGAAACTCTATAATTACTGGGGCTACAACACAGTCAGTTTCTTCTCGCCCAACACCAGCTATTCCTCTTACCGGGAACACAACCGTGAAGGCAATGAACTAAAACACCTGATCCAGGTGTTCAATCAGCATGGAATTGAAGTCTACCTGGACGTGGTGTTTAACCATACGGCGGAAGGTAACGAACATGGCCCCTTCTTCTCTTTTAAAGGATTTGATAATAATATTTACTATCTGCTGACGCCGGAAGGATACTACTATAATTTCAGCGGATGCGGCAACTCCCTGAACTGTAACCATCCGATTGTACGTCAGATGATCCTGGACTGCCTGCGCTACTGGGTCAATACTTACCGGGTAAATGGATTTCGTTTCGACCTTGCCTCTATCCTAGGACGAAATGAGGACGGCTCGCCCATGAACAAGCCGCCGCTTCTGCAGGCGCTTGCCTTTGATCCCATCCTTGGCGACGTGAAACTCATTGCAGAGGCATGGGATGCAGACGGACTCTACCAGGTTGGGACATTTCCATCCTGGAATCGCTGGGCAGAATGGAACGGAAGATACCGTGACGATATGCGGCGCTACCTCAAGGGCGACGAGGGCATGGCGCAGACTGCGGCGCTGCGTGTCGCCGGCTCCCATGATATCTATGCGATTGACACCAGAGAGAACGCTTCTATAAATTTCATCACCTGCCATGACGGCTTCACTCTTTATGACCTGTACTCGTATAATGAGAAGCACAATGAGAAGAACGGCTGGGACAATACTGACGGAGCTAACGACAACCACAGCTGGAACTGCGGAATCGAAGGCGACACCGATGATCCTGATATCCTGACTCTAAGGAAACGGATGATCCGTAACGCATTTGCCATCCTCATGTGCAGCCGCGGTATCCCGATGTTCCTGGCTGGCGATGAATTCTGTAACACACAGTTTGGCAATAATAACTCCTATTGCCAGGATAATATCACTTCCTGGTTAGACTGGAGGCTTCTGGAAAAGAACCGGGATATTTTTGATTTCTTTAAATATATGATACATTTTCGAAAATCCCACCGGCTGCTGCGTACGAATATCAGCAATGGCGTAAACGGATTTCCTGATGTCAGCTTCCACGGTACCACCCCCTGGTGCGAACATTTTGCCGATTATGACAGATATATGGGCGTTATGTTCACCGGACAGGAAAAAAGTTCTGGTCCTCAGTTTATCTATATCGCCTCCAATGCGTACTGGGAAGAAGTTGAGGTAATTCTGCCAGAACTGCCTATTTCCATGTGCTGGAAAATCATTGTAGATACCTGGGAAGAGCGTCAGAAGCCTCATCCTCTATATAGCGACCGCATTTCCGTGCGTCCAAGGAGTCTGATGGTTGTTCTGGGAGAATAAGCGGCATACGCCCCCTATTGGCAAAGTTTCCTAATGAAAACAGGCGGATCAGAAATAATTTCTGATCCGCCTGTTTTTACTTATTGACGCTTATTCACCAAGTCCGCCTTCTATGGCAGCCACCATCTCTCTTAACGCTTCATCTTCATCCTCACCTTCACAAATCAACTCTATCTCGTCTCCCTTTTTAATACAGGCTCCGAGAACGCTCAGTACACTCTTCGCATTGGCAATTGTGTTGTCATACTCAAAAGTCACCTTGCACTTGAAATTGCTGGCCGTATTGCAGAAAATTCCTGCTGGTCTTAAATGCAGCCCGGTCGGATTCGTAATTGTAACTCTTTGCTTAACCATAGTCTCCTCCGTTTATTCTTCCTGATCATCCTCCGTTTTTTTCTCTAATATAATCTCCACTTCTTCACTGTCTACCAGTTCGCACCCTTCTGGAAGTTCTACTGTCACCGGGACAAGATAGGTTCCTGGAGTATGATAATCCTTTAAATCTATACTCACCTTCTTGGCAATCGTAAATACTTTCAGAATCTCTGCCGGGCCTCTGACCTGAATCTCCAGATCCACCACCGCTCCATAAACGAGTTCTAAATCATCCGCAAGATTATTCACTGTTATGGAACTGGTTGACACTTCATAATTTTTCACACCCGGCTGTTCGATCAGAATCGTAATCACTACACTGCCGGCGTTCTCGTCTGCCAGCGTCACGCCGTCCGGAAGATAGGCAGATATATCAACCATCCGCTCTGTCCGCTCTGACAAGTCAGAGATTGCAAGATCTTCAGCAGGTATCTCAATCTTGTCAAGTTTATCCAGGTGTTCTTCCTCACCTGTCACCCGTACCTCCCTGGGTTCCACATTCACGGCGCTTACCTTACATCCAGAAGCAGCCGTGATCATAGAAGTATCCGGCTTCACAGGAACACTTCGAATCTGATTCAGAGTCACACGTACACTGACCCCATCCTTTCCAAGATTATTGGCCAGAAGCGTCTGGTCGATCACATTATTGTTCATATCATACAGGATCAGTTTGCCCTCTATATCCGCATTCTCTGACAATCCCGATACATTGGCCTCAGCAACTACCCTGCTGATACTATCAATAACAGATTTTGGCCCTCGCAACGTTACCTTCTCTGGATTCGGCTTCAGTTCCCCAAGCACATACCCTTCCCGAACCGTCCCTGTCGTCGTAGGTGTAATCGGGAAATTGTTCTTCGCCTCGTCTTCAATTTTAACCTGGAGATTCCCCGGCGTCGTAAATGCTTTCTCATACTTAAAGCCAGGAATGGACACGTCAATCGGAATCTGCGTACCCAGGCTCAACTCTTTCATATCGGCAATTGCTACAATATCCTCTGATTTGATCTTATTGAGAACAGAACGGTTGGCACTGACTGTCACTGAAACCTCCTGGGTATTATCTACAATCTGATATGTCCTGTTCGTCGTTGTCACAATCTCTTCATTGATCACACTTACGGAAATTCCGTTATATGTCTTATCTGTTACCGGATCATCGATATTAACCACAACAAGCCACATCAGCACTGCACTAAAAAAGGCTAATATCTTAAGACCCCAGTTAGCTGTCAGTCTTCTTTTCATTCTTCCGCCTTCCTTTCCACAATGCTGCCAGCCTGCTGCCCTCCACTCTTCGATCCTGTATATTGATCAGTTTCTCTCTCAGTTCTTTCTCCGTGATATTTCGGGAAAGCAGCCCGCCCTGAGCCACGGATACTGCTCCCGTCTCCTCGGACACTACAATAATCAGCGCATCACTTACTTCGCTCATCCCCAATGCCGCACGGTGCCTGGTGCCAAGGGATTTACTGATCCTCATGTTGTCGGACAGAGGCAGGTAACATGTCGCCGAGACTATCCTGTCTCCACGCACAATGATTGCCCCGTCGTGCAGCGGTGTATTGTGTTCAAAAATATTAATCAGAACCTGGCTGGATACCAGACAATCCATCCGAATCCCTGTGCTTTCATACTCTGTCAGACGAATCGCCTGTTCTACCACGATCAAAGCTCCTGTCTTCACCTTTCCCATAGCATAGGCAGCCTCAATCATGCCTTCTCTGGTCTCTTCACTGAAACGAACCCGCTCTCTTCCCGACTCAAAGGGCACCATAGACGGAAGAAACTGTTTCTCCCCAAGCTTTTCCAGCGCCCTTCTCAGTTCCGGCTGAAATACTACGATTGCCGTTGTTGCCATAACCGTTACAGAATTCTTTGCAATATATAGTATCGTATGCATCTTAAAAATGGCGGCGATCAGAATGAACCCAGCCAGTACAATAATTCCCTTTAGCAGCATCCAGGCTTTCGTATTACGAATCCATACCATAATGTGATATAACAGAAAAGTGAGAATCAATACTTCTACAATATCCGTTATCCGCACCTCTGGAAAATACCATCCGGAAAAAGCATATTTCTCTACAAAACTGGTAATCTGCTGTTCCATTCCCTCACCTCCTTTTCAATGACATCATTTACTAGAGAGAATCCTAATTTCTTCTGTTCAGATCTCTCTTAAGACTCTGTGTAAGAAGCAGCTTATTCACTTCCCGCATATCGTGCTTCTTAACTGACTGACCTTTTTTAGGCGCCGGCCGCTTTCCATTCTTCCCCACTCCAGATCCCGACTTCTTTCTGACAGACTCTGTATTAATGATCTCCGTTTCCTGTCTCTCATTGATTCGTTTGACCGTTTTCTCCGATTTGGCAACAGAAAGCTTCGGAACTGCCTTGACATAATAATAATATTCATCATCCTCAAACTGGAGCTTTTCACTTCTCGCATAATCCACTGAAAAATAAAACATTTCCAGGACAAGTCCGATTACAAGGGACGCAACACTTCCTCCAATCAGCATGCCATAGGAAGTATGCACGCCAAAGGCAATATCTCCTCCCACAACAACCACCAGATTTGCAATGATCCCCACAACAATTGCAATCTTCCATGCATGGTCCGCCGACGATCTGTGAATCGTATATACAATAAAGAAACAGATGATGAATGCCGCAAGCATCACCCACATCTCTTTGTTCTGAAATACTTTGACAAGATATTCTGTACCTTGTGTCAATATTCCCTTCACTCCTGTACCATCCATATTCGCAGCGGCTTTCTTAACATATTCCATCATGTAATACACCAACGTACCACAGATTACCGCCACCATACTCCCTGGAGCCGCCGCAAGAGCGCAGGCAACCGGTATCACATATGGGATATGCAGAAAGAATGCAAGGGGCGTAAGCAGTACCACCAGAGCCATACCAGGCGCAAGACGCAGATAGAAGATATACATAACCAGAAACAGAACTGCCGTTACCGCCAGTATCCCCAGTGATACAGAATACATATGAAGCAGTATCAGCGCTGTCGCCGCCACAACCGTCACCATCAGCGGAAGAAACATACAGATCACCGCAAGAGCTACTGAAGCCACCGGCGACGCCGCAAGTTTCATAAATCCTACATTCTGGTTAATCAGCATAAATGCCGTTACTGCCAGTATAAACCTTATCGCTTTATCATAGACCTTTGAATTTCTGGAATATAATTCTTCTAATCTTCCGCGCAGTACATATATACCGTCCATCTATCTGTTCTCCTTTTCATACATCCTAAGCAGCCGTGTCAGATTATGATTATACTTCTTCACTCTCTGTCTGGCTTCTTTATGCTTTGTATTAAAAATATGGCTTGTAAGGATCAGATACACGATAACCAGAGAAATATATCCCAGAACAACTGCACCGGCAAGCATCACGATCAGATTATTCGATACATTTTCCAATATATCTTCCATCTTCACCAGCCCAAACAGTCCTACTACACAAATATAACCAATCGTAACCCACAGTACAGAACAGATCATATGAAGACCTGTATAATCCTTACGGTAATATTCACTAATCTTAAAGTCTTCCTTGCCTTCTGTCTGCTCATAAAAGGCAAGCTGGGTCATAAGTTCTACTTTTCTCTTATCTAACATAAATCACCTCATATGTCATATTGTACAACCAAACATCATTTTTAGTATAACAAATATCAGTATCCTTGTCCAATCCGATTTCACTTTTTTTACAATTATTTCAATATTTACGGCTCAGATTTCTTGATAAAATGCTCTCATTTTATTGATTTGTATGTTTTGCACATATTTTTAGTATCATTTCAGTATCACGGGGTACGCTTTGCATACGCCTGGAAAGCCCTGATCTCTTCCAGCCTGTAAGTGAGTGCTTGAGGGTGGAAGATTCCTTCCCGTCCCTGTCTCTCCCTCCGGGCAACGTTCTGGATCGCTCTGCAGGCCGTCGGATCGTGATACCCCTCCTGGTTTCTCATCGGATCCATCCTAACACCTCCAATTCTACCTCGCTCAATCCTGTGCGCATGAAAGACTCCACGCCCACATGGTGATAACTTTTAGCGGCTATGTATTCTTCATAGTATCTTCGGTACTTCCGGGACATGCTTGGCCGCCTCAGCGTACGCAGGGCCTTGTTCTGGATCTGGCGCACTCCGTTGTAGTTCACTCCCAATGACTCGCTGATCTCATCCAGCGTCTGGCCGTCAATGTACCTCTTCTTGATTACCTCTGGAAGGTTCCCGGGCAGACGGTCAACAGCGATCCACAGTTCCCGCTTCATAGCGGCAGCGTCCGCTCTTCTGACCGCTTCCTCTTCCAGATCCTGGTCTGAGGCTATGGTGTCCTCAAGGGTAAGGTCTGTCCCTTCCCCGTTCAACGTCTCGCTGAGGCTTCGTATCCGCCCCATGTGGACGTTTTTCTTGATCTCCTGTAGTTTTTTCCGGCTGACCTTTAAAAGACGGCACAAGGCGAAATCAGAAGGCCATTCACCGAACTGTTTGCGGTACTCCTTGACCGCCCTGTTATACTCATAGACATCCTCCCTGGCATGGACCGGAAGCCGGATCGTGCTTCCACAGTTGTCCACGTACCGCCTCATTCCCGGCCGGATCCAGAAAGCGGCGTAATGGATGAAGGACACGCCCCGATCGGCGTCAAAATGATCCACGGCCTCAGACAGGCCTATGTAGCCTTCCTGCAGCAGATCGTCCATCTCTGCAAGGCCCTGGTACTTCTTCGCCATTGATGTGAGAAAGCCCCTGTTCTGATCGTAGAGCTTGAGCATGTTTCCCGCCACATCCTCACCGGCCTGGATCCGTGCGACCAACTGTTCATTGTCCATATAACCGCCTCCCGGTCAAAATGCCCCGGACAATCCAAAGGAGAAAAGAAAGCCCAGGGCACTTTATCAAATAATTGGTTGACTGCTTAACTTATTCTTCCGGCGTTGTTGGCGTTGTCTGCGCTACCGTCTGCGCTTGGTAATAAATTGCTTTCGCTTTATTATCCAGAACGAACGCATCGTACACAATACGCCCCTCCACCAGATCGCCGTTAATGAAAGGCGGGTTCCTATGTACAAAATAATCCTCAAGTTTCGTGGGTGCCACCGTTGCACATGGGTGTGCGATCATGAACCCAAAGTCCTGCGGCAGTCTGCTGGCCGGCACCTTCATAACGTAAAGGCCGTCCAGAGTGGCAACGACTCCCCGTTTTCTTACATCCTGCCCGATATCGCCGTTCATGGTAATATCTTTGTTCTGCTTCATTAACAAAAGGGTCTGCGGGGTAACTACCAAAACTCGGTCTGCGTCCGGCACCTCTGCGTCATCGACAGCCGTATTTGCCGTAATAATCTGTTCATAGATCTTCTCGGCCGTAAGTCCTACCGCTACCGGTTTATGACCTGCGTTCCTACACATTACGCCTAAAGTATAGGTATCCACCTCGGGAATCACGACTTCACGCTGCTGCCTTGCCAGTGCAGAAGCCCCTGCAAGCTGCATTGCAGTCTCATCTTTGTCCAATGTATCTATTGCAAACGTAAAGGATCTGTCTTTTTTCAGTGTCAGTTCCTCCGTTGTTGCGTCCAGATCCTGGATCGGGCCGTACCGTGAAATGCTGCTACTCTTTCCCGCTCTGTCATAATCATTCATTTCCGCCGTTGTCACGGAATAGATATTGACCGTGTGCGCACCTGTCCAGTTAAAGTCCTGGTTCGTCAAAAGGTAAGCGATACAAAACACACCGTAATGAAAAGAAGTGCATGTTGTGATATACTC
>CAJTVY010000007.1 GCA_910579925.1 uncultured Dorea sp.
CCGCTGAATCCGTCAGCAGCATACACATCCTGTCAATCCCGAATCCAATCCCCCCGGTAGGCGGCATCCCAATCTCCAGCGCATTCAGGAAGTCTTCATCCGTCGTATTGGCCTCTTCATCCCCCTGGGCCAGCAGCTCTTCCTGCGCCTTAAACCGCTCCCGCTGGTCAATCGGATCATTCAGCTCCGAATAAGCATTCGCCATCTCCCAGCCGTTCATAAAGAACTCAAACCGCTCCACATACTCTGGATTCTCCGGTTTCTTCTTCGTCAGCGGCGAAATCTCGATCGGATGATCCATCACAAACGTAGGCTGAATCAGATGCTCTTCCGCAAACTCCTCAAAGAACAGACTTAAGATATCCCCTTTCTTATGCCTGTCCTCAAACTCCACATGCTTTTCCCTGGCAAGTTCCCTTGCCTGCTCAAGCGTCTCCACCTCGTTCCAGTCAACGCCTGCATATTTCTTCACTGCATCCACCATGGAAATCCGTTCAAAAGGCTTCCCAAGATCCATCTCCACGCCGTTGTAAGTAATCATCGTCGTACCCAGAACTTCCTGCGCCACATGGCGGTACAGATTCTCCGTCAGATCCATCATTCCGTTATAATCCGTATACGCCTGGTAAAGTTCCATCAAGGTAAACTCTGGATTATGCCGGGTATCCAGCCCCTCGTTACGGAACACCCGCCCAATCTCATACACCCGTTCAAGCCCGCCTACAATCAGACGTTTCAGGTATAACTCAAGAGAAATCCTCAGCTTAAAATCCTCATCCAGCGCATTAAAATGTGTCTCGAACGGTCTTGCAGCCGCTCCCCCAGCATTGCTCACAAGCATAGGAGTCTCCACCTCAAGAAAGCCTTGTCCGTCCAGATATCTTCTGATCGCACTTAAAATCTTAGAACGCTTGATAAAGGTATCCCTTGCCTCCGGATTCATGATTAGATCCACATACCTCTGACGGTATCGCATATCCGTATTTGTAAGCCCATGATACTTCTCTGGAAGTATCTGAAGACTCTTAGACAATAATTTCACGGAAGAGGCGTGAACAGAGATCTCACCGGTCTTCGTCTTAAATACTTCTCCCTCCACACCGACGATATCTCCGATATCCATCTTCTTGAAATCCTTATAAGCCTCCTCGCCAATACTGTCCCTCGCAACATAAGACTGGATATTCCCGCTCTGGTCAAGCACATTACAGAAGGAAGCTTTTCCCATAACACGTTTCTGCATGATCCTCCCGGCCAGCGTAACCTGTTTCCCTTCCATCTCCTCATAATGCTCTTTAATGTCCATGGCATGACAAGTTACGTCAAACTTCGTGATTTCAAACGGATTCTTCCCATTGCTCTGCAAATCTGCCAGTTTCTCACGGCGAACCTTCCTTAACTGGTTAATATCCTGTTCCTGTTCCTTCTTCTGCTGTTCAGCCACGATTTCCTCTCCTTCCTTATTTTCAAATTCAGACTCCCCAAATATGAGGAGCCTGAAACTATCACTGATTCTATAATGACCGGCTGATATGCAATACCTCGTATTCCATAATTCCCGCCTGGGTCTCCACTTCCACCTGGTCGCCCACCTTACAGCCGATCAGCGCCTGTCCTACCGGGGACTCATTCGAGATCTTCCCTTCCAGGCTGTTCGCCTCTGTGGAGCCTACCAGTTTAAACTCCATCTCTTCGTCAAAAGTCTTGTCATAAACCTTCACCGTGCACCCTACATTGATCTTGTCGAAATCCACCTCATCCTCGACCACGACCTCCGCATTCTTAAGGATACCTTCCAGTTCCTCGATACGAGCCTCAATATCCCGCTGTTCATCTTTCGCAGCATCGTACTCCGCATTCTCAGAAAGATCGCCCTGTTCCCTTGCCTCTTTGATCTTGCCGGCAACCTCCTTACGCTTCACAACTTTCAGATGCTCCAGTTCGTCCTCCAGTGCCTTCAAGCCTGCATAAGTAAGTAATCTTTTCTTTGCTTCCATGTGTCTTACTTCCTTTCTTTACCAAATTACTTTCTTTATAATAAAATATTCTCATTTTTCATGTAACTTTCGCAATTCCATTATTATACCCAAATGATAAAGTTATGTCAATAATTTTGGTGCTGAAATTCAACCGTATATAGGACCGTTGTGAAACAGTTCATACGAGCCGCCCCGTTACACCGTCGTTACGTTCACAGCAACGAACCGTTACACCGCTACAGTATATGCGCAGTCCTTCCCTTTCATACAAACAATCGTCCATGCCTCATTACCGGCCAATACCGCTCAGACTAATATCCAGAAGCTTTACCAGCGCATCGTAAGACTCCACCTGGTTCACCGCCTCCCGAAGCTTCGCCGCTCCACAAAGCCCTTTCGTATACCAGGCCACATGCTTACGCATTTCACGGATTCCAGAATAATCTCCCTTGAACTCAATCTGTAACCTGGCGTGTCTTAGCATGGCTTCCTTGATTTCCTCTCTGGAAGGACGGTCAGGAAGTATGCCGGTCCGTTCATATTCTACAAGTTCGCGGAAGATCCAGGGATTGCCCTGTGCGCCCCTGCCAATCATCACACCGTCGCACCCGGTCTGCTTTCTCATGGCCAATGCCATTTCCCCGGAAACCACATCCCCATTTCCGATTACCGGAACAGACACAGCCTCCTTCACCTGCCGGATAATCTCCCAGTCCGCCTTACCGGAATAATATTGCTCTCTTGTTCTTCCGTGGACGGCGATTGCTGCCGCTCCGGCATCTTCTGCTATCTTTGCAATCTCCACCGCATTAACCCGGTTATCATCGAATCCCTTGCGGATTTTCACGGTGACCGGTTTTCTGACTGCCTTTACAGTCTGGCGGACAATCTGCCATACCAGCTTCGGTTCCTTCATTAGCGCAGAACCTTCCCCGTTTTTCACCACCTTGGGAACCGGGCAGCCCATGTTGATATCCAGGATCTGAAACGGCAGTTCTTCGATCTCCTTTGCCATCTCGCTGATAATCGCCGGATCCGAACCAAAAAGCTGCAGGGATACCGGATATTCCTCAGGGTGAATCGAAAGTAATGCTCTGGTATTTTTATTTTTATACTGCAGCGCTTTTGCGCTGATCATCTCCATACATAGAAGGCCCGCTCCCTGCTCTTTACAGAGCAGCCTGAACGGCAGATCTGTAACTCCTGCCATGGGGGCGAGAATATAAGGATTTTCAAGTTCAATCTCTCCGATTTTCAAGTGGGTACACCTCTTACGTCAATTTGGGACGTAGTAAAATGAAATTCTACTACGTCCCCATATAATAATTTAAACAATCTGCCTCTTTATCTATCGTTTATTCTTCTCATAAATAAACCGCAGCCCCTTAAGCGTCAGTTGTGAATCATAGATATCAATCACATCCGTCTCCGCCGCAATCATCTTTCCCAGGCCGCCGCTTGCAACCACCTTTGCATGTGCATAGCCGGACTCTTCCTTAATCTTCTTTACGATATACTCAGTCTGCCCGATCTGGCCAAAGACCAGCCCTGCCTGCATACTGGCAACGGTCTCCTTGGCAATAATGGAATCCGGCTTCTTGATCTCGATTGCGGGAAGCATTGCCGCCTGTTCTGTCATAGCATGGGCTGAAATCCTGATTCCAGGAGCAATGACCGCACCCTCGAACGTCCCGTCAGCGCCCACAATATCATATGTTGTCGCTGTACCGAAGTCAATCACGATCACCGGCCCGCCATACAGGGTATACGCTGCAACCGCATCTACGATACGGTCTGCGCCTACCTGTTTCGGGTTCTCCGTCACAATCCGGATCCCCGTCTTGATTCCTGCCGACACCACCATAGGCTTAATTCCGAAATATTTGATCAGCGCACTCCCAAGGGAATGCATAATGTCCGGCACAACGGAAGCCACGATCACTGCATCAATATCTCCGCTGCGGATTCCGTGCCGCTCCACCAGTTCTTTTAACGTAATCCCGTATTCGTCAGACGTTCTTGGCAGCTTTGTGGTCATGCGGAATGTCCCCGAAAGTTCTTTTCCTTTGAATACCCCTAATGTAATATTCGTATTTCCAACATCTATGACTAATAACATCTTCTCCTCCATTCCTCTGACCCGTAACAGAGCTTAATTCTCCAGAAAAAATACCTTATAATACATCTGCAGAGCCTCAAGAAGATCCTGCTTCTCTCTCTGTAGCTGTTTAATCTTAAGCCGGCTGCCAATCTCATCAAACATAGGATCAAATTCCTCTGACGTAACCTCAAAACACAGTTCCCCGTTCTCATGATAAACCAGTGTCAGAATCCCTCCCACGTCGTTGACATAAAGCACACACATAATCTTCAGTTCGTCCTTGACACTGCCTGACAATTGTTCAAAATCCGGGTTCAGATAATATTTTTCCTCGTAAGAATTTGCACCGCAAAGTACGACCTTTCCATCATACATAACCATATACCCCTCTCACCGACACTTCTCCGGCATAAATTGCATGTTCCTGCCCGTCCTTCGTCCTTACGATCAGTTCACCGTCATTGTTAATCCCAAGGGCATGCGCCTCGTACTCATTTCCCGGCTCTAAGATCTTCACTTCCCGGCCCCGGTTCACAAGCATCCGGTTGTACTTCTCCTTTACCCCCGCCAGATCACCCGTCTTAAGAAATGTCTCGTAGCACGCCTCGAACTCCTCCATCACTGCCGCAATCACCTCCGAACGCCGGATATGTCTGCCAAGTTCCAGCCTAAGCGAGGTCGCTTTCTCCTGTATCTCCTCAGAAAAAGATTCCTGATTCACATTGACTCCCACGCCAATAACCAGATAATTAATCAATCCAATCTCTGCGCTCATCTCCGTCAGAATCCCACAGATTTTCTTTCCCTTAAAGATTACGTCATTCGGCCACTTAATCTGACATCTAAGTCCCGTCACCCTGCGGATTCCTTCTACAACGGCGATTGCCATCAGCGGTGTCAGCCGGGGCGCTTCCACCGGGGCAAGTTCCGGGCGCAGCAGAATGGTCATATAGATACTGACCCCGGCCGGCGACTCCCAGCTTCTCCCTCTGCGTCCCTTTCCCGCCGCCTGCCGCTCGGCTACAAAGAGCGTCCCGTGGGCTTCGCCTTTCTCGCCGGCATCTTTGGCGCGGATGTTGGTAGAATCCGTTTCCTCATAGCAGACTACATGAGTGCCTGCCCACTTCGTATGAACCAGGCTCTCAATCTCTGCCTTTGACATGACATCCGGGCAGTGCACCAGATGATATCCCTTGTTGCGCACTGCCTCAATCTGATATCCTTCTTTTTTCAGATGTTCAATCACCTTCCACACCGCAGTCCGCGACACTTGAAAATGATCGCAGATCTGCTGCCCGGAAAGATAACCCCGATTCTCCTTTAATAACCGTAAGATCTCAGACTTCATCATCTTACGCCCAGCGTTGCCGCCATCACGGCCTTAATGGTATGCATACGGTTCTCTGCCTCGTCAAAGACCTTTGACTGTTCTGACTCGAATACCTCGTCCGTCACTTCCATGTCTTCGATTCCAAACCGCTCATGGATCTCCTTGCCAATCTTCGTCTTCAGATCGTGGAATGCCGGCAGACAGTGCAGGAAGATGGCCTCATCCTTCGCATTCGCCATGACTTCCCTTGTTACCTTATAGGGCGTAAGTTCCCGGATCCGCTCTTCCCAGACTTCGTCAGGCTCGCCCATAGACACCCATACGTCCGTATAGATCACGTCTGCCTCCTTCGTCCCTTCCGCCACATCGGACGTCAGCGTTACCGATCCGCCGCTTTCCCGGGCATAACCACGGCATGTCTCTACTAATTCTTCATTAGGAAAATAATTTTCTGTAGTGCATGCCACAAAATGCATACCCATCTTCGCACAGGCAATCATCAGAGAATTCCCCATGTTATACCTTGCATCTCCCATATAGACCAGCCGGATCCCTTTCAAAAATCCAAAATGCTCACGGATCGTCAGAAGATCAGCCAGCATCTGTGTCGGATGGTACTCGTTGGTCAGTCCGTTCCAGACCGGGACTTTTGCATATTTCGCCAGGTCTTCTACAATCTCCTGCCCGAATCCCCGGTACTCGATCCCGTCGTACATCCTTCCCAGCACCCTCGCCGTATCTTCAATACTCTCCTTCTTGCCGATCTGGGAACCGCTCGGATCAAGATAGGTGGTTCCCATGCCCATGTCATGAGCTGCCACCTCAAAGGAACATCTGGTTCTGGTGCTTGTCTTTTCAAAAATCAGAGCCACATTCATTCCTCTGTACTTGTCAACCGGTATACCGTTCTTCTTCTTTTCCTTCAGATCTGCCGCAAGATCCAGAAGATAGGTGATCTCCTCCGGCGAATAGTCCTTCAGCGTCAAAAAACTTCTTCCTTTTAAATTCATTGCCAATCCCTCTCTTAATCCTGTCAGTACGTGTACAAACCTTGGAAGGTTCATCTGGTCGTTTAGCGCTTCGTATTTCTGATACACCAGATCATACAACTGGTCAACCGTGTATATCTGATATTTGGGAATCTGTAGTAATTTGGCCGCCGCCTCAAGCATACCCAGAAACAGGTCCTTGCTTTTAAATCCCAGCGGCAGCTTTAGTACAAAGGCGATCTCCGCCTTTTCAATCTCCCGCATGTCTCCAAGAAGTTCTTCATAATAAATCTCCTCATGGGTCTGCTCAAGATAGTAGATCGTGCCCTCAAGCCCGTATAACATTCGCTTTGCGTCATAATATCCGATCACAAGATTCTGGCGGCTGCGTTTTCCCGAGAATTCAATAATACTGCCAAGCTTCACCCGCGGCGCTATCTCGTACTTCTCGCTCTCCTGAGGCATCCGTACGCGCGGTTCTCTGCCCGGTCCGTAGATACGCACTGCAATAATGTCCTCGTAACCTCTCTTCACCAACGAATTTAATGGTACATTATTCACCACGCCTCCGTCAATATATTTCTTTCCCTGGATTCTCTCATTTTTAAATCCGATCAGATAAGCGCTGGCCAGCAGAAAATCCTCCAGAAGCCCTTTCGGGATGTCGTCTATACTTAAGTCAAGTTCCTTAAATTCCGACAAGGAAAAAGTAAGCAGGCAGAATTCTTTGCCGCAGCTGCGTATAGCCTCCTCGTCCACCGTCTCGTGAATCAGTCTGCGCAGCGGTGTGACGTCCACGCCTCCGTCCTTTAGCATCTTCCATCCTTCATTGAGAAACTCTCTGATAGTCGTCTCTTTCTGGAACAGCCGTTCCATCCATTCATCATCTACATCCATGACCGAGGAAAATGTCATCTCCCGCCAGATATTCTCCGCCTTTTCAATATCGCCCATACAGATCAGCGCACCGTTCAACGCTCCCACAGAAGTACCCGCCACGGCGTTCACCTTCACTCCCGCCTCCGCAAGGGCTTTCCACGCTCCGATCTGGTAGGCTCCCCGCGCCCCGCCTCCATCAAGCACAAGGCCGTATTCTTTTGACAGATCAATCACAGGTTCCATATTCTCACACCTCTTCCCGTCTTCGTATCTATTTCTGTCTACGCTGTTTATACGATCTATGCTATCTATGCTATCTACCCATGCTGGCTGCCAGAAAGACGCCGCCTCTGTCCTGCCGCCTCAAAAATCAGAATCGAAGCCGCAACCGCCGCATTCAGGGACTCTACCTGCCCTTTCATGGGGATCCTGATATAGGCGTCAGCCAGTTTTGCAATCTCCTGATCCAGTCCATTCCCTTCATTTCCGATCAGAAATGCGCAGGGCCTGCAGTAATCCTCCTGATCATAATCCCGTCTTCCTTCCAGATGGGCCGCATAGGTACGGATTCCCCGCTCTTTCAGGTTCTTTACCGCCTCCGCCAGATTCTCCGTATAGCGAAAGGGCATCCGGTACACGGAACCCATGGTGGAGCGGATGGTCTTGGGATTATAGATGTCCACACACTCCCTGTCCATGATAATGCCCGTCACTCCAGCCCCTTCTGCCGCCCGGAAAATGGTACCAAGATTACCAGGATCCTGGAGACGGTTCAATACCAGGATCTGCGGCGTCTCTTCCCGGCCTGCCGCATCCGGCGTATGGCAGATCTGATCCGCTACGCACAGGATTCCCTGAGGCGTCCTGGTGTCTGACACATAGTCAGCGACTGTGTCTGACAGTACCTCAAAGACCGGCCGCCTGCCTGCCTGCTCTTCAAGATAAGCTTCTATCATACTTCTCTCTTTCTTGTAAAACCTCTCCGAGACGTAGATTTCCTGCACGATTTCCCGGGGAGCTTCAAGAAACATACGAAGGCCTTCCACCAGAAATACCTTCTCTTCATCCCTTGCCCTTCGCTTCTTTTTCAGATTCACCAGACGCTTTACTTTTGCATTGGATGTACTTGTTATGATGTTCATATTCGTCCCTCTTAATCTATTAAGGTTCTTTTTACCGCCTTCATTACGTTATTATATCCCATACCGATAGTGAATACAACCGTAATGTAACGGTCCTTTGTTCCGAAAAAGAAAGCCCCAGGTACTGTGCCGGCCTGTAACCGTGCAGCGTAGTGCACGGTCCAGGATTGAATGGTAACAAGCCCTCACCTTCGGATCTGAGACGGCGTACCATGAAAACGCTCCCGGAACATCCTGCAGAACAGCTTATAATTCGTAAATCCATGCCGTTCCAGAATACACTTAAGCGTATCCGTCGTTGTAATCAGATCCTGGTAGATATGAGACAGCCGCACTTCATTCTGATACTCCAGAAACGTCAGACCCATATGCTTCTTAAAAAAACGGCAGAAATAACCGGATTCCAGAAACGCAACCTGCGCAATTTCCTTAAGTGGTATGGGCCGGGTATAATTCCTGGCAATATAATTCAGGACCTGATTCAGACGGTTCAGATCCCTCTCCCTGCGGCTCAGATCCGCCCGGAAAATCTTTACGCTGAAATTATGATAAAGTTGAAACAGAATCTCAAAAAGCAGACTGTTAAAACGCAGAATATATCCTTCCGGTCTGATCTCATTGACAACCTGCATCTGTAATAACGTCTCTTTGAAACGCATAAGCTTCGTTCGTTCCACCGGCTCCTCACAGGGATCCTTTAATACAAACTTAAGCTGCTCCACTTCAGGAAGATAAAGCTTTATAAAATCAACCGGTATCTGAAGTACGATTCCTGTATTAGACGAAGTGCATTTCGTAGAATGGATGACACAGGAATTGACCAGGAAACACTGCCCCTCCTCCACATGAAAAGCAGCGGATTCCACGGTCACATCCAGCTCCCCTTTCACCAGACAGACAATCTCAATCGCATCATGCCAGTGGTTCGGGCAATAGCTTCCCGTATCTTCCTGTGTAAAGAACCGCACGCCCATGGTCTCTGGAACCCGGATCATTTCATAAGTATGTTCCTTGTATTGCTCTGACACCTGTTCTTCCTCCGTTTCCCTGCATTTCTACCTTCATTTTATCCTTCCGGCAAGACATTTTCAATCTAAAAAAGAGAATATCGACCTATATTTTAGAGAATATACCATCTTTCTCTTCCCGCCCGTTCATGATAAACTTACTCTATCATCAATACTGTAAGGGCACAAAAACCCACTGTAGGAGGAATGAATATGAACGTAAAAGGCGTCAATCTTGGAAACTGGCTGGTTCTGGAGAAATGGATGAGCCCGGCCCTATTTGAAGGCACAACGGCAGAAGACGAGTATTATCTTCCCCGTCAGCTTTCCCGCGAAGTGTACGAGGCGAGGATTCAGATTCACCGCTCGGAATATATTACGGAACGGGATTTTGTCACCATCAGATCTATCGGAATGGACACGGTGCGCATTCCTGTTCCCTACTTTATCTTTGGCGACAGAGAGCCTTTCATCGGCTGTGTCCATGAACTGGACAAGGCGTTTCACTGGG
Source organism: uncultured Dorea sp. (assembly GCA_910579925.1). Taxonomy (GTDB): domain Bacteria; phylum Bacillota; class Clostridia; order Lachnospirales; family Lachnospiraceae; genus Sporofaciens. Next base: position 9,939 of record CAJTVY010000007.1, read on the forward strand.
CCGAAAAATACGGACTTCAGATTCTGATCGACCTGCACACGGCTCCCATGGGCCAGAACGGATTTGACAACGGCGGAATCTGCGGCGTATGCAGATGGTCCCAGTGTCCCGAAGAAGTCGAATTCGTCCTTTCTGTTCTGGAACGGCTTGCGCAGCGTTATGGCGCCAGGAAGGGTCTCTGGGGAATCGAAGTTCTGAATGAACCGATTACAGAAAATATGTGGAAAACCATGAACGTACCCAGCCGTTATCCAGCCGCCGATCAAGAGCTGGCAAAAGGTTCTGCCCCTAATACGCTTGCGTTTTTAAAAGACTTTTACCTGCGCGCATACGACAGACTCCGACGATTCCTGCCAAATGAAAAATACGTGGTGATCCACGATGGGTTCGAGCTTCTGGCATGGAAAGATTTCATGCAGGAGGAACAGTACGTCAATGTAGTCCTGGATACACATCAGTATCTGATGATGGCAGAAACACAAGGCTGCAGGCAGGAACTTGACGCATATCTGGCTTACATCGAGAACTGTTATAAGAAGGACATCGAAGAAATGCAGAAGTATTTCCCAGTTGTCTGCGGCGAATGGTGCCTGTTTAACTCCCTTGCCTGCGGCTGCGATACGAGAGGCGGGCAGAGCGTATTAAACGGAGTGGAAGGAAATGCCGAAGAATCATTAAACGATGAGGAAAAGAAACGTATTTACCAGGCCATTGCCAGAGCGCAGCTTGACGCCTGGAATGCAGGCAGCGGATATTTCTACTGGAGTTATAAGCTGCTGACAGACACAGTGAATGACAAAGGATGGGTCGGCTGGGACAGTTGGGATCTCGGAAGATGTGTTGATTTCGGCTGGTTTCCCCGTTGTGATTCTTTCTGTAAGGAAAGGAGCGAAAATTCATGATCCAGAATCCCATTTTTCCTGGTTTTAACCCGGATCCCTGTATCTGCCGGAAGGGGGACGATTATTATGTGGCGGTTTCTACCTTTGAATGGTTCCCCGGAATTCCGGTATATCACTCGAAAGATTTAAAGAACTGGGAACTCTACACACATGTTCTGACAGACGATACGGCGGTTGATTTAAAGAAGCTTCCAAGCGCAAAAGGAATCTGGGCTCCCTGTCTGACCTATTGTGAAGCAGAAGACCTGTTCTATGTGGTATACGGCGTCATGAATTCCATGAACGCCCGGTATTTTGACGTAGATAACTATCTGGTAACTGCCAAGGACATGAAAGGCCCCTGGAGTGAACCTGTTTATCTTCATTCCTCCGGGTTTGACGCTTCCATGTTTCATGACGACGACGGAAAGAAATATATCGTTTCCCTGGAATGGGAAACTCGGGAAGGCTATGAGAAACCCGGGGCGATCTGTATGGTGGAATATTCCCCGGAAAAAAAGGAGATCATCGGCTATCCCAGACGGATGTGGCACGGCGGCACAGACCGGGGCTGTATTGAAGCGCCCCATCTGACGAAGAGGAGAGCATACTATTACATCATGTGCGCAGAAGGCGGCACGGGATACAATCATTGTGTAACCATGGGACGCTCCGCCCAGGTGTGGGGACCTTACGAGAAGGATCCGAAAAATCCGATTGTCACCAGTGTCCCCGGCGAATCCTATGAGCGGCACGACCCGGATCATCTGAAACCAAGATATTATAACCCGGATTCTGTCTTACAGAAATCCGGCCATGGAAGCTATGTAGAGCTTCCCACAGGGGAAGTCTATCTGGTACATCTGACCGCAAGACCTTTTGTACCGGAACTAAGGTGTACCCTGGGACGGGAGACCGCCATTCAGAAAATGATATGGACGGACGACGGCTGGCTTAGAATGGCAGACGGCAGCAACCTGGCAAAGCTGGAAGTGCCGGAACCTTCCCTGCCGGAAGCACCATTACCGCAAATCCCAGATTTTGACGATTTTGACGGGGAAGAACTGGGGAATTATTACTATTCGCCCCGGATCATGCCCCAGTCGTTTGCAGACGTGAAAGCAAGGCCGGGTTACGTGAGAATCCGGGGACAGGAATCCCGCACGTCGCTGAACCGCGTCAGCATCCTTGCCCGGAAACTGACCAGCGTCTATGCCCGGATTACCACAAAGATGGAATTTATTCCCGAAGTCCATCAGCACAGCGCCGGGCTGATTCTTTATTACGACAACATGAATTATATTAACCTTAGAAAATATCACAGCGAAACCCTGGGACAAAGCGCAATATCCGTCATTCATCTGGAAAACGGGGAGAAGACCGAATTTCTGAACACACGTATCCCCGTGGATGATGTACCGATTTATCTGCGGCTTTTCATTCAGGGCCGGAAGTCCTGGTTTGAGTGGAGTTACGACAATAAAAATTACCAAAAGATCGGGCGCACCTTTGACACTACCAGGTTTTCAGATGAATACTGCCGCTATGGGGAATTTACCGGAACCATGGTGGGGATTACCTGTGCGGACCGGGTAAAACATACCCATTACGCAGACTTCGATTTCTTCGAGTATATGGCCGATGAAACAAGTGCGGTTGACTAGTGTGTCGTCACGCTAGAAAAGCTCCTTAAGGAGACAGGGCTGACAACATGCAGCCCTTTTCTTAATTTACACCAGTCAGAATTCCTCAATTTTGTAACATTTCCACATCCTTTTTCTATATTCCGTTTAAAATATGGTAAAATAGTCAGATACCCAAAAGATTAGACAAGGAGGTAACAGAATGTTTGATAAATTGTTCAGTCCTGTCAGAATCAGAGACATGGAGTTAAGAAACCGGGTCATTCTTCCTTCAATGGGAACTAAATTTGCAGGAAAGGCATGTTTTGTGACCCAGAAACTGATTGATTATCATGTGGCACGCGCCAAAGGCGGATGTGGCCTGAACATGGTCGAGGTGTGCAGCGTCCACACACCCAGTGCGCCGAGAGGCTATCTCTCCGTCAGCGATGATGAATACATACCGGGGCTGAAAACTCTGACAGACGCAATCCACGCAGCCGGAGGAAAAGCAGGACTTCAGCTCTGGCAGGGAAGCCTGGCGGTAGGAATGGATAAGACGGCACAGCTTCTTCTTGCCAGCGATATGCAGGTCTCACCGGAGATGACCATCCCCGGAATCACCACAGAACAGATCGAAGAGATTGTACAATGCTATGGAGCCGCCGCAAAAAGAGCCGTGGAAGCAGGCTTTGACTGCATAGAATTCCACTGTGCGCACACGTATCTGCCACATTCCTTTCTATCTGCCGGAATCAATCACCGGACAGACGAATACGGTGGTACATTCAAGAATCGGGCAAAGTTCCCCCTTCAGTGCATCCGTGCCATACGGGCGCAGATTCCGCAAGGCATGCCCTTATTAATGAGAATCGGCGCGCACGATGATTATTTTAAGAATGGGCTGACCATCCAGGAAGTCATTGATTTCTGTAAGCTTGCAGGAGAAGCCGGCGTGGACGTGCTTGATATTTCCCGTGGAAACATTCTGACAGCCGGACTTAAGTACGAGGTTCCCCCTGTGGACATCCCTAATGCCTATAACATCGAGAATGCTGCAAGAATCCGCAGGGAGACGGGCATGATGACGATTGGCGTCGGAAGGATCAACACAGCGGAGCTTGCAGAACAGATTTTGAAAGAGGATAAAGTCGACCTGATTGTCATGGGGCGAGCCCAGCTCGTGGATCCGGACTTCTGCAACAAAGCGGCCGCCGGGAATACGGCCGATATTGATTACTGCGTAGGTTGTAACCAGGGCTGCTATGACAGTTGTGAAGATGTGGAAATTCCCTGTATCACCTGTCTTCGGAATCCTGCGGTTGGGCGGGAGGCTGAGTGCTCGCTGATCCCGGCCGAAGAACCGAAGACCGTGCTGATCGCAGGCGGCGGTATCGCAGGCCTTGAAGCCGCCATCACTCTGAAAAAGCGGAACCATCAACCGATTCTGTGCGAAGCGACAGATATTCTTGGCGGACAGTTCCTGCTTGCAGGAGAGACGCCCAGAAAGGCTGAGATGAAGAAAGCGGTCATATCCATGGGCGAAAAAGCCAGACGGCTTGGCGTTGACATCCGCATGAATACGAGCGTAACCCCGGAACTGATTGCCAGGCTGAATCCACACACAGTCATCAATGCGACCGGAGCCGCACCTGCACTGCCTGAGATTCCGGGCACAGATAAAGGCTTTGTAATCCATTCCCACAATATACTGGCAGAGAAGAAATCCCTGTCTGGAAACGTGGTTGTCATCGGCGGTGATATGGCCGGAATGGGTATTGCAGAATATCTCGCAGAAAAGGGTGCGAAAGTAACCGTTTTAGAAAAACAGAAGGATGTCTGCACAAACATGGGCAGCACCAGAAAGATCTGCGTGAAAGAAATCGTTGCGTCTGCCGGAATCAAGACAGTGACAGAGATAACGGTAACAGAGATAACGGATCATGGGGTGATTGGCCAGAAGAACGGAAAAGCCGTTGAATTTCCTTGCGACTATGTGGTGATAAGCAGCGTAAAGAAAAGGGATGGAAGCGCTCTTTCACAAGCTTGTTATGACCGTAAGATCGGATATTATGAAGTAGGCGATGCCGGGCTTGCGCGGTATGCGCTTCAGGCAACCAGGGAAGCCTTTGACGCAGCTCTCACCTTTGACCGGCCGGGAGAGCATGAAGTGGTTTCCGTACCGAAAAAAGTGGTATTCCTGACAGGCGGCACCGGCACGATGGGACAGGAGACGTTAAAGCAGCTTCTTGCCAGAAATAACCGTTTCCATGTACGGGCACTGGTACTTCCAACAGAGAAAGACACCGCAGTCATTAAAAAATATGCATGTCCTTCACTGGAAGTCATCTGGGGTGATATGGCAGATTACGATACAATCCGAAAGGGTGTCGACGGCGCAGATTATGTGCTTCACATCGCAGCTATGGTTTCTCCCGCCGCTGACCAGTATCCGGAACAGACCTTATACACAAATATCGGTTCTACGCTGAACATCATTAAGGCGATCAAAGAACAGCCGGATCCAGATAAGGTACATCTGGTATATATCGGTTCCATCGCAATGACCGGCGGACGAACAGAGCCGGTCCACTGGGGAAGAGTCGGAGACCCGATCAATCCTTCTATCTTCGATTACTATGCGCTGTCGAAAGTATTTTCCGAACTGGCAGTCTTTGATTCGGGCCTGAAGCACTGGGTTTCTATCCGGCAGAGCGGCCAGCATCCCGTAGCCGAGGGTGCCGGAGATCAGCCAATCGTCTTCCACCAGCCTCCGAACTACGTGGTAGAATGGAGCACTGCCATAGAATCCGGAATCTGTATGGCGAATATCTGCGAGGCTTTTGTTCCGGAATCTTTCTGGAGAAAAAGTTATAACTTAAGCAGCGGACCAGGATACCGCCTTACAAGCTGGGAACTGATGGATTTAAGCCTTGGCGCATTCGGAATCGGACTGAAAGATCTGTATGATGCAGACATGCTTGCGCTGTATAACTTCCATGGACATTACTTCAGCGACAGTGATAAACTGGATGATATCCTGCATTTCCGTTGCATCCCGGCAGAACAATACTGGGGCGGCGTACAGGATGAGATGCGCAGAATGGCGGCGAATCCCATGATTCGTTCTATGTTCCCGACAGCCGAAGAGATGAAAGCAAAAAATATCGAAATCGGCCGCAGGCGGATGGGTACTTACTGGATGTTTGAGAATAATGAAGAAGACTGGATCAAAGCCTTCTTTGGCTCCAGGGAAAAACAGAAAGCAATCAAAGGATGGGACGAGTTCGATCTGCACCATCCCAGCGAAGAAGCGACTTACCTTGACCATGGTTATGACGAGACAAAGTCTCTTGAAGAACTGACTTTAGACGACTTGAAAAAAGCGGCAGAATTCCGGGGCGGCCAATGTCTGGCCCAGGAAGTACCGGATATCTACACACCTGTGAAATGGAGTTGTGCAGACGGTCATGAATTTATGATGTCGGTAAATGCCGTTCTGCACGGCGGCCACTGGTGCCCGGAATGTCTTTCACATGAGTGGCGGTATGGACAGATTGCAAAGAAGAATCCTTTCTACGCCCAGGTGTGGACTCCTCTTCATGGCGAAGGGGACGATTATGTGATTCCGATGGAATACAGCGGGTATGACATAGCGAAAGAACTGAGAGAAAAATTAGGAATGTAACCGCAGAACACAATTTGGACGGTCGGGAGAATGCGTCTATATACACTCATTTCCCGACCGTCCAAATTAGTTACAAACCTTGGATTTCTCACTATACTGATTTGGATCTCCGTAATAATCCCAAAGCATCGCCTCGAATTTATCATGAACCCCATGTTTTGCAGGAGCCTGCACGATATTCATCCCCGGATTATGGTTTCCCTCAATCAGTTCCAGCCTTCCGTCCGAAAGAATCGCCACGTCCCATCCCACGACGCGCAGACAGGGCAGTTCTTTTGATGCTTCCCTGCACAGTTCCACCACTTCTTCCCATTGGGGAATCTGCATTCCTTTGAACTTCACCTTACTCATGGGATGAACCTCATATCTGTTGGAGCACTCATCGATGCCGTCCGTCATAATCTTACCGTCCGCAGGGTTAATCTCGCAGAAGATCCCCCCTCCATGGGCGTTATCCACGCATAATCCGTTATTTCCCACACGCAGCCCGCATCCAAAAACTTCAAAGCGGTCTTTGCACCGGAAGGTAATCACACGCAGCGTATTCAACGACGTAGGATGAAATACTGCCAGCTCCTCACAGGATTCCACGAATTCCTCTGCAAGATATTTACCATCGCACATCTTCTCATAAAATTCCCGGGAATCCTTCTTTTCCCGGAACTCTTCTTCCGTCAGTTTCAGAAACCCGATCCCCCAGCTGGAATACTGGGGCTTAAGAGCAATTCTGTGATATCTGTAAATGAATTCGCAGAACTCCTCGTAGGTCGCTTCCGGCACATAAAGCCATCCTCTATGGATAAAACGTGTGAAATTCTGAAGAAACCGGACCTTGCTTTTCAGATACGGCTCCGAGTCACTGTTATACGGCCTCATCAGCCGCGTTGCTTCCACGTCGGTAAGATATTTTTTCTGTTCCTCCGTACTCAGATTGTAGAAACCAAAGATCATATACTCTGACTGGGATACCCTCTTCTCCGGGTTGTGTCTGCGGACCTTAAGATAGTCATGGAACAGCTTATTCTTATGAAACCCTTCCGGGAACTGATTCAGACCTTTGATATAGGTCATAAATTTTTTTCGCAGAACCGGATAGGCTCGTATGTTCTTTACAAGATAATTTTCCGTTAAAATACTCATATTAAGCACTCCTTTATCAGCGGGTACTTCCCGATCTTATCTAACTGAATAATATTGCCGCCGGGCCAGTGGCAGTTTCCTTCGATCAGTTCCGCCCCCTTAGGCGTAACCGCAATATCCCAGCCTACATAGCCTAGTTCCGGCATACGTTCCATAGCTCCCGCCGCACAGGCTCTGACCTCTTCCCAGAAAGGCAGGCGAAAGCCCGGCATATAGACCGATGAACCGGGATGGCGTTCATAGTCCCGAATCTGTGTATTGTTCCGGCCAGGTCCCGTGACGACTCCGGTCTCCAGATCCAGCGGATAGGCGATTCCGCCCGAATGGAAATTATCGGCGAAAGCCTCCTGACTTCCGCATTTCAGGCAGGCTCCTATCAGCCGTATTGTCCCTTTCTGGTCCCTGGCGCCATTAATACGAACAGAATTGACACAGGAACTGATTGCTGCCAGAGCTTCATGCTGGCATATGAACTGCTCTGCTAAAAGCTTTTTGTTTCTGCACTTTTCAAAGAGGACTTTCCGGTCTTTCACATCCGCCGTACAGATCTTCTCGATCCCCTGTCCCATGATTCCTACGTCCGGTTTTAGAATCACCGTCTCATGCATATCAAAAAATGTCGAGAACTCCTCGTAGGTTACCTCTGGAACATAAATAGTTTCCCGATGTATAAAATCAGAAAAAAAAGAATAAAACAGATGTTTCTGAGACATGATCCGGTTATTCTCCCTGGTCATGGCCTGGTTCAGTTCCCGGTCTGCCATAGCCGACCGCCCCGAAGTCAGATAATCGAACCTCTCCTCATCGCTCAGTTCATAGAAACGAAGCACAAAATAGTTCTCCGGCGAAGCCATATGCCGGTAACCGCAGCGCACCGCATCCAGAACATAGGCAGCGGTGATGCCGCCCCGCTGCCTCTTAAGCTGTTTTGCCATCTGATAGATCTTTTTTCCGGTACTTAAGCGCGACATCTCTTCGCCTCATTTCCTTTTATTTTTCAGATGCCTGAAATCCGTCTTCTTTACCCAGGATCCTGCGCACATTCTCTTCTCCCAGACGCTGTAATGTACGTCCCTCTTTCCTGAAATCTCTCTTAAGAGCTGCTGATGCAAGTTCAATCAGCGACGTACACACCGGAACCGGAATACCAAGAACGCTTCCAAGAGATTCCATCAGCACAAGCCCCTGGGGCACATCCTCTGTGATGTACCGGGAATCCACACTCTGAGGCCCTTTGGCCCTCTCGGGCATGGAGGCGTATTCAAAGAACACTTCCCGGCCGTCTCTGTGCTCATCCAGACTGTTGCGGAATTTACATGCCTCGGCATAAGAAAGACGTTCAAAGCCAAGGGCAGTTAGGATGTTCATTTTTTCCGTGTCCAGGGCGTCAAGAAGGGTCCACACCGAAGGTGTAAATACTTCATGGTACATACAGTAGTCTCCGCCCGTGGCCTCAATCCTTGGGATGCTCATAACGGCCCCCACTGTATGGACGATCATATTCGGATTATGCAGCGCCGCCTCTGCCACACTTCTGAGATACACGAAAGGCGTCCCCATCTGGTCTAAGATCCTGGCCGCCTCATCCCTTCTGTCCGCCGGAAAAATACCGATTGGATTCCGGACATTACGAAATCCCACCTTAAACTGTCCGGGACTTAAGATACGCCCGTCAATAAAATTACTCTGTGCCTCTGCCACAATGACTCTGTCATTAAGGCCAAGGCCAAGGGCATATGCCGTTGAAAAATACCCGGGATTGATCAGAAGAATCTGCCCGGCTTCCAGATAGGGAATCACCTTCTTAAGAACCTCCTTATGAACTCCCGTCTGCGTACACAAAAGGACGACCGCCTTCCCCCGGACTTGCTCAAGCTCCCTGGTCACACGGCTGATCCTGCAGACCTTTTCCTGACCAAATTCATCCAGAACCATCACTCCGTCATTTTCTTCCAGATGGCGGAAATTATCATCATGCAGGGAATGGGAAGTCTTGACCAGCGTCACCTCATGCCCGCGCCAGGCATAGTCAGCCGCCAGCGCACATCCGCTGTTCCCTGCTCCTAAGACTGCAATCTTCATAATTTTCTTCTCCTACATCAGACTTCCCAAAAGCAGATCTGTCTCTGGAAGCCGTTTATTATCCAACGCCGCTGCAGGCGTAAATGTCATCTCTCCAAACCGCACGCCCTGTTCCGTCATATACAGATCCACCCGCACAAAGGGGAATCCCTGACTCAGCATGTCGGCAGTCTCCAAAGCCTCCTCAAATCCTTCTGGCTTTGGAAGCGAAAAATCCTCCGGCGCTTCCACCGAGTCGCGGTTAATCCGAAGCAGCCCGAACTCCCTGTCAAAAAAGTAAAAACGGGGCCACCCTTCTTTACGCCCCACACATACCATGACGCAATAGGCGCTGCCATGAAAGCAGTAAAATTTATAATCCTCCGGAGGCACGCCGTCCCTGCTTCCGATATATTCTTCCACGATAATCTTCCTGTCAACGCCCCGGTACTGCAGTTCCGAGAAATACGCCCAGAACGGCTCCCTCCCCCATGCTCTGAGCTGCTGCTCTGCCGCGCTTTGGTCAAGCTCCCCCTTGGACCGGCAGATGATATTGTAGCCGCAGCCGAAATTCCACTTGATCACAAAACTCTCTGGCAGGCTGTCCCAATCAATCTCTTCTGCCGAGTCATACACTGCCAGAAGTTTATTCAGGCAGCGTTCAAAACCGCAGCTTTCCACATATGCACGCACCCGGTATTTATCTGCGCACTGTCTGATCAGTTCATTTCTTCCAAAGTCCTCAAGTTTTAATTTCAGAAGTTTCTCGTTGAGGGTCGCCGGATTCTTAAGATCCGGCAGACGTCCGAATTTCTTAAGGAACAGAAGCCTGGTATTCAGACCAGGCGAAAGATAGGAAAGCAGAATGTAAAACATCCGTGATGCTTTACTGATTTTCTTTTTCTTCACGTTGTCTCCTCCCCGCCTTCGGAAAGAATCAGTTCCTCAGCCGCCGTAAGGGAATCCATCAGACAGTCCATCACAAATTTCGACCGTCTGACAATTGATTTATATTCCTGTTTCGAAGCCACATACTGATAGTGCAGAACAGAGACAGACGGGTCATAGAGAACTACGTTTCCTTCTTTTCTGCACCTCCACTCCAGAATCTCCATCTCATAGTACATATAAGTCCTGGGATAAAAGGGGGCTGGATGTCCTTTCAGATATCTCTTTGAAAAAACTACACAGGAACCATGAAGAACAATCCCTTCTGCCGGAACAGAAGAATCAATGCGCTGCTTTGCCCTCTGCCGCCTCTGAACCCGTTTCCAGATAGCAGGGCTGTTCTTCTCACCGCTGCTTAAAAGAAGCAGGACAGGATTGCTGCTTCGCTTCACCCTGGCCCTCTTCTCTCTCACCGACTGAAGGGTACATCCCTTAAGGCTCTTGGGGTTCTGGTGAATTCCCGAAAAAACAGACAGAATGTCCGGTCCCAGAACATCAAAAGGATGCTCCTTATAGATCTCCCCGATCCTGACCGAAAAATCCTTCTGCAGAATCTCTACGTCATTATTCAGCACAACCACGAAATCCGCAGACAGATTCTTACAAACCCATTCAATCCCCAGATTATTTCCTCTGGCAAACCCGGCATTTTCCTCATTCAGAAGAACCGTAATCTGATCTTCCCCGGAATATTCCTCTGCCAGAACCGCTCCCGTCCCGTTAGGAGAAGCATTGTCCACGATCACGATATGATGTCTGCCCTCCAATGCCTGAATTCTCCTGACACAGGTCCTGGTCATATCTATGGCGCGGTAATGCAGTATCACGAATGCTGTCATCCTTCGTTCTCCCTTTCCTTCATCCTTCCTCCGCTTCTTAACATTGCGCGGAAACTGTCTGCCATCCAATAGCCAAGGTCATAGAAACTGCGGCTTAAGCCAAAGCTTTTTCGGAAATGGACTGCCGCCAGCCCGGGATCCGTACGATGCACCCGCTTCCCCAGACGCCTGTTCATCACGGCCTCACTGCCCGGATATTGCCGGTACAGCGCTTCATGCTTGTCGTGCAGATGAAGCAGATGAGGATAGGACTTTACCCTGGCAGATATACTGTCCTCCCCCACGGCTGATTCTACCAGCGCCTCGGGCAGATAGCAGAGCGAAAAACGTTCTGCGGCCCGGATTCCAAAATCCCAGTCCTGGTACCGTCGTATCTTCTCGTCAAACCGAAGCCGCTCCCACACCTCCCGATACATCAGCATGGTCTGGGTACTGGCTCTGTTCTCGGCCAGAAATTCTTCCAGGGCGGCTTCCGGGTGGAAAGGATGTACCGGATAATAGAAACGACTTCCCCCCTCGGATATACGGTTCATTCCGCAGAAACACAGATCTGCCCCCTCAGAGAGCAGATGGTCATATTGCTTTTCCAGCTTATCCCCATGCCACACATCGTCGCTGTCCTGGAACGCCAGAAGCTCCCCTTTCGCATGCCTTGCGCCATAATTCCTCGCATAGCACGCACCTTCGTTGGTTTCATATCTCAGATAACGAAGTCTTGAATCAGAAACATCCACAAAAAGTCCCTCTGTACCGTCTGTCGATGCATCATCCACCACAAGAACCTCAATATTCCGGTAGCTTTGCCCAAGAACGCTTTCTATACATCTGGGAAGCTTTTCTTTTCTGTTGTATGTCGGAATGATGACTGAAATCATCTTTTGTTCCATAATTATGACTCCTATCCTTTATCAGAAGTAATCCGTCAGTTGAAAGCAGGAAACGGGAACACTTGTTTCATTAACTTCTTTTTCTCTGCAACCGCCTCGGGGCGGATCTGGTATCTGTCTTCAATCTGTGCCAGGTCCGGTATCTTTAGAGACCGAAGGTCATAGGGACAGTGTCTGATTCCATAAGCAGAATAATAGTCGTCAAACTTATATCCATCCCCTAACAGCCGGTCGCCGAAGACCACATGCAGATTCGGGATACCCAGGCTGTCCGCCACGATCAGACCGTGAAGACTGCTTGAAAGAATATATCTGCACTGGGCAATCTCTTTCACCACTTTCAGCGGCTCGTCTTTCACATTGATCAGCCGGACATTTTCTGCCTGTCGTAAATCTTCTTCCCCTTTCGCATAAGCAAGCAGAAGTTCCGACGCCTTCGGATCCTTAAGATCGCACAGGTGGGGCACAACCCCCACGTCATAACATTTCGGCGGCAGTTCTTCAAGCAGTTCCGATGCCAGAATCCCTGCGTCAGCCGTAGGGATATCCAGTCTCAGCCCCGTCATCTGCTCCACCCTTTTCCTCGTCAGTTCTCCCCGCACCGCACAGAAATCCATATTCCTCTTAAAGAATCTGCCCTCGCAGTCTGAGTAATTGATAAACCCCGTCCCCCATATAGACACACGGGGTCTGACTATCCCGTTGAGCCTCTGTCGGATACGCATAAGAAAAGTTCCGTGCAGTGTATACATCCCCAGACAGCTTCCGATCGCACACAATTCTCCGTCCAGAAAAGAACGGCGCGCAACCTCATAACCAAAGCATTTCTCAATAATCCGTTCATTCAACTGATCCCCCATATTGTGAAGCCTGGTATAATATACCTTTATCTGATCAGCCATCCTCCGGCCCCCTCCTTTTCACTTCGCAGTTCTATGAAAGCCTCAGGACCACCTTCTCATAACGTCCGTCATCCTCAAACCCAATGTCATGCACTGCATCAAACAGAGGCTGATAACCATACCCGTCCGTAAGATGCCCGAAACCAGAATACTGCGCAGTGGTGAACCCAGGAATCGTATTCGCCTCCACCAGAACCGGCCCTTCCCCGGTTATGGCCACGTCCCAGCCCACATTGGAAATCTTATCTGCCAGAGGAACCGCCTTGCGCAGCATCTCAATCGTCTCTTCCCAGTAAGGGATCTTTACTCCAAGAAAAGCCTTACCGGTTACCGGATGTGTCTGATATTCCACGATCTCATTCTGATCCACAGCGTGGGTCAGAACCTCCCCGGTGCGGATATCCGCCACTGATGTCAGCGCATCCTGGCATCCATTAGAAATCTCATTCTCGTGGGCCACGGTAAGCACTGGGGCAAACAAAAACATGCCCTGAGGGGAACACACAGAATAAAAACGGATCACGCTCACAGCCTTTGGATACAGTTTGCGCAGAACCTCATTCTGATGAATATACTCTTCCACGATTCCGTTCCCCACACTGCGGATACATGCAAGAGCTTCTTTTATCTCGTCCTTTGTCGTCGCCGGAAGAATCCGGATCCCCTTCCCCATGCCCTTACAATTAGGCTTATAGACCACATAACCGCTTCCCTCTGCCAGTCTTTTCAGCAGTTCTTCATTCACCTCTGCCGCCTGCGCGCACCTGCGTCCATAAAATTCCGCAAATACTTTAGAAAAGATATACTTATTCATCAGCATACCGATATAACGTCTGTCCGTAAATTTTCTCCGGAAATCCATACGCGTCCACAGTGTAGACACGGTTTTCTTCTGCTGCGGGTTACGTTCATAATATCCGGTCCACTCATATTCTCCAAAGGAAATATGATTCAGCTTCTTTGCATTCACAATATCCAGTTCAACGTCCCTTTGATTCTTTCCGTATTTTCCGGCATATTCCGCTGCAAATTCCCGTATGTATTTCCTTGAGGTAAACATTCTTTTGATATCGCCTAACCGCCCCATCTTTTGTCCCTCTTCACTGATAACAACTCTCACATCTGTGCAATCAGCGCTTCCAGTTCATGCTTTCTTCCTTTTTTCTCAACCATCTGCATAGCGCCCATCTGCGCCGTACAGTTGGCCTCCACCATGCACCAGCCCCGGTCTTTACTGTATGCAAGATCCCAGCCGCAGTAATGATTGTCCGGGATCATCATTGCCGCTTCCTTCACCATTGCCACCGCTTCTTCCCACTCCGGGATCTGAAACCCCTGAAACGTAATGTGACTGTCTGGATGACATAGAAAACTATGTCCTTTTTTGTCTGCACCATTAGTATATATCATCCCAGTTTCCGGGTCAATAAGGGCGCTGACTCCTCCGGCGCTAAAATTATCCACAAAACTTCCATCTCTTCCCATCCGCAGGGACGGATGAAACAGGCGGATCTGTGGTTCTCCTTCTTCGTTCTTTATGATCACCGTCGGGATCCGCAGCGTATTGACAGAACCAGGGTGGATGCGCGCCATTGCTTCTCCCTGTTCAATCAGTTCTTCTATTACAACGCCGTTCTTTCGGTAGTGTGCATGAGCCTCTTCAACCGAATCATACATGGCGATATTTTCAATTCTCACAGCTTTTCCAAAAGCCGCATATACCGGCTTCACCACAAAGTTTTCGTGGCGGGCGGCAAATTCTTCCAGATTCTTCAGATTCTCCTCAGTCGGTTCTTCATTCTTCTTGATTCGGATCACGTCCCGTTTGAACATATTCTGAAATTTCTTATAGGTTCTATACTTATTTTCCAGAAGATCCGTATTCTTTCTCAGATTCATTCTAGGGTAGAAGCTCATACGGATTCCTTCTGTGATAAAAGAAGCCCGGTATTCCGGATCCATCCCCTCATACCCGAACAGAAAATACTCACTGTAGTAGGAACCATATTTAAAAAGACTGCGAATCATATCCCGGCGCAGAGAACGTAGATATTTTCGATCCCTGAAGACTTCCGGCCCTTTGTATTTCTCAATGATTTCATCCATCTCATCCCGTTTGCGGTGATAATAACTCGCCTTGCGATACCATGTCTCAAAACGGATTTTTTTGTATATTTTCCTTCGATATTCGCGAAACATCCTTCTCCCTCCTGAATCTGTAATCAGAGACAAGCTGCCTTGTTACCCAAAATATGCCGCCATACCAGATTGGCACAGCGGCATCTATTGCTGTCTGTATTACTCGTCTTTCGTCGTTTTTCTCTTGGCTATTTTCTTTTTCTTTGTAGACGGGCGGAACATACTGATGCGGACACGGTGGCTTGCATCACGCTGGAAGGATTCTTCATAAACACGAATGTAACCAGTATCCTGGATCAGCCACTGTCCGTCAATCTTCACATATTTATCCGTATAGATTGCAGACCCTTTGATCTCCAGCCCTTCATACGGGTCGTTCTTATCAAAGATCAGTTCATCCCTGAGATACCATTTTCCATAAGCAACCGTATCGCTCTCGAACCAGATCTGCGGATTGTGGCCCTGGTGCAGCGTAATCTCTGTCTTAGGCATGGTGCTGGAAATATAATCTGTAACTTCCTTTGGTCCGTGGAATTTAAGCTTTCCATCTGAATAGGAAGTCTCGATATCCGGAGCCATGGTAGATGCAAACGTCTCCCAGTCCTTGGTGTCCATCGCATATAAATACCTACTCTTAAGTTCCTTAATCGCCTGTACATCTTTTAATTGCTGCAATTCTTTTTCTAACGCTTCAAGGCGTTCTTCAACAGTCATACAATTCATTCCTTTCTGCTATATTAAACGGTTCTTCCCACTGCGTATGCATCAGCGGTTGCATCAATACCCATGCCAACCTTCTTTGCATCGCCAATCACATCGTAAGCGATTCCAAGTTCCTCACATTTCGCAGTCAGAGTCTCTGTCGGACGAGAAGTCGTTCCAATTGCAATCACAAGAGTATCAAAGTGACGGGTCTTCTCGCTGGTCTTCTTGGATTTATCTGTAAACTTATATGTAACCTCATGATCTCCGATGGCGGTTACATTACTGCGGATACTCTTCTGGATCGTTTTGCCAGGATACTCGATATCCATGAACATCGTACGCAGCATACCCATCTTATTGCCCACGCGCTTCTTGTCCATGACACGGACATCCTTAACACCCTTATCAATCAGATACTGTGCCGTCTCACATCCGATCATACCTCCGCCAAGAATCAGGACTTCACCCTTCGCTTCAACCTTTCCGTTCAGCACATCCTCTGCGGAAACAACATCAGCGCCGTCGATTCCCGGGATCTCCGGCTTCACATACTCAGATCCGGTGGCAATGATTACATGATCCGGCTTCACTTCTGCAATTAACTCCGGCGTCACAGTGGTATTCGTCTTAATCTCGATACCCATTCTCTTACAGTTCTCAATCTCCCAAAGTACGGCATCCGTAAATCCTTTTTTCTTAGGAGCTTTACCTGCCATTACGAATCTTCCGCCGGCATTCTCTGCCGCTTCATAAACAGTCGGGTTATGTCCGCGTTCTTTAAGAATTTCAGCAGTTACCAGACCGCCGATTCCTCCGCCGATGACCATTACGTTCTTTGACGTCTCAGCTTTTGGCGTTCCCTCAAATTCCAGGCAGAGCCTTGGATTGCGTGTACAGGTAATGTGCGTAGCCTTCGGGTCGATAACCTTGTCATAGCACCCTTCTGAACATCCGATACAACGGCGGATCTCTGCGTCGCGTCCTTCTTTCGCTTTCGTACACCACAGATTATCAGCAAGCTGCGCCCTGCCGACCGCTACCATATCAACCTTACCTTCACGAATCAGTTCATCCGCAAGAGCCGGCGTATTGACGCGGCCTACGCCGATTACAGGAATATTCACGCCTTTCTTGATAGCGGCAATATTATCCATGTTAAAGCCCGGCTCCAGATTGTATGGCGGAACCTCGTAAACAGTTGCAAGACTACGCGCATTTCCTCTTGAAAGGTTGATTGCGTCTACGCCGGCCTCCTGAGCCCATCCGATAAACTCAATCGTCTCTTCTACGGTTGTGTTCTTCGGAAGCATCTCGTCAATGGCATCCATACGCATGATCAGAGGCATATCCTCCGGCATGTTAGCGCGCATCTCACGAATAACTTCCAGATTGAAACGGCAGCGATTCTCAAGACTCTGATTGCCATACTCATCTGTACGTTTGTTCAGAGATGCATTCATGAATTCATGAGGCAGATAGGTATGTGCACCGTGGAATTCCAACGCATCAAATCCCGCTTCTACCGCAAGCTTTGCCGATGCGCCGTACTGCTTGATAATCTCATGGATACGCTCAACGCTAAGAGTATCCGGCGTCTCTAATTTGTTCGTCTTATCAAAGAACTCCTCAGGAACAAAACCTCCATGCCAGATCTGTACAGCCGCTTTTCCTCCATTATCATGGATTGCCTGTGTAACCTTCTTAAGCTGATCTCTGTGATGCTCTGTATAAAGACCAAGGTACAGATATGCGTGTGTTTCTGGACAGATAGATACAAGTTCTACGATATTCAGTCCGCATCCGCCTGCTGCGATGGCTCCGTGATATCCCGGAAGATCCTCTGCCACATCATTCTTCTGCTTAACCATCTTGGTAGCCATACCTGGCAGAATAACCCGGTTCTTCAACTCAAGCCCTCTTAATTTAATAGGTGAAAACAATGCATCATAACTCATTTGCAAAATCATCCTCTCTTTTTTATTTTCAAAATCATGGAATCATGATCCCACAATATATTCCGGCAAATACGGGAATTATCTGTCGGAATATGTTGGAACGTATCGGTTAGTAACTTGTCTAAAGTTTAACACTAACCCCCATACCATGTAGGAACAAAAAGCGGATTATAATGCACAAACAATGTACAAAAAATCAATTTTTTATGTCATTAATGCCTAATTTTTAATTTTTTCACCATTGCTTTTCGTAGTAAATTTAAACAATTTGTCTTCCTTTTCAGCAAGAATTTTTAACGATTTCTTTTGAAAATGTAGATTATTTGACAAAAAAATGTGACGTCCCCCCTGTCTGATTCGTTTATAATGAACATCAATAACAGGTCAGGAGGAATTAATATGGTAACAGATATGAAAAATTCAAAACTCTTCAGCCCTCTTAAGTTGGGAAAGACCACGCTGAAGAATCGTGTAGCAATGGCTCCTATGAGCATGGATTACGAAGCTGCAGACGGAACCGTTCCGAAAAAACTGGCGGATGTTTTTGTCCGCCGTGCCGAGGGCGGCACCGGATATGTTGTGATTGACGCCGTAACCGTTGACCGCAAGTATCCTTATCTTGGCAATACTACTGCATTAGATAAGGACAGCATGGTTCCACAGTTCAAGGAATTCGCAGACCGTGTCAGAGAGGCCGGAAGCGTTCTGGTTCCGCAGATCATCCATCCAGGCCCGGAATCTGTCTGCGGATACCGTAAAATCGCGCCCTTAGGACCATCTGCCAATGTAAATGCGAACTGCCATGTAAGCCGTTCCATTTCTATTAACGAGATCCAGAAAATCATCAGGCAGTTCGGGCAGGCTGCCCGCAGAGCCGAAGAAGCAGGCTGCGGAGCCATCTCGCTTCACTGTGCGCATGCATACATGCTTCCCGGTTCTTTCCTTTCACCTCTTCGTAATAAGAGAATGGACGAATACGGCGGAGGTCTGGACAACCGTGCAAGATTTGTTCTGGAAATGATCGAGGAAGTCAGAAGAAACGTAAGCCCCGACTTCCCATTGATCTTACGAATCTCCGGCGACGAGCGTCAGATCGGCGGTAACTCTCTGGAAGATATGATGTACCTGGCTCCAAAGTTCGAGGCTGCAGGAATTGACATGCTCGAGATCTCCGGCGGCACACAGTACGAAGGACTGGAACACATCATCCCATGCCAGAATAAGACCATCGGCGTCAATGTACACGAAGCTTCTGAGATTAAGAAGGTTGTCAACATTCCGGTCTTCGTTGTGGGCAAGATCAACGACATCCGCTATGCGGCTGATATCGTAGAGCGAGGCCTGGTAGACGGAGTCGGCATTGGACGTCCCCTTCTTTCTGATCCGGATCTGTGTAAGAAAGCATATGAGAACAAATTTGACGAAATCACGCCTTGCGCAAGCTGCGGCGGAAGCTGTATCAGCCGTACCGAGGCAGTTCCACAGTGCAGATGCCACATTAACCCCAGAGTCGGAAGAGAGTATGACTTCCCGGAGGTTCCGGCGGAAAAATCAAAGAAGGTACTGGTAGTAGGCGCAGGACCGGCAGGAATGATGGCTGCTGTAACAGCGGCAGAAAGAGGACATTCGGTTACCGTATGGGAAGCGGACAAGAAGATCGGAGGTCAGCTGAATCTGGCAGTTGTCGCTCCTGGGAAACAGGAGATGACCAAGTGGATGGTACATCTGAACTATCGTGCAAAGAAAGCCGGCGTTACCTTCGAATTCGGCAAAGAAGGAACCGTTGACGCTATTAAGGAATTTGCTCCCGAGGCGGTCATCGTTGCGACAGGAGCAAAACCGTTAGTACCGCCAATCAAAGGGACCAAGGATTATCCCGTGCGCACTGCCCACGACTTCCTGAGAGGTAAATTCGTAATCCCGAAGGGCCGTGTCTGCGTACTTGGCGGCGGCGCCGTTGCCTGCGAGACTGCCGAGGTCGTTCTTGAGAATGCGCGTCCGAACTCTTATAACCGGGCGTTTTATGCAAGTATCGGCGATGTAGAAGTAACCCTGGTCGAAATGCTTCCACAGCTTCTGACCAATGTCTGCGCACCAAACCGCACGCCGTTGATCCGCAAGCTGAAGAGCAGAGGCGTCGATATTAACGTAAATACCAAGATCCTGGAAGTGACCGACCACGACGTAAAAGTACAGCGCAAAGATGGTACGGAAGAATGGCTGCGCGGATTTGACTATGTACTCTTTGGCCTTGGTTCCAGGAATTACGACCCGCTTTCAGAAGAACTAAAGACATTTATCCCGGAAGTATACCCAGTCGGCGATGCCGTAAGGGCCCGTCAGGCAAGCTACGCAATGTGGGAAGGTTTTGAGGCTGCATATCAGCTATAACAAAGATTGGAGGTACGGCAGATGGCATTCAAAGTACGAACTCTGAAACCGAAGGAAAGAGACCGGATTCTGGAGGTAGTCTTAAACGCCCGCAGACAGCAGTATACGCCTGAACTTCTCTGTGAGTTTCAGAAAATCATTGAGACTAAGTATTACTACTGGTGGCTGATGGATTTAAAAAAAGAAGAGTATGCCGTAGAACTTTTTACAAAAGATTTCCGCTGTTACCATAACGGACAGTTAGCGGCAAAAAATCCTATAACCCAGGCAAAACATGCAAAATGGAGCAATCTTCCCATGGTGACGTCCCACATGGGACACCAGCCTCTCGTCTGGATTATGGACGAAAGCCACGCGCGCGGCGTATTCCAGTATGAGGATCATCATGTCTATACGGAGGACGGCTACACTGTGGAGACACGAGTCATCTACTGCGACGATTTTGTAAAAGAAGAAGACGGCTGCTGGCATATCCATACAATGCGCATGTACCAGTATCAGACAAACGGGGAGTACCGAAATCCGCTTCCGCCAAAAGGATGGGAGCCTGAAGAATGGGATTCTCTGCCAGAAAAATAAATTAATTCCAGATATTAGAAAGTACGCTTAAGACCGCAGTCTTCAGGTGGCGCCTGCGGTCTTTTTCTATGTCTGTTTCTTTTCAATTGCCAGGAAAATCATGATTTTTTTTATTACAATTGATTGATTTCACCCCTGTTATATGATAATCTCTTATATATGCAGAAACGATAATTTTCGACATTTTAAATATAGAATTAAAGGAGTGACACAGCATTTTGAAAAGAAAAATCCGTCCTTTGTGCGAGCTCCCAAGAGATGGGATTTTCTGTGGACCCGACAAATATCTCAGTCTTCAGAAGCACACGATAAGCGATGAGATGTTCCCTGTCATGGAATTCGACAGCTATTTCATTCTTGTCAGAAAAGGACATGGTAATTTTATTATAAACGGAGAAGAATTTGCGGTTCAGCCCGGTTGTGTCTCATGGATTCAGTGTTCACAGGTACTTACCATCTGCCCGGATTTTGGCAGCCAGCTTCACCTGTGGGTGTGTTCTTATGATTATCAGCTGCTGAACTACTATTCGTTTAACAAGCTTTCCCCCTCTGCAGAACTTGAAGTTGTCAATAATCTTCCTGTCATCGGCCCGGACGGTGTGGAAGTGGAACAGATCTTACATCTGTTCGAGCAGTTTCATCAGTTAAGCAAAAAGAATACTTATGGTTCGACCGTAATCCGCAGTTCATTTCTGCGGCAGATTGAACTTTTATATAATCGCTTTGCCAAAAGTAAAAAGACGACGTACAGATTCGACTCCTTTCCTCTAAGCAGGAAAGCGAGCCTTTATATTGCCGCACACAGCACTGCGCCTCTGACGATTTCGGACGTTGTAAAGGAGGTCTGCCCTTCTTCCAACGAATCTTCGCTTAATCATGCGCTTCTTGTGGCTACCGGACTGAATTTTAACCATTATCTGAACCGGCTGCGTCTGGCGCATGCAATGGCTTACTTTCTCTACGACAGCCTTTCATTTGACTATATATCGTCAATATCCGGCTTTAACGAAGAGATTACGTTTTTCCGCCGTTTTAAGACCATGACGGGCATGACGCCTCAGACCTATCTGAATCAGATGATCAGCGACGGAAAAGACGGACGGATCTACCGCGGAACTATCATGAGCGAAACGCTGATATCCGCCGTCAGTTACCTGTACGAGAATATGACTGAACCCATCGACTCTAAGAGTGTGACCAGGGATCTCTATACCTCCAAAAATATCCTGCGCATTCAGTTCAGATCCAGACTGAATTCCAGTTACAAAGAGATTCTCTCATTGCTGCGGGTACGATATGCAGAGTCTCTTCTCACAACAACAAATCTTCCGGTCATGGATATTGCCATTGAATCTGGTTTTGGATCCGACCGTACCATGGCGCGGGTATTCTTTAGCATCAACGGCCTCTCGCCAGGGGAATTCAGAAAGCAGCGCCGCCAGTCAGAACAGGACAAAAAGAAACCAAAAAGTTAGATTAATTTAGAAAGCAGATGATAACCATGGAAAAAGAGAATACAAACCGCACTGTTTTCTCCGGCGCCCACGATTATTTTGCCAATAACGTCCTGCCAGAGAAGGTCCACGCAGAGCTTCGTCGTATCAAGAATCCCATGTCCTATGCCAATAACCGGGACCAGACCTTTTTTCTGATCAGGTCTGGAACCGGGACATTAAGCGTAAACGGCCTGGAATACAAACTCAGGCCTAATACCCTGATTAATCTTGGGCCATTCCACCGCTACCGGTTATTACCATCAAGACGGTCGGAACTTGAAATTGCAGAAGCGCGTATGAACAGCGGTACCTACATGTACATGATTGCAAATCCATATTTAAAATACGAGAATTTTTCCATCCCGTCTCAGCCTCCTGTCGTATATCTCAAAGGTCTGTGGGCTCAGATTGCCAACGACTCTATGAACGGACTTTTAAACGAAGCAAAGAACAAGGCAGGCGACAGTATCCAGCTCTGTTTCTGCTACATGATGAACTTTCTGGGGATTATTACAGACCATATGTCAAAAGATTATTTTACCCCGGTTGAAAAGAAATCCAAATAGAACCAAAGCTTATGTGAAAAATATATTTTTCACATAAGCTTTTTTTCGTAATTTTATTTGTCCGTCATTATGACTATAGATTCTCACTTTTTGTCCATTTGTTTTGTATAAAAATACAATTATCCATTTACTGAACCAGTCAAAAAAATGTTAAAATATTACCATTCATTGAACTAACGTATCGGTGATAATTTTCCGGGGGTAACGGGAATACTCCAGGGACCAAAAACGAAAGGAGATTCAATCATGTTTGAAAACGAATTTAAGGGAAAAGTGGTATTAGTTACCGGAGGAACTACAGGGATCGGATATGCTACCGTAAAATCATTTCTTGCAGCCGGCGCAAAGGTTTATTTCTTAGGAAAAGAAGGCGAGGATGTTTCTGCACAGCTTGAGGAATTAAAGTCTATCAATTCTGAATATGAATTTAAGCACAAAGCAATCACTCTTACCGACTACAAGGCAGCTCAGGAGCTTTATGCAGAGATTGAAGAGATGTGGGGACAGCTTGACGTTCTTGTCAATAATGCCGGCGTTGACAGCAGCGTTCCGATCCATAAGATGAAACAGTCTCAGTGGGATTACGTCATGGACACCAACATCAAGGGAACCTTTAACATGACCAAATATGCGATTAAGATGCTTAAGAAGACCAAGGGCTGTATCGTAAACACTGCTTCTGTAGCAGGTATCTACGGCGCAGGCTGCGGCTGCCCATATCCGGTATCCAAGGCAGGCGTGATTGCTTTCACACAGTCTATGGCATGGGAGCAGGCATATGCAGGTATCCGTGTCAACGCTGTTGCTCCTGGAGTTATTGATACACAGCTTCTTGCTACGGTTCCTCCTTTTGCAAAGAAGAACCTTGCGGCAGGAATTCCGCTTCGTAAGATCGGCGACCCACAGGTAATCGCTGACGCAATCCTCTTCCTGTCTTCCAGTGCGGCTTCCTATATCACGGGCGTTACATTGCCGGTAGACGGTGGATACAGACCAGCAAACGTTGCAGGCTAAAACAGAATAATTATAGAAAAACGCTCCAAAATACGGGAGAGAAATGAGAGGGCTAAACGCCGTGTGTACTTCACACTTTAATATTTTCAATCATAGCGAGAACAGTTTTTTTACTCCCGGAGCTCAGTTGGCCAACATCGCAAGAGTTAAGCCGGACGCTCCCGCAATCATATACGTCTCACCGAAAAATACGGAATCTGTCATGACCTGGCGGACGCTTGAGACGCTTTCCAACCGTATTGCGTGGTATCTTCTGGAGCAGGGAATCGGGGCCGGGAAGAGTGTCATTGTGGCTCTTCCCAATATTCCTACCCATATTGCTCTTGCTTTTGGCATCTGGAAAGCGGGAGCATGTTATGTTCCCATATCTGACAGAGTTCCACGGCGCAACCTCCTTGAGATCTGTGAATGTGTTTCACCTTCCCTTGTGGTCACAAACCGCTGGAAGCCTGCGGATTATCCGGCTCTGAGTTCTAATGAACTGAAAGAATTAAGCAGGACTTATTCAGAGGAGATGCCGCCCGACGTTCTTGCAGTTCCAAATCTGGCAAACTGTACCGGCGGCACCACAGGGAAAACAAAAGTCGTTCAGCAGGACATGCCGGCCGGGGAAAGCGACGAAGGACTTCAGACATGGTTTACGCTTTCCGGCATGGATTTTGAGATGCGCCAGTTACTGGCTGGTCCGCTCTTTCACGGGGCGCCTCATTCCGTAACATTTAACGGGCTTTACTGTGGAAATACTCTTTATATGCCTTCGTGCCTTGATGCAAAATCTATCGTAGCGCTAATAAAGAGATACCAGATCGAGTATGTACAGTTAGTTCCAACGCTTATGCAGCGTATTATTAAGCTTCCGAATTTCCATCCGGAGGATTTAAGCAGTCTCAAGGTTCTCTGCCATACCGGCGGCGTCTGTTCTGCAGATCTGAAACGCGAATGGTTTCGGATCATTTCGCCGGAAAAGGTATACGAGATCTATTCTATGACCGAATGCGTGGGAATTACTTATATACGCGGCGACGAATGGCTCACTCACGAAGGCAGCATTGGCAGAATGCCCTGCGGCAGTATCTCGATCCGTGACGAGGAAGGTCTCGAACTTCCCCATGGAGAGATCGGAAATATCTATATGTCCTGGAACGGCAACGCCCCCAGGATAAAATACATCAATGTCCCCCCTCTCGAAAGCGATGAGAATGGCTTCAAAAGCGTGGGCGATATCGGATATGTAGACGAGGACGGCTATCTGTATTTTACAGACAGACGCAGCGGTATGATCGTTACCGGCGGCGAGAATGTATTTGCCGCTGAGATTGAAACAGTATTAAAAAAATCAAAAAAGGTTGTAGAGGCAGTCGTGGTCGGACTTCCCGACCCGGAATGGGGGCATCGCATTCATGCATTTATCGAAGCAGGCGAGCCTATCCAGGAGAAAACGCTGATAAAATTCGCTCTGAATTATCTGCCGCCTTATAAAATACCGAAATCTTTTGAGTTCGTAGATGAGATTCCGCGCAACGAAAACGGTAAGATTGTCCGCAGTAAACTCGTAGAGCAACATTTAAACAACAATTCATATCTGAAAGGAGAAAAAAATGGAGAGTAAAAAGTTTAAAGGCTGGGGGGTTCTTGCTGCAGCATTTATCCTGTCATTTATACCAACCGGAATCATGGGAAACTGCTTCTCATTATATATGGCTCCGGTTTGTAAAAACCTGGGATTCGACATCACAGCCTGGTCACTGGTAAACCTGATCGCCTCTTTCGCAAGCGCGATCGGAGCCATGGTAATCGCAGGATTATATCAGAAAAAAAATATGAAGATTATGATGCTGGTTATGAGCATCGGGACATGCGTATGCTGGGTAGTCGCCACTTTCTGTACGGCGATCTGGCAGTTCTACCTGATATTCGGTCTCGCTAACATCTTCCTGGCAGGTCTCACACAGCTTCCGATTTCCATGCTTGTTACCGCATGGTTTGAAGACAAGCGTGCAACCATGATGTCAATCGCCTATGCCGGAGGCGGACTGGGCGGCGCCGTATGGTCGCCGGTTATTTCAAACTTTATTTCTTCCGGCGAAACCGGATGGAAGACAGCCATGTTATTCTCTGCGGGCGCTGTAGGCGTGGTTATGGTAATTACCTCTCTGTTCCTGGTAAAACGTTCTCCGGCAGAGTATGGTACTGAGCCATATCGTACCGGAAAGAAAAACGACTCTGCAGCGGACAGCAAGCAGGCACAGTCTAACGCATGGATCGGTGTATCTAAGAAAGTTGCTACAAAGTCCAGCGCATGGTTCTGCGTACTTGGGGTTGTTATCTGTATCGGAATCCTCTCTGCAGGCGTTACCACCCATGTTCCGAACTTTGTTACATCTATCGCTGACGACGGCGGAAAACTTCAGGGAACCGTACTTTCAGTCTACTCTGTTGTCTCCATCGTAGGTATGGTGGGCGGCGGCGCTCTGATGGATAAGATGGGTATCCGCAAGACCGTTCTCGGTGCGGCCGTACTGGTTATCATCGGACTTGCAAGCCTTTACGCTTATTCGATAACCGGCACGACTATGCTTGTGTTTGGATATTCAATCTTCTTTGCCATTGCTATGTTCCTTCCAAAGGTTCTTCCGGCAGTATTGATGTCCAAGGTATTCGGTACTAAGGATTACGCAGGCATTTACGCTTTTGCAAACCTGTTCTTCCTGATCGGCGCAGCGTTCGGTTCCGTGCTGACCTCCATCATCCAGGGCATTGCAGGTTACGGCGTTACATGGATCTTCTATATGGTTATCGCAATTCTTCTGTTCCTTGCCGTTTCCGGCGCGATCAGCGGCGGCGAGAAACTGCAGGCGAAATATCCTCAGGGAGACGAATAACATAAAAATCTTAAAAAATTAAAATAAAGAAAGGAAATCTAACATGAAAGAAATCAACAACCAATTAACTCAGAAATTTGATGAATATCCGGCATTTGGTGTTCTCCAGGGCGTAAAAGTATTCATCACAGGCACGAACATTGCAGGACCATTCGCAGGAAGCCTTATGGCTGAGATGGGCGCCAAGGTTCTTCAGGCAGAGGCTCCTACCATTGCATGTCAGACCCGCGGTACGCTGTCATGGTCTCAGAACCATCGTAATGAGTATTCCATTACGATCAACACTGCAAAACCTGCCGGAAAGAAGATTTTCTACAAATGTATTGAATGGGCGGACATCTGGATTGAAGCCGGAAAGCCTGGTTCTTACAAGAAGCGCGGCATCACCGACGAATCATGCTGGGAGCGCAACAAAGCCCTTATGATTGTCCATGTATCTGGTTACGGTCAGTTTGGTCCTTCTAAAGATAAACCGTCCTACGACGTATCCGGTCAGGCAATGGGCGGATATATGTATCTGAACGGCGAGACGCCAAGTTCAAGCCCGCTGAAGGTGAATCCATACTTATCTGACTACATCACCGCATACAATGCATGTATGGTTGCCCTGTCCGGTTACATTCACGCTCTGCGTACCGGCGAAGGCGATTCCTGTGACGTTGCACAGTATGATACCATGTTCCGGCTTCTTGACAACTATCCGGCTAAATGGTTCAACAACGGATATCCGAAGCAGGGTGAGCCGGTTCCGTACCGTACCGGTAATAAGAGCGACTCTGCCGCCTGCTTCTCCTTCTATGACACCAAGGACGGCGGCGCTATGTTCGTAGCTATCGTAGGCCAGGGCCCTGTTACCCGCGGATTCCCAATCATCGGCATGGGCAAGCCAGGCGTAGACCCAGATATACCGAAGGATTGTACCGGATTCCCGCTCTTTGACCCACGCGGACAGAAAGCCGAGAAACTGTGTGAGGAGTTCTGTGCAGCCCGTACCTGCGATGAACTTGAAGAGATCTTTAATAAAGCCGGTATTCCATGCCAGAGAGCTTATGGACCTGCCGATATCGAGAAGGATCCACAGTTCGAGGCCCGCGAGAACCTGGTTGAGTGGGAAGATCAGTGCTTCGGTAAGATGAAGGGTATCGGCGTGACCAACATCTTCAAGAAGAATCCTTCCCAGATCGTTGCTTCCGCTCCTTGCTTCGGAGAGCACAACCGCGAAGTGCTTCAGAGCTTCGGTTATACGGATGAAGAAATTGACAAGCTCTACAAGAACAAAGAACTCGCTACCTGGACGCCTGCGGAAACAGCAAAGAGAAAACTGTATGTTGAGTGGGGCTTCTTCTGGGATCCAGAGAGACAGGCAAAACGGATTGGTCTTGAGTATCCGCCAAAGAAGAAATAGATCCGGATCCTAACAGATTAAGAAGGTGAAAATATGACCGACCTGGAGATCTTAATTGAGAAAGATAAAATAAAAGACCAGATCTATACCTACTGCCATGCATTGGACAGGATAGATTTTGAACTGGGGTATACGATATTCGCCGAAGATGCAGAGGTGGACTATGGCCCCACCTACAAGGGAACCGGCAGAGGCTTCATTGATATGATGCTGAAGATGCATACCAAGATGATGATCTCTACCCATCACATGATGACAAACATCCTGATAAAATTTAACGAGGATGGCACAAAGGCCGCCAGCGAAACCTACATGCATGCGGCATGCAAATACCGCAATAAGGCAAAGAAGCCTACCTTCACAGTCTTAGCCCACTGTCGCGACATTGACAAATGGGAAAAACGTGACGGCAAATGGGTAATCGTTAAGCGTATTGTGGCGGGCGACAATTCATTCATGCTCAATCCTTCTTATACGGACGACTATAATAATGGCCGCGGTAAGACGAAAGAGAACGACCCTTCTTACACAATATTTGGTGAAATCGAATAATCATATGTAAGAAAGAACGGCGGCGGACAGGATCTTCCACATGGGAATAAACTGTCCGCCTTCGTTCTTTCTTAATATCCTACACCTTAAATCGGTATCCAACCCCCCATATCGTCTCAATATACTGCGGGTTCGAGGTATCCATCTCCACCTTCTCCCGGATCTTCTTGATATGCACCGTTACCGTTGCAATATCCCCGATTGATTCCATATCCCAGATCTCCCGAAATAATTCCTCCTTCGTGTACACATGGTTCGGATGACTTGCAAGAAAGGTCAGCAGATCGAATTCCTTCGTGGTAAACGTCCTCTCCTCTCCATTGATCCACACCCTTCTTGCCGTTGTATCAATCTTAAGCCCACGGATTTCAATGACCTTATTCGCCTCCACTGCGCTTCCGGTCAGACGGTCATATCTGGCCAGATGAGCCTTCACTCTGGCCACCAGCTCGCTTGGGCTGAAGGGCTTCGTCATGTAATCATCCGCCCCAAGTCCCAGCCCCCGGATCTTGTCAATGTCATCCTTCTTCGCCGAAACCATGATAATCGGCGTATTCTTCACATCTCTGACCTGCCGGCAGATATCAAACCCGTCAACGCCAGGCAGCATTAAGTCCAGAATAAACATATCGTAATCCTCGTTAAGCGCCTTTGAAAGTCCACTCTCCCCGTCATTGGCCACTTCAACCTGGAAACCGCTCAGTTCCAGATAGTCCTTCTCCAGATCCGCAATCGCCTCTTCATCTTCCACAATCAAAATCTTACTCATACACTGGTACCTCCTGATATTTTCTAAGAACGAAATACATCGTTGTTCCCGTCTCCTCTCTGCTTGTCGCCCAGATCTTGCCGCCATGCTCCTCAATAATCTTCTTTACGATCGAAAGTCCGAT
Source organism: uncultured Dorea sp. (assembly GCA_910579925.1). Classification (GTDB taxonomy): domain Bacteria; phylum Bacillota; class Clostridia; order Lachnospirales; family Lachnospiraceae; genus Sporofaciens. Next base: position 39,484 of record CAJTVY010000007.1, read on the forward strand.
ACCGCTCCCTCCTTTAGAAGAATTCCTGGAAGCGTCGGTGCGGTAGAAACGATCGAAGATATTCGGCAGATCCTTTGCCGCAATCCCTCTGCCGTTATCCTCCAGTTCCACCTGTACAAAATCCCCTACGTCCTTTACCCTCAGATTAATCTTACCTTTGGGCTTATCCATATATTTCATGGAATTATTCACAATATTATGAACCACACGCTTGATCTGCTCGGCATCGGCAATGACCTTCACATTCGCTTCCACATAATTAAAATACCCAAACTCCACACCCCGAGACTCAAGTTCCAGAGACAGATCCTCCGCACAGTCCTCAAAATAGGCCTCCACAGACAGAGTATTGAAATTATACGGAATCCTGTTGGTGTCAATCTTCGTATACAACGTCAGTTCGTTGATCAGAGTATCCATCTCGCTTGCCTTGTTGTAGATGGTACGGATATAACGCTCCATCTTCTCCGGCGTGTCCGCAACACCGTCCATGATCCCCTCCGCATAACCCTTTATGGCTGTGACAGGAGTCTTAAGGTCATGGGAAATGTTACTGATCAGTTCTTTATTCTCCTTGTCAAATCTGATCTTCTCCTCTGCATTATCCTGAAGCCGGCGCCTCATATCCTCAAGACTCTGGCAAAGCTCTCCCAGTTCGTCATCCGCTTCCGCCTCAAGTTCAAAATCCAGGTTGCCCTCCTTAATCTTCTGGGCTGCGATCTGCATCTTTCCAAGGGGCCTCATAACGCCCCGATAAATCCACAGGATCAGCACTGCCGCCGTCAGAATCAGCACAACGATAATCCCCACGACCACGTCGATATACAGACGTTCCACCTCTGGAATCACGCCCCGTACGTCTACCACGACGAATGCGCTGCCCTTCTTATTATCTGGATATCGAAAATCCACCTGTTTTACCAGCGCCTGAGCCTCTCCGCCAAGATACAGGCCGTTCTCAGATTCCAGTTCCGAATCCCCATATCGCGGGAGCTGACAAATCACCGGCTCTGCTTCTTCCATGTCGGTCCCCACATAGATCAGCATATTGCTCTTTCGTACCAGCAGATACGCCTTCTTCTTTCTCAGCTTCTGGTTAAATTCCTCCAGAAACGTAGCGTCTTCCATCTTGTCCGGGTTCTCTTCCACCATCTGGTCAAGTTCATGATAGAATTTTTCTGTAAGCCTGGACATGAGCGAAACGGAATTGGACAGACTTTCAGTAGTCATGCCGGTAATCTCATAAGTCTTCTCAATTGCGCTCATCTGGTATTTTCCAAACAGGCACGCAATCGTGGCTGTCAAAAGAATCGGGATCAGAATCACCGTCAGAAAAGCGATAATCAATCTTGTCTTTAACTTCATCTTCATGCCTCCTGCAAATGCAAAATACCTTTTGCCCTCAACGTCATATATGAAGTATAGCATGAAAAAGGACGCTTCACAGCAAAGCGTCCATAAACTTTTATAAATTTTTTATAAATAGACTGGCAATACAGATTTACAGATACTTCTTCAGAATCTCGGCCTTGTCGGTCTTCTCCCATGGAAGATCCAGGTCTGTGCGGCCGAAATGCCCATATGCAGCCGTCTGTTTGTAAATCGGTCTTCTCAGATTAAGCATCTGAATAATTCCCGCAGGACGAAGGTCAAAATTCTCACGAATCATGTCAACCAGCTTCTCATTGCTGATCTTGCCCGTTCCAAATGTATCTACCATGATTGAAGTCGGATGGGCAACGCCGATTGCGTAGGACAACTGAATCTCACACTTCTTTGCCAGTCCGGCGGCAACGATATTCTTAGCGACATAACGGGCTGCATATGCCGCAGAGCGGTCTACCTTCGTGCAGTCCTTCCCGGAAAATGCGCCGCCGCCATGGCGCGCCATTCCGCCGTAAGTATCTACAATAATCTTCCGTCCCGTAAGACCGCTGTCTCCATGAGGCCCGCCGATCACAAAACGTCCCGTGGGATTAATGAAAAACTTCGTGTCATCGTCCACCATATCAGCCGGAATCACTGCGTCAAAGACATATTTTCGGATATCTTTATGTATCTGCTCCTGGGTAACCTCCGGGTCATGCTGTGTAGAAAGTACCACTGCGTCAAGACGTACCGGAATTCCTTCCTCATTATACTCCACCGTAACCTGAGACTTTCCGTCCGGTCTTAAGTATGGCAGCGTGCCGTCCTTCCTCACTTCAGCAAGCTTTCTGGCAAGCTTGTGGGCAAGCGCCGCCGGATAAGGCATAAGTTCCGGCGTTTCGTCAGAAGCATACCCGAACATCATCCCCTGGTCTCCTGCGCCGATTGCCTCGATCTCTTCCTCTGACATCTGGTTATTCTTCGCTTCTAAAGCCCGATCTACACCCATTGCGATATCGCTGGACTGCTCGTCAATAGCCGTGAGCACCCCGCAGGTCTCTGCGTCAAATCCATATTTTCCGCGCACATAGCCGATTTCCTTAATAGTATCTCTTACGATCTTCTGGATGTCTACATATGCCTTTGTGGTAATCTCTCCCATGACAAGGACAATTCCCGTTGTTGTACTGGTCTCGCATGCCACGCGGCTCATAGGATCCTGCTCCATCAGTGCATCAAGGATCGCATCCGAGATCTGGTCGCACATCTTATCTGGATGTCCTTCTGTTACTGATTCTGATGTGAATAAATGTCTCTCCATTTCTGTTCCACTCCTTTTCTTCATAATGGCGTACTTTCTCTTCGTCAATGACCGGATGGCCTGCTCACTGTAAATCAGCGGCACATCGGATATTCTGAGTGGTATATAAGATAGACTGCCTGGTGTAGTGTCTGCATTCGTATACACGGCATCTCCTAAATTAGAACAAAGTGGGCAGGCCCACTTCAGCTCCCCTAACCCCTCACTCATGAGGGGCCTGGACACTTTGTGCGCCGAGCACAATTGCGAAGCAATATTTTACCTCTTGTGCGAGTGCGCATATTATTTTTATCTTATAGGAAAGATACTTTCATGCGTTAGCGTGACAAGGTCTTTCCTATAAGATAAAAAAACAGCCCGCTATAAGCGGACTGTTTTATATCTCATAAACCAATCCTCTTATTGTTCGATTACTCGCTCAGGCTGGCACCTTCCCGTACCGGGGGTTGCCGCAGCTTCATAGATCCTTTGTATCTCCACTGCTCTGAATAAGAGAAAGTCTGCATGATTCAATTGTCTGATTCATATATAAATATAACGGATTTTAGATTGCTTGTCAATATCGCAGCAAAATATTATTTCTTTACCCCAAATGCGCTGATTGCGTCAAGAAACCGCTGTCCATACTTTCGGAATTTATTCTCCCCGACTCCGGAGACGGCCATCATCTCCTGCCTGTCTGCCGGCATTCTGACACACATCTCAATTAACGTCTTGTCATTGAAAATGATGTAAGGCGGCATTCCCTCTTCCTTTGCAATACCAAGCCGCAGCTGTCGGAGTTCCTCAAAGAGTTTATATCCGGCGCTGGTTAACTGATCTGTACTTCTTGCACGCTTCTTTCCGGCAGGCAAGACTTCTTTTTCTTCGAATTTGCGAATCATGACCTTTGCATTCGCATTCTTCAGTCCGCGAATATCCCCCATCCTTAGAACCGGGTATTCCCCGTCGCTTAAGACAAGATAACCGGCTCTTAACATCTGATCAATCAACAGATAAAGATCTTTCTCCTTCAAATGCTTCAGCGCCCCATAAGATCTGTACGAAGTAGCTCCTACTTCTCTGAGTCTTGCCCGGTTTGCGCCAAGCAGGGTTCCGGTCACAATACTCTGCCCATATCTGCCCCTTGTCTCTGCCACGCAGTTGACTACCCATTTCGCCTCGGCGGTCATGTCAGCCTCCATATAATCCCGGTGGCAGTTTCCACAGTTATCACAGGGAATCTTCGCCTTTTCACCGAAATATTCCAGAATGTAATTCCTCAGACAGAATGTGGTCTTGCAGTACCCTTCCATAACCTGGAGCCTCTGGACATCCCTCTGCCGGATCAGTTCGATATCGTCGGCATCCATTTCTTCGAATCCCTTCTTCTCCAGAAGAAACTTATTGATCATCACGTCCTGGGCTGAGAACAGTAAGATACACTGAGAGTTCTCCCCGTCGCGCCCCGCGCGCCCCGCCTCCTGGTAGTAATTTTCCATACTCTGGGGCATATTATAGTGGATGACGAATCTTACGTTCGATTTGTCGATCCCCATGCCAAAGGCATTGGTGGCTACCACCACCGCAGCTCTGTCATAGATAAAGTCATCCTGGTTGTTTTTTCGCATCTGATTGTCGATCCCCGCATGATAACGGGTCACAGGAACGCCCTTTCTGAACAGCGCCTCATACAAAGTATCTACATTCTTTCTTGTTGCACAGTATACAATTCCATTCTCGCCCGGATGTTTAGAGATGTAATCCATCACGAAATCATCCTTCTTCTTACCCGCTAAATGCTCCACCCGGTAGTACAGGTTCTCCCTGTCGAATCCGGTTACGGTGATATTCGGATGATCCAGTTTTAGAATACACTCAATATCCGTCTTTACCTCCTTAGTTGCCGTTGCGGTAAATGCGCTCACGATCGGACGTACGGGAAGACGTTCGATAAATTCAACGATCTTCAGATAACTAGGCCGGAAATCCTGCCCCCATTGAGAGATACAGTGGGCCTCATCCACTGTAACCATAGAGATCTCTCCGTTCAGAGCAAACTGAAGAAATCGTTCGCTTTCCAGTCTCTCCGGGGCCACATAAATGATCTTGTATACTCCTTTTGCCGCCAGGGCAAGAGCCTTCGATATCTGCGTTTCCGTCAGCGAGGAATTGATGAACGCGGCGTGGATCCCTGTCTCATTCAGCGACTTGACCTGATCCTGCATAAGGGAGATCAAGGGCGAGACTACCAGCGTAATGCCGGGAAGCAGCAGCGCCGGCACCTGGTAACAGATTGACTTGCCTGCGCCCGTGGGCATGATCGCCAGAGCGTCACGCCCGGACAAGATTGACCGGATCATATCTTCCTGACCTGTTCGGAAAGAATCATAACCAAAATATTTTTTTAATATGTCTACGGCATTCATATACAGCCTCCTCTTTACAGGCTTATAATACCTTAATTATACTGTCCATAGAAAAAAAGTCAATAATTAGAAACAGGGTAACAGTTCAGCCTGCAACTGCGCACTTGCTGCGCAGTTAGCAGCCAATGAATTGGAGTAGCCGGGAATCCGCCTCTTTGCCGCAGGCAAACTTTAAAATGGGCGGATTTCGTAACAGTGAAGCCGGAAGGCTTCACTGTTACGAAACAGGAGGCCGAAAAAAGCAGGCCCCCATTTCGTATCTACCGTAATACAATTGCATTTATCGCTTCTATCAGATCAACCGTACAGCTTCTGTCAACCAGGGATACCGGAGTACCGTCAACAACTGCAAGACAGTTGTTCCCATCATACCGGTACAGCCCGATCCGGACTTTCGGCTGATTCTCATTATCAATCTGTAAAGTCAGGCTGATTTCCTCTTTCCCTTTCGGCTCCTCCTCTGTAAATTCAGAAGCCGACAACGAATTGAGAGCATTACGAAAATCATCCGTCTCTATTTCATTCTCCTGATAATACCAGACCTTCTCCTTATCCTCTTCTTTTACCGTCAATTCATACTCCTCTCCTTCCAAAGATATCTCAACATGGCTGATATCGTTAAAATCTGCCCAAACCACGTTCTTGTGGCAAAGATCCTCGTAAGATGCGTTCATCAGATCCTCGTAATCCAATTCGCTGATCTTATATATGATTTTAGATTCGCCCACCCTGGCATATGCGGTAGTCTCCTCCTCATTTTCCTCCTTTGGATTGCGGGAAATGCGAAGCACAACCGTCCCTTCTTTCTCCTGCCCGCCTTCATCCTCTTGTGCACGGTATTGGACAGTAACTTCAAGATCCGGTTCGTCCAGCCCGTAAGTTTTAAGTTCGTCGTCGGTTACATGATAAGAAACATAATCAGTCAGATTCAATTCCCGAATAATATTCAGATATTGTTCAACATTTTCCGTATCAAGGGGAAACTCTTGCCCATCCTTTTTCACAAAGTATAAGTCCTCCTTACTATAAGTAACCCGGTTATCCTCCTTATATACGGCTTTATAATTCTCACTTCCTGCAAATTCTATCTCTTTAACGGAATCAAGTTCCGGAATCTCATCATGCATGATCAGATCGCCCAGCCCGACGTCAAAAGAATTCAGAGGATCGTCCTTAACAAGATATACATTCCCGTCTCCGACAGACACATACCGTTCTCCATCCATCTCGCTGTAATTGCCCAGCGCAATTTCATAGTTTTCCTCTCCCGCACCGATGTGTATCTTACAGATCGGGTCGTCAAGTCCATACTGGCTTAAATCTTCTGCATCTTCAATGATAAAAGAAACGCCGAAAGACTCAAAATTCTCCAGCAGACCGAAAATCTTCTCTTCATTTACCGGGAAATTTTCATCTTCGTCATACATCCATGTCTCATCCTTATGGAAAGCTAATGCTTCAGACTCATGCTCCCAGGATAGGGATGTCGCCTCTTCACAGTTAAGCTCCATGATACTTTCGCCGCTGTTTTTAATTTTTTCCCTACGTTCTTCATATTGACTGACTCCCAGAGTCAACGCACAGAAAACCACCAAGACTCCGAGAAGCACATATAATCTTTTAGACCGGTTCATTTTGCCGCCTCCTTCTGCTTACAGTCGTATAAATCCCCACTCCAAGAAACGCCAGCGGAAATCCCCCAATCATAAGTACCTTCAGCAGGGATGACGTCGATTCGCTGATAGTAAGGTAATTATAGTTTAACGACTTACTGCGGATTGCGGACGCTTCCCGTTCACCCATAAGCGAAGACAGAGTATTCATACCCAGATTAAGATTGGCGCCGGAAGAATAAGAATTATACCTGTCATCCAGCAGGTTTGAGGAGGCAAACCATACAATCTGTCCTTCATTTTGCAGTCTACGGACACGGCTAATGCAAAAGGCCCCTCCGCATCCCCCTCCTCCTTTTCATATGTGGAAATGTTATAGCCCGCCGCTTTACTGTATGCCGTCTCCGACGTCGTAAGAAGCTCTGTCACCGCGCCGGCGGTATCCCGAACTTTTAACCCCAGCGAAACCGGCATGATCGCATAATAATTTTCTTCAATCAGAGGTGAAGTAATCGTACTCTCTCCAATCTCCGGCAAAAGGATATAAGGCGCCTGGAACGCATAATGTTCCCGATCGGACTCCACCACGACCCCTTCCTCCGCCTCCACGCCATAATCCTCCAGAAGGCAGTAGAGATTTTCAAGATTCTCATCTTCCAGCGGGCCTGCCAGAACCATCAGCTTTCCGCCCTCCGTCACATATTCTGACAGCATGTCTTTTTCTTCCGAGGAAATATCGCTGGCGGGAGCGTAGATCAGAACACAGTCTGCTTCTTCCGGTACGGAATCTTCATTCAAAAGAGAAAATGTAGCTGTTTCTATATTTTCCTTTTCAATCTGTTCACGAAATACCGAGGAAAGCTCCGCCTCCCCATGATCTTCCAGTATATAAAGCACGGGCAGCTCTTCACTCACCACATAATCTATGGCCGAAGTAATCGCACCTTCTCCGTCAAAAGAGGTATCGTAAGAATATGCAGACAGATTTTCCTGGGTCAGATAAATATCGCTGTAGCTGATAAACCGGCTGCGCTCACCGCACTCCACGATCAGGCTGTTGTTTTGCACTTCCTCGGAAGTATACTGGTCTGCAAAGGTCGGATATACGTCCGGGTTCTTTTTGACGACCTTAATGTGATCTGACAGACTTTCATATTTTGCCAGAAGATTTTCAATCACATCATCTTCCTTGTCCGCCTGAACGATCCAGTAGACCGTTACATCCTTTTCGAGCGCATTTACAACGACTTTCGTACCGCTTGTAATGGAAAAGAGCTTCGCAGAGCTGATGTCATACTTTGTCATCGTAGTTGGAAGTACGGATACAAATATATTTACGACCACAAGAATTGCCAGCACAATTCCAGTCATTGCCAGAGAGTAGGAACCTCCTTTAAGCGCAATCTGGTTATGGTTCTGCTTCATCAGTTATACCTCCTTTTCTCAAGAGACTGTACAGAAAGGAACAAAAAGAACAGGATTACCGTCAGGTAATATACGATTACCGTCAGGTCAAAAACGCCGTTTACAAAGGTATAGAACCGCTCAAACAGAGATAACTTTGTCATGATATCCGGCAGCAGCCCTTCTAATTTTGAGCTGTCCGCAAAATAGGCCGCCACAACAGCAAGCATAATCAAGCCGCCGCTTCCATACGCAAGGTTCTGGTTCTTCGTCAGATAACGGACAAGGAACCCCAACAGAGCCGCAATTACAAGGAGAACGACGGCTGAACCGGACGCCGTTGCAGATACATATTCCGCAAGCGTGACACTGTAATAGTTAAGCAGAATAACCGGAATGGTAATTCCGGCCGCAAACCCCTGATTCTCTGTCAGTGAAGAAATAAATGTCCCCACTGCGATCATTGCAGCTCCCATCATAAAAAATGCAAACAGCGAACCATAGGCGGTCAGAAGATAGACCTCTCCAAACTGCGCAAATATAAGGGGATAGAGCGCAACAATGCATAACGGAATCAGATAGACGAAAAGAAGCGCAAAGTATTTCCCCATCACTATCTGTGACGTCCGGATCGGAAGGGAATACAGAAGCTGATCGGTTTTTTGTTTCCGTTCCTCTGCAATCACGCGCATCGTCAGAATCGGAACGACAACCACAAAGCCAAGGCACACATACGCTAATACATACTCGAAATTTGCCACTGCCGACTGGATATTATAGATCAATGCTCCGATTCCTACGAATGCTAACAGAAATGCGGAAAAAATATACGCTGTCAGAGAATGGAAGTACCCGGACAGTTCATGTCTTAATACTGCAATCATTCCTCGCTCACCCCGCTTTCCTCCTCCTCACAGGTTTCGCCCTCTGTCAATTCAATAAATACGTCTTCCAGGTTTGCTTTCCCGGACGACATCTCTAAAATCGCCTTTTTCCTTCCGGCAAAAGCAAAAAAGATCTCTCTGCAAATGTCTCTCACATTCTCAGATTCCGTCTTGACGTTTACCCTGATCCCTTCATCTTCCTGCGTCTGAATCTCCCACTGCATAATCCGGTTAAGCCCGCTAAGAACTTCGTCAATCTCTTCCCTCGAAGCCTCCGCAGTAAAAGAAATACCATTTGGCGCCAACAGCAGTTTCTCCAGATTTTCCGGCCTGTCGAAAGCAACCAGCTTTCCCTTTGAGATGATTAAGACCTTCTCGCAGATTGCCTGAACCTCCGACAGGATATGGGAGCTCAATATAACAGTATGGTTTTCCCCCAACTGCCGGATCATATCCCGGATCTCTATAATCTGAATCGGGTCAAGTCCCACCGTGGGTTCGTCAAGTATGATAACCTTGGGATTCCCAAGCAGCGCCTGTGCGATTCCGACTCTCTGCCGATAACCCTTTGATAACGCAGAAATCAGACGGTCCTTCACATGCCCGGTCTTCGTCTGCCTCAGCACCTCCCCAATCTGCTTTTGAAGCTCCCTTCCCTTCAGCCCTTTTGCTTCACCTACAAATTTCAGATATTCCTCAAGCGTTTCATTCATATAGAGCGGCGGCTGTTCCGGGAGATACCCCATCGTTCTTTTTGCCTGATCTGGTTCTTCAAAAATATCATGCCCATCAATTCGTACATGACCTTCCGTTGCCGACAGGCAGCCTGTCATAATGTTCATTGTAGTAGATTTCCCCGCCCCATTGGGACCTAAGAAACCATATACATGCCCTTCGCCGATTTCAAAGGACAGATCGCTTACCGCCGTAAAATCACCATAGCGTTTCGTCAGATGCTCAACTGTTATCATAGAAGTCCTCCTGCATAAATTATTCCGTTTTATTCCATACCTTATCCATAATGCGCCCCGATATATTACCAGACAATATGGTGTATCTGCTCCATAACTTCTTTCAATTTCACCTCCAGCTCTGCCTGTGCCTGCGCATCATGAAGCTGCATTGCCAGACGGATCCGCATATTAAGAGAACACTGCTGTTCCTTCAACATGGTAAACTTTGTCTTCCTAATATCCAGCGAATGATTTTCCATCTGATTATTTTCCATCTGAAATTCTCCCTTTTCTTCAGTCTGTCTCTGTCGTGCCTTATCTTATAAGTATTTGTTAAACTAAATTTAAACTCTGTGCTCCTAAATGTGAAAAATATGTGAAATAGCATAATTCTTTAAATCCAGTTTAACTTTTTATGCTACAATTTCTTGATAATAAAAGGAGGATTTTCTATGCTGCAGATCTTAGTTGTAGATGATGATAAGAATACACGTCGATATCTGACGGCTGTTTTATCAGATACCGGATATTCCGTTTCCTGTGCAGAATGCGCCCAGACAGCGCTGAACATTATGGAGAATACAAAGATTGACCTAATTGTTCTGGATATCATGATGCCGGGCATGGACGGCTATGCCTTTGCAGAACTTCTTCGGGACTGTAACAATGATATTCCAATTCTGATGCTCTCTGCAAGGCAGCTTCCAGAGGATGTAAAGAAGGGATTTCTGTCAGGAACTGACGACTATATGACCAAGCCCGTAGACGAAGCCGTAATGCTTCTTCGAATCAAGGCCCTGCTTAGAAGGGCAAAGATCATTTCCGACCGCAGGCTTACGATTGGTTCAACCATTCTGGATTACGATACAATGACCGTAAAAAGCAGCGAAACCATCCAGCTTCTTCCCCAGAAGGAGTTCCTGCTTTTATACAAACTTCTATCCTATCCAAACAAAATTTTTACGCGAATTCAGCTTATGGAGGATATCTGGGGACCCGCCTCAGATTCCATGGACGCAACGGTCAGCGTCCACATTAACCGTCTCAGGAAACGATTCGAAAACTGTGAAGATTTTTCAATCATTACGGTAAGAGGCCTTGGCTATAAGGCAGTGGCAGAGGAGGAACTGGTATGAAGGAACACACAGGAGTCCGTATAAAGATTACGTTATTAACAACAGGATTTGTTTTTATCTTACTGGTTCTGACCATATTTGCCAGCAATACCATTATTTTCTTCGCCTTAAGGCACGGCTGGATCAGAACCGAACCCGGAGCCCATTTAAAACCGATTCTGTTTCAGAGCGGAATCATCAGTATTATCATCGGCACGACCATTTCCTTTTTTATGAGCCATTTTCCATTGCATCCTCTTAACGTGCTGATCCATGCAATACACGAAGTATCTGCGGGAAATTATGACGTGAAAATCCATCTGGAGCATCCGAAAGAATTCCAGAAGCTTTCAGAATGCTTTAACCAGATGACCGAAGAACTGGCAGGGATAGAGATGTTCCGTTCTGATTTTATTAACAATTTTTCCCATGAATTCAAGACTCCGATCGTCTCTATTCTCGGCTTTGCAAAACTGCTTCGGAGCCAGAAGCTGGACGCCTGCCAAAGCCAGGAATATCTGGACATTATAATCGAAGAATCCCGACGGCTGTCCAAGTTGTCATCAACGGTGCTAAACCTCTCAAAGGTGGAAACTCTTACCCTGCTTACGGATAGGACCGTCTATTCCTTAAGCGAACAGATCCGCGAATCCATCCTTCTTTTGGAAAGTAAATGGTCAAAAAAGCAGATCGGCTTTGATATTGACATGGAAGAAGTCATGATCAGAGCAAACGAACCCCTCTTAAAGCAAGTCTGGATGAACCTATTAGACAACGCCGTCAAGTTCTCCCCCGTCAAGGGATGCATCGCCGTCACTTTGCATCTGAACGACAAAAACGCTATTTTTACGGTAAAGGACCAGGGAGACGGTATGGATGACAAGATAATAAAATTTATTTTTGATAAATTCTTTCAAGGCGACACATCGCGCCATATGGAGGGAAACGGGCTTGGTCTGCCCCTTGTAAAGAGAATTTTAGAATTACATAAAGGGAATATTTCTGTTCAGAGCCAGACCGGAAAAGGAAGCGTTTTCATTGTCCAGGTTCCACTAGATGAGAATTAAAGCAAATTGTTCGCCCCCTCTTCCTTTTCCTGCCTGTCAATTTCCATCATTCTACTCCCAACAACTCCCCTGCAAATTCTGCATAGGGCCTGTCGGGATTCTTCTGATAAACATTCACATGGTTCAGATCCCCGCTTCGGTCTGTAAACGCAGGAAACAGGAATCCATATTCCGGCTCTCCCGGCTCGTATTCCCCCGAAAGCGGGCAGATCACACAGATCAGATATTCAAACACTTCCTCCGATTCTCCTAACCGTTCTTTATCAGCCGCCTTTGCAGGAATGTCGTAGCGGTCATGAAATACGAGGATGGCATATTGGGCATCTGTGCGGTAACGCTCCATGACCACATCATAAAACGTATCCATTAACGCATCATTCTTCAGGCCGCATTCCTTCATCGCCATAAGCAGCTGCCACATGCTTCCCGGTTTCTGCGATTCCGGTCCAAACTCATATTTCTTTAGATTTTTATTCGTATCAGCAAACGGCACCGTCTTTGCCAGTTTTAAGTTTTTCGTCTTATCAGAACCAGAAAGCTTCAGAAAATTAGTATTAAAGCTTCCGTCATACTCCCCGTCCCGGTCTATGTAGCACCCCGCAACCCTGGTCATGGAAGTACGGGCCGGCGTCATCCGCCTTGTCAGTTCCAGCATATCTTCCCGATTAATCAAACTTATACGCCGCCTTTCTCACACCATTTCGCAATCTCCCCGATTAATTCAAGCGGCACAGGCTTATCATAAGGAAACTGTATGGCTCCTTTACTCGTTTTATATTCCTTAAGTCTTTCTGCAAACACTTCTATCGCCTCGGGCCCAGGGTACAGACCAATATGCTTCTTGAAGGCAGCAAACTGTATCAGATTATGACTTTTCCAATAAGTCGGCATACTCCATGATATTTTTTCCTCCGCCTCCGGTATCGCAGACCTGATCGCTTCATTAATCTGCCGAAGATAAGACTGCGCCTGCTCCGACTGGCGATCTATATACTCTCCAATTGTTTTCGGCGCTTCTCCGCAATAGTGATCTTGATTTGTATTCTTAAATGTACGGCCGCATTTCGGACACTCCCACATTCTTATTCACCTCGTCTCTATAGTTTTCCTATATTATAAAAAAAGCCGCAGAAATTATAAATTTCTGGGCTTTTCTAAGAGGCGCAGACCGGATTTGAACCGGTGAATCAGGGTGTTGCAGACCCACGCCTTACCACTTGGCTACTGCGCCTTACTATAAACAACCAATGGCGTTTTTACCCGCCAACATGTGCTACGCTTAAGCACTTATTCAGTATATCAAATGTAACTCATTTCGTCAAGACTAAAATCCTTTATTTTATAATTTTTTATATGACTTTAATCAGCCGCTCAGAAATACATGGTCCCCATTCTCAAGATGTAGAGCGCCACCATAACCTTGACTCTGTTTTCATTTTTCAAAATGTCATATCCCAGTATCTTTTTCAGTTTTTCCAGTTTATATGCCAGCGTATTCTTATGGCAATATAACGCCTTTGCCGTATGTACCGTGCTGCATTCATTTTCAAAATATACCTCCAGGATATCCATATAATCCGTATGATTCTCCCTATCGTATTTTATCAGCTCTCCTACGGTCTCATTCACGAATTCCGGATAGATCTCAGCCTCCTTTACATCCGCCAGAATCTTATAGATCCCCAGGTTATCATAACTAAGCATATTCCGTGGAATTGCAGTCTTGGTCAGTCGATACGCCGTGTATGCATTCTCATGTGAACGATGGATATCCTTAATCCCATCCGCCACTGTCCCGATCCCTACATATACATTAGAATCTTTCCTGCATATCTGCTGAAATTCCTCCCGCACCTTCCGAAGCGTGCAGCCTGCCGCAAGAATAATCAGCCTTCCGTACTCCTCGTATGCGATCATATGATCCAGAATAAACCGCAGCGACTTCTCGATCCTGGTCAGCCGCTCATTTCCGGTATCTTTATCGTAGATATGGCAGCTAAGGATGATTACAATATATTTCATATCCCTTAGGAAACCGTTTCTCTCAAAATGGCTCAGATAAGATCCCTCATTCTCCGGGTAATAAACCGCATTCTTAAATGCGGCGATCAGATTCGTCTCCCGCTGCTCATTCTTAAGAAGTATCTCTGCAAACAAGCGCATGATATCAATATATGGAGTTGTCCAGGAGGCCGAAAATACGGGGAAACAGATTGCATTACAGTATTCTATGATTTCCTGAGAATAGGTTTCCTCCCCACGAAACGACATCACAAGCCCTCCCGCATGATGCCGGTGAAGTTCCGTAATATATCTTTTCAGTTCTTCTTCAGAAGAAAAGTTAATCCCAGAACAGAAAACCAGTTCCTCACCATGCAGTGATGAGATGAACTCGATATCTTCCACAACGTGCGTCCATGCAATCATCTTGCCAAAGCAGCCCTGCGTATGTAATCTTACATGATACTGCGGGGAAATCGCCGCATACAGGTCTTTCAGTTCAACCGCCACATTCCTCACCCACCTTTACCGATATTGCTGTTGTAATTGATCTGTTTGATGATATATAGTATAACACTTTTGTGCTTGAGGCACAATTTTTTTGTGAATTTCTGTCTACTAAAACCATTCCCAAAACGCCTCCTTTATGTTATATTGTTTATGGAACACAAATAATGCAAAAAGCATTCACCCCGAAAATTGTGTGTCCATTTCAACCTTCAGATTATTTTTTTCAAGAAAAGACCCCGGGAGTTCTGCTTCAGGGTCCTTTTTCTTTCTTATGGTTTTCTTAAAATCATTGTACCGACTCTGCAGCCGGTTCAATTCTCTTTACAAATCAAAAAAAGTGTGGCACACTAATACATTATCAGATGAAGTCCGTCAGCATCCAGATATCAGAAAACGAGGTGTCTTATGAAAAGATTTTTATTAAACATACTGAAACCCCTTTCCTTTCTCCCAGCCATACTCATGATGTACGTCATATATAGTTTTTCTGCACAGACAGGAGAGGTTTCTGGAAATTTAAGCTATAAAGTCAGCTATAAAATTGTAGAAATCGGGAATGACGTCCTGGAAGTAGGTCTTTCCCCAGAAAGAGTCAGCCACTACGCCCACAGAATCGAACATCCGGTCCGCAAACTCGCCCACATGACCGAGTATTTTCTGCTGGCGGTCGCCGTTTCATTTCCCTTCTACGTGTATGGCCTGCGGGGATTTGCTCTTATGATCGTAGCCGGTCTGATCTGTGTCGGCTTTGCGGCCGGGGACGAATATCACCAGTCCTTCGTGGCCGGCCGGGGGCCGTCGAAGAAGGACGTTATGATCGACAGTATCGGCGTCTTCTTCGGAATCCTGTTTGTCCGTATCATCTGCTGGACCTTCCTTGCGCCTTTTCGTGTGGCAAAGCGTATCGAAGAGAGGGCTCGCAGGCGGGCTCGCTCAAGAGAGCGTACAAGAGAACATACTGCAGGACGGGCGCCGTAAAGCGCCCGTCTCTTACATCTTTTCCAGCAATCTTCCTTTCATTCCCCTGGAAAACATACATTTTTCCCCGTTCTTCATACGAATCTCTCTGTCTTTGAGATTCAGTTCCCCAATCTGCTCCACATTCACAAGATACGCCCTGTGGACCCGCAGGAACCGCCCGCCAAGCTTCTCCTCCAGTTCCTGCATACTCCCGATAAAATCCAGCCTGTCATTCAATCCATGCAGTTCAATCCTATGGGTTCTGCCCGCCGTCTCAAAGAACACAATCTCATCTACAGGAATATGCCGTACTACATCCATTACCTTGACAGAAAAGAACTCCCGCTCCTCTCCTTTCTCCTTGCGCATACGTTCCGTGATAATCTCCAGACAATGCCGGATTCCCTCCTTCAGCTTCCCCGGATTCCCCTTCACAATATAGTCCAGGGCTTCCAGATGATAGCGGAATGTCTCAAAGGCAAGATCCTTAAACGCCGTCACATAGATCAGAAATCCTCGTGAATCCAGCTTCCGAATCTCCTGCCCAAGCCCGAAGCCATCCATGGGCTCCCCCTTGAGTTCAATATCGAGGAAATAGATCCCCCGGCCCAAAGATTCCTTCACAGCCTTTATAATCTCCTCAGGATGTCCGCTGCATAAGGCGATCTCCATATCATATCCTTCCATCATAATCTGCTTTTCCAGATATTCCTTCAAAGCGGCGCGAATCTTCTCCTCATCCTCACATATATAGACCGGAAGCATTCTCCATCCCCCTCTTGTTTTTGTTCCTATTTATAATGATTCCAACGCTCCGAACGTTTTTTTAGTCATAGGGGCCGTCTCTTTCTCCCGATACTGTTTCGCCAGGATAAACAGACCGAAAAGCGCTCCGTTTATCAGAAGTGCCATCGGAATATCACCCCAGGATATGCTCTGATCCGATATAACATCTGTAGAAAACTCCCCGGAAACCACCAGAACCATATTATTATTCAGAAAATGAATCACCACAGGAGCCCAGATATTTTCCGTCTTCATATACACATATCCCAGGAAGATTCCAAGGCTCACGCAGGTAATGATCTGATTAACCGTCATAACCAGCCCCTTATCCGGCGTTACATAGAAAAAGAAATCCAGCGGCAGATGCCACAGGCCCCATACCACTCCCAGAATCAGCACACCCTTGCGCAGACCAAACTTCTTCTGAAGAAGCGGCTGCAGATAATATCTCCACCCGTATTCCTCCCCAAAGAAGGCCATATATCCCAACAGAAAATTAAGCGGCAGGATTCCAATATAGACCCATGCCTCCACACTCTGAAAAATCGAAACAAACGATCCCAACTGCCCGGCAAAGGCGCTGTAAATTGCGATCCTCAACAGATACAGAACCAGAAACAGAACGATACACTTTGCAGATACCTTCCAGTTCTTTCCTTTCATCCCATACACAATCCTTTTTTGCTTCCCAGCCGCAAAATAGCAGATCAGACAGATGATCCCCCCGATGATCATGACATACTGGGAAAGCATAAGAAACAGAGGCAATTCCCCTCCCGGCATAGTAATCACAGCGTCCGGCGACAGAACCGAAAGAACCGTAAACACAATTGAGACAGCCGTCACCAGGATGAAGCTGATATAGAAAGCCTTCGGAATCTCCCTGTCCCCCTTACGCGTCAGAAGATACGCCAGCATGACTCCCATCGCCGGATATAGCATCTGTGTGGCGGGAAACGCACTTAAGTTCATCTGTTTCGTACTCCCATACCACATCAAAATCCCCAGCAGATACGGTATCCCATAAGAAATCACAATAAAAATTACCAGTTGTCGTTTTTCTGTCTTTGAACCCATCTTCTCTTCCTCCTTCTTCCTGCCCCCGCAAAAGCACTCGTGTATGCAAGGTCAGGGTATCAAAAACTTTCTGCATTGACAACTTAATTGTATCCTAACTTCTTTGTCTAAACGTGAAAAATGCCTGGATGGAATTTTTGAATGCCCGAAATGACCTTACGCTTCCTGGATTTTCAGTTCCTGGATAAAACAACCGTCCTGGATTGTTGTAATAGGAAGCGTTTTCTCATATTTCTCCAGAATTTTCTTATAATTGGCAAGCCCGATTCCCCGGTCCTTCCCTTTTGTTGAATATCCAGGCGTCCCGATCTTATGAAAATCCACTGCAGAATACAGAGTATTTTTCACACGGACTGTGGTATATCCGCTCTGACTGCTGATCATAATGTGAATCAGCCCGTCGTTCTTTCCCCGCACCTCTTCCATTGCATTATCCAGGAGTATCCCCAGACACCGGCACAAATCCGTACTGCGTATTCTGGTTTTCTCAAAGGGCTTTAAAACCTCCAGTTCCCAGTGTATTTCCGCTTCCTGCATGGTTTTCATTTTCTCCAGAAACAATCCCTTCACCTCTGTCATACGAATATTGGCGAGCTGATTCATAAGACGAATCTGGCTCCCCACCTGCAGGTCAAAATCCTCCGTCATTTCCTGGATATAATTCTGTATCGCCTCAAGGTTTCCCTCCTCGGCCTGCAGATACATGCCGGACATCATATTCTTGAAATCATGCCGGAACCGGCGCACCTCCCTTTGCAGCCCTTCCAGATTCTCTATATAAGCCCCCTGCTGAACAAGGCTCACATTCTGGTCCTCAATCCTCTTCTGCTGAATTCCTTCCCGCCCTGTATGGATGAAAATCATGTAGACAATCATCAGGAAAATAAACGCAGTCGCCGGATTGTAACCGACCTCCCTTGCACTGATATCTACGATTTCCTGCACAAGCTGGCCCAAGGGTGGATACAGTCCCAGAAATACCACTACAGCAGGTTCCAGTTTCTGCCCCTCCCACTGTTCCATCATCTTTCTGGCGTTCGTCTTATACAAAAGCAGCAGGACCAGAACGAGAAAAAACGGTGTTACCACCCATTCCTGAAACATATACTCTCTGCGTTCCGACAAGATGCTCAGGTTATAGATTTTATTGGCTGAAAATACATCTGAAAGATTCCATCCTACCTCATACAGAATATTTAAGAATACCGCTATAGCCAGAAGCGTAGTGTAGGGTTTTCCGTACATAACCCGCATACACAGCATTAATGCGGCAATCCGGATATACATATAAATCAGTTCGCCTCCATTGTGAGGCCATGCAAACAATCCTGCTTTGAAAAAAATCGAAGCCACCAGGTCGCCCAGGACGATATACAAGATCAGTACGCCGAAAATCGTATAATAATGCTTTCTGTTTTTATTGGGAATTCTGCCCAGAAGCAGAATTGATGCACTTACAAAAAAAAGCGTATCCAGACACACACTTATGAAATTCCCACACATAACGTCGAAGAATGTCATTTCCTCATCTCCTCTTTGTCATAACCTCTTTAAACAATCATTCCTTCTTTCTAACTTTCTAAAAAAACTGCCAATGGCAGTTTAACATGTACACTGTACAAAAACCGGCGACTCAATTCTTTTACGCCATGTCTCACAACAGATTCAATCATGCTTTTATCTAATATTATGTCCTGTTATGAATAATTATAAAGTATACAATTGCAAATATCAATAAAAATGCAGATATATAAATACATATCCATAAAGGGTCATTAGGTATTTAGAAATATTTCTAAATACTTATTGCTTTTCCTTCTCCCTCATGCTATTATCTATTTAGAAATATTTCTAAATATTATTACCAGGGAGGAATGCTTATTGAGTTTCGGCCAGACATTTAAAGCATTAGCCGATCCCGTCCGGCGCGAGATTCTTACGCTGCTGAAATCCGGGGCCATGTCAGCCGGAGAGATCGGAAGCCATTTTGACATGACAGGAGCCACCATCTCCTACCATCTCAGTATCTTGAAGAAAGCAGATCTTGTGCATGAATCAAAGTACAAGAATTTTATCTACTATGAACTGAACACTTCCGTGGTAGAGGAATTAATGGCATGGCTATCCAATTTAAAAGGGGGAAATGAATCATGAACGAAAAGAAAGAATTGAATATTGACCAGAAAAATCAGTCCCTGCTTAGTAAAAACCGAGTTTTGATACTAATCACCAGCCTCGTCACACTGCTGCCCATACTGATTGGAATCATGTGCTGGGACCGCCTGCCGGAAACCATTGCCACACATTTTGCGTCTGACGGTACGCCCAACGGCTTTAGTTCCAGGACATTCACCGTTCTTGGGCTTCCAGCTCTCCTATTTGCGGCGCACATTCTCTGTACGCTCTGTACGGCCATTGACCCGAAGTACAGAAATATAAGCCCGAAGATGTACCGGTTAGTTTTACTGATCTGTCCGGTCTGCTCCCTGGTGTGCTGCGCCGCCATCTATGGATATGCCCTGGAACTGTCTATGGCAGACTGGCTGAATTCCACATTCTTCATCAATCTTCTGATCGGAATCATCTTTTTCCTGGTTGGAAATTACCTGCCTAAGTGCCACCAGAATTATACGGTAGGCATAAAACTTCCCTGGACTCTGGCGGATGAGAACAACTGGAACCTGACCCACCGTTTTGCCGGGCGGCTGTACGCCATCATCGGAATCCTGTGTATCATGAATGCCTTTCTCGGGCTGAACTTTATGCTTCCCGCCGTAATTATCGTCGTTCTTTTACTGCCTGCAGGGTATTCGCTGAGGCTGTATCTGAAAAACAGGAACGCCGGTTAATCACCGCAAAGAAGGGTGACGGAAAAAGGAACATTTTTCCACATTTTCCGTCACCTTTTATAGTGGATACTATTCTCCGGCAAGAAGCTTCCTTGGCGTAATCTTTTTAATTCTCATTGAAAGCACGCATGAGATCCCAAATGCCGCCAGTATCATCACCGCTCCCGCCAGAATATTATACCCCAGCGGAACCCGGAACGTACATTTCACAATTCCCAGATCTTTTAAGAACATTGCCGCCAGCGGATTAATAATAAAACTGCACACAGTCACTCCCACAATCGTGGAGCTCATCACCGCAGGCATAAAGGACAGCGCCGTCTGCCAGATTAACTGCCTTGAAGTAAATCCAAGAGCCTTCAGAATCCCATATTCCTGCTTCTTATTGCCAACGATTGTACGCACAAGCAGATACAGCACAAATGTAATCACAAGCACGCTCAGCACGAGCACCGCATAAACAATCATCTTCATCAGCATAACATAAACCGAGGCTGCGCTTTCAACCGTTGCGTCGATATTAATCGTTGCATTTACTTTGTCTTTGTACCGGTCTTTTATCTCCGTATTAAACGCTTCGATATCCGTACCTTCAGCAAGGTTCAGATAGTAACTGGCATTCTGAAGTTCTCCCAGGCATTCATATCCTTCTCTTGTAAGCAGACAGTCCTTTCCAAGGTTATTAGTAATCTGCACAAAGCCTGATATGATATAACCGTCCTCTTTCCCGTCTGTCGTAAGCCTTATCTCGTCGCCAACATTTAATTTCTTCTCTACCGCATATTTAGCCGCAATCGCCATCTCATTTTCATACTTGGGGAATCTTCCTTCAACAATTACATCCTGGTTATTTACTTTTGTAAAATCATCCGTGATCGTAACCATCAGCACATCTCCGTCTACATGCAGCAACTGGACGCTGTTATACAGATATACCTTCTCTACCCGTCCATCCTCCTCCATGTCTGCACAAAAAACCTCCTCAGTCTCTGCAGTAATATTGATGGCGCTGTCTGCAGTTTCCCCCACAATCATATTCAGAAAAGGAGTCATATCTGCAATCATATTTTCAATCATCACTCCCGAAAATACAGCCACCAGGGACAGTACAAGTATGGTGATACAGATCGTCACATTATGCTTTATACCGGAAAGGGTCGTCTTAAGAGCCAGCGCAAGATTCAGCGGTACTCTGGTCTTTTCAAGCGGAACATGGTTACGCTTAAAAGTATGGGTCTGGATTCCCTGCCGCAGCGCGACAATCGGCTCTACCCGCCTGATTCTGCGCGAGGAGATACATACCACAATTGAAACCGCACCGCCTAAAACCGCAAGCGTCAGAACAAACGGAACCGGCAGAAACCGCACTTTATAAGGAATCCCTGTCTGTGAGATCATCATCACATTAATGTAGGGAAACAGAGCGTAGGAAAGGCCTGCGCCAATCAGAGCGACCGTCAGTGAAATCCCCGTAAACTGCACAAGAAGGGAACCGACGAGCTGCCTGCTTGTGTAACCCACTGCCTTTAGGGCGCCAAGGTTCTTCATATTCTCCTGAATGTAATTGATTATATTAGATGCAATCACAACCAGGGCAATCAGAAGTATAAAAAACGCCATGGCGCTCATAATTCCCGAACAGATCATCTGAGAAATATAACGGGAACGAGATACCATATCATAGGTGTTGCTTGTGGAACGGCTGGCAGGATAGCGGGAAGAGACAGCATCTCTAAGCATTGCGTCATAATCCTCACTTTCTTCCTTGTCGTCAAGCCGTATGGAACACAGCGTAGCCTTAGGGGCGCATCCGGCTTCCTGAAGTTCCCGATAGCAGTCGTTCGTCAGCAGAATCCCACACATGCCGCAGTTGTGGGAACCGGACATTACGCTGTTAAAAAAGCCGCACACAGTATATGGCATCTTCCGGTTTCCGATCGTAATCTCTATCGTCTTTCCAACAGCAATATCATCTGTTTTATACAGGATCGGCATATAGACTCCGCTTTCGTGGCTGCTGTCCTCCACAATTTCACATTTTCCCACAGGACGGGAAAGGGCGGCTTCTTTTTCCATAAAAATAAGTTCTGAATTCATTTCCCCGCCGTTGTACTCAAAGGTTCCTACCATATGCATGACAGAGTCCAGGAAATAATCTTTTGTACGCTCATCCGCTTCCATAGTGTCCGTAAGAAATTGGGAGATTTCACTGCCGTCGCCGTCAACCGCCAGGGTCACATGCTCTGCATTAAGCTTGTCGTGGCACCGGTCAAAATTCTGTCTGTAATCCATGGACAGCATGAGCCACAGGTTCAGCATGAGAGCCGCCAGAAACATAAGTACAACGATCGCTACGGTCTGCCCCTTCGCTTTACGCAGATTCGAGCAGGCAAGAAGATAGCTTTTTCCCATATCTACCACCCCATTTCTGCCAGGAAAGAGGCCAGCTTTTCCTGCCTCGCCCCATCGTCTGACTCCGCATTCCCAAGAGTTCGCCGGGCTGCATTCCCGTCAGCGGGGCGGACTTCCTCTGGCCTGACATACCTTCCCAGGTCGCACTCCCCCAGGATCACGCCGTCCCTTAAGTATAGAATCCGGTTGCCCCTTCGGGCGGAACGCATATCATGGGTCACCATGACGATACTCTGTCCCTTCTCATTAAAACTGGTCAGCGTATCCAGCACGTCCAGACCGGTCTTCGAGTTGAGCGCTCCTGTCGGCTCGTCTGCAAAGAGAATCTCCGGGCTGTTAATCAGCGCCCGGACCATTCCCGCCCGCTGAGCCTCGCCGCCCGAAATCTGCGTGGGAAATTTCTTCTGCGTTTCTTCCGGAATATCCACGGCTTCAAATAATTCTTTCGCCTTTGTCATAATCGCTTTCCTGTCTCTGCCCACAAGCAGACCTGCCGACAGCACATTATCCATAACCGACATCCCCTCAATCAGATAGATCTGCTGAAATACAAATCCACAGTGGTTGCGCCGGAACACGGCAAGTTCATCCTGGTTCATACCAGAGATAACCCGTTCCCCAAAAGTAATGGTTCCAAGAGAGGGCGTATCCATTCCCGACAAAGCATACAAAAGCGTTGATTTTCCTGCTCCGCTTGCACCCATGATTACCGTAAAATCGCCCTGATATAATTCCAGGTCAATATTTTTCAGAACGTGCTGCATGTTGCCTCCGCTTGAAAAGGATTTACTTAAGTTTTCGGTTTTCAGTAATATTTTTTTCATATCTGATCTTCCTTTACTACGGTTGTTTATATTTATTGATTACACGCTCTATTTTATTTTTTTAATTCTTAGATGTCTTTAGGCAATCCTTAACGATTTCTTAAATCTTACCCGTGGAAAACAGCGTATTTCCGTTGATTTTGTCACTAATGTGTCACTAACCGTTTGTTTTTACTTGTGATTTTTCATTACGATTTGTGTCGAATTTTGATGATGAAACTATCTTGAGACTACTCATCAGATATTCTATAATAGATATTGTTCCATTACAATATCCTATTTCAAGGTATGTCTTTGGGGCAAGAAAGCGTAACCGCTATGACCTGGAGCCAGCATAACGGATACGCTCTTTTTGTTTATATCAATCCTTCTCTAAAACAGCTGGAACCGATCTATGGCCTTGCCGAGACAACCGGCATAGCCATCCTGGGTCTCATCGACTTCATCGTCATGCTGCCAGTCATAATAATTCTGATTGACCGGGCTGACTCGGTATTGTGCTTTCTGATACCCTTGGCTGCTCACGATATCTTGAGGGGTGTTATAGTATATCCGTATAGCGTCAATCGGCTTTCCATTCCCAGCAAAACCGTTTTCTGGGGCATTCCAGTCGCAACCGGACACCTTCGGCAGCCAGTCATCCGGGGCACTACCAAGAGTGTGCGCTTGGTACCACAGATCACCTTTATCACACTGGATTGCAATTCCGATAATCCGCTTTCCCCGAATCCCTGCATAGTCGGCAAGATTTGTTATTTCCGGCAGAATCTTTCCATCTTCTGTCTGGACAGAATAGGTAAAATTGACTACATTATCTGTACCGGTATTTTGTCCGCCTTGAGTGACTCCGGATTCTTGATATCTGAGCACATGGCTCCATGGATAATTGTAATAATTATGTACCCAGAATTCACGCCCCGTCTGATCTCCCGGCTTGCCACCCGTAATCGTGCCTTTTTCATTGATACAGGCGTCTACAATTTTACCGTTCCCGCAATACATGGCAACATGGCTGCCTTCCTTTAGCAGCACATCCCCTCGCTTCAGCCCGTTGCCATTTCCCAGGCTTATTTGAGAGGTTACATTTTTAAACCCGCACTGCAGAAACACCCTGCGAATATTACCAGTATAAGTCGCCCCCTTTGCTTTCACCGGCACGCCGGCCTTTTGCCAGGCCGTGATCACTGCGCCGCTGCAATCATAGTCACCGTCTTCGCCCCACCTGTGCGTCTGGCAATATCCGTGGTGGTCATCCCTTGCGGTCTCTTCCATCCATGTTGTGGCTCTCTCTATCGCTCCCATTTAATTACCTCCCTGTATACATCCCGGCAGTTGCGCCGGCGCAAAAAAAGAAAGCCCGTTCAAATTCCCGGACTTTCCAAATTTTCATTGCAATCTTATTCCATTTACTCTATAATACAGATTAGGAAGAGATAACCGCCCACAAAGTGGTTAGCCTCCCAAGATGGCAATAAGCCTACCTGTTCCGGCAAAGATACAAGGTAGGCTTATTTATTTTCGCTTGTTATTCCTACTATCAATATAGGCAAGCAATGCGATAAGAAACGTTCCGAACAGAATTAACAATGTTAAAACCTCGTATGTACTCATCTGCATCACCTCCCTTCTTTTCTCAAAGTACGGGAGGCTACCACCTTGTAACACGGTCATCTCACTATCATATTATCATTCCGTCCCCGCTCTGACAACCTTTATTTAGGCTTTCTGTATGTTAGCGCCTGCCGGCTGTCATAGATTCCATCCGTTGTCGGATCCGTCACAATTCCAAGGATGGCAAGTACCCCAAACGCCGCATTCACCACTGCCAGAAGGTTATTTCCCAATTCCCCCAAATCCAACGCATACCCCAACGTTGCCGCAACCGTTTGGATCAACAGCAACACGGCCGGTACCACCGACATCCAGAAAACCTTGTTCTTCAATCTTACTTTCCAGTTAATCATACTTCTTTCTCCTTTACTTTCTGACTTCCAGTTCCAAAACCTCTTCATACATCTTCGTTACCATGCCATTTCCACCCAGATCATGGTAGGCTTCATACATTTCAATAAAGTTCTCCAGGGCGTATGACGGGATGTGTCCCTCTTTCATGTACCGGTCATGGTACTCGATCAACTGCACCCGCAAAAGGAGCATGGTTCCTTTCCCGTTTGCGTCCTGGTCTTTTTTTCGGCTTTTCAGCAGCCAGACGATATAGCCGAGCACGATCGGCAGCGACATGGTACACACCTCCATGATAAATTGCTGCATTGGCTTAAACCTCCCTTTGCAGGGCAGCCATATGACCGCCCCGTTCCCCTACTCTGCCAGTTCCGGCACGTCCAGATCTGCAAGGATCTCCCTCACCTGTGCCTGGATCCTCTCCGGCACCTGGTCGAACGTCTTCTTTCCCTTTATGATTAAAGTCGTATAAATGACTGCCACAGCGCTCATCTCCTCCCTAAAAATCTTCTGCAATATGAAAAACAGCAGATTCCTAATCAACCTTCTCACTCTCCTGGTTGAGGATCCGCCGCACTTCCGCCATTAACTTTTCCGGTACCTGGTCGATCGTCTTTTCTCCCTTACGCACCAGGGTCGCATATACCTTTGCCATGGAATTCATGGTTACACCTCCATTCCTTCGTACAGTTCGCAGATCGCCATCTGAAGATCCGTCACCTGGGTCGCCGTCTCCGTGGACATGGTCTTTGCCACTTCTGCGGCAGTATTGGCCGCAATGGCTCTGGCCTCCGCATTCGTAAGCCGCTGTTCCGTCATGTCAAGGGCTTTGGTAAGGATTACCGTCTTGGTATTTCCCAGGGTCATGACTCCTCCGTATACGGTCCATCCAGGCACGTCGCCGATCTTCTCTTCGTTCTCGGTCAGCAGTTCGATATTGGTCAGAAGAGCCGGGACAGAAAAGGTGTCCTGAAGTTCTTCCGCATCCCTTCCCTGGAAATCAACCTCCAGTCTTCCGTTTGTTATTTCCGCACGGGTCACTTCATGTACGGATCCGTCAATAAGTCTGATTTTTTCCATATCTTCCATTTCCTTTCTATGTGTAATTTTATTCTGTTAAAAAGGTAAGATCTTATGGGCCTGCTCTGATCTCTCTCATTTCATTCTCCTTTCTTTTCTTCTACTGCGCTAAATGGTAAATACACGGTCGATGTTGTCCGGCTTGGCCTTGGAGATATCGTAGGGTATGGCATAAAAACAGGATCAGTATCCTGCGTAAAATCAGGATATACCCCCATCGGGATTGTTGGTTACGCAACTATCGCAACAACCGGAGAATCCGTAAAGGTAAATATCGGGAATTTATATGTAACTAATAACCTAGTAGATTGTGCCGTTTTTAACATATCATCCACAACCGTGACTAATTATTATATCCATGCGAGAGTACTGTACTCTAAAAACCTATAGGCCAGGCCACCCCTGCTATTTATATCCATATACCTCACGGATGTAAAGCCGATCCACTCCCCAGCCATTACCGGTTGTCCGGGACGTTGTTATTTTGCCGGTGCTAAAATCTATGGTAAGCTCTCCGCAAATGTTATAGGTAGCTGAGTGATAGGTGGACAGGACAAAGTTTTTAATGCTGGATTCCCTTACTGCCACCACCGAAACGCAATAATCTCCTGCCATTGCATAAATAATAACGGTACTGTATGTATTTAGATTTGGAATGGTAAGTGTGTTTGTGCCTGTACTTTTATATAACTGTACTCTTGTTAATTTACCATTTAACGCAGTAATCTTGTCATCCAGGGCCTTCCCCTGCCTGGCGTCCAGCGCATACCCCGCCACCGTCGTAAGCAGGTTGTTCACCACACTTGATGTATTTAACTTATTTGCCAGCGCATTCTTGATCGGCAGCACTCCGTTCTTCCAGAACCGGTTCAGCCGGTTCGTTGTTATTACTTTCATGTTCTCCTCCTATCTAGGCATACGTGCCCGCTATGATCTTGTCGATATTTGCCTCCGTCTCTTCTTCCAGTACAATCCCGTCCAGTTTCGCCTTATCGACGGCTGACATCAAGCCATTTGCAGATTGTGTAGCGACTCCATAAGTCGTGTTGTTATCCGCTCCCCACACGGCTGTTCCGGTGGCACCCCACCGTAAAATCTGCCCTGCAGAACCTCCGGCCGGGATGTGCTTGTTTCCTGCGGATGTTGGATGTGTATAGGTATAATTATTTGCGCCTGTGGCAATCCCGTCCAGCTTCGCCTTATCCGCTGCCGACATAAGGCCGTTGGCAGACTGGGTTGCCGCTCCATATGTCGTATTATTATCTGCTCCCCATGCAGCAGTCCCGTCCGCACTCCACCTCAATATCTGCCCGGAAGAACCTCCGGAAGGGATATGCTTGTTCCCGGATGAGGCCGGATGGGTATAGTTGTTCGCTCCCGCCGCTATCCCGTCCAGCTTTGCCTTGTCTGCCGCCGACATGAGTCCCGCAGATGATCCGCTGGCCGGCCCGTAGGTGGTATCCGTCTGGGACGGCGTGTAGCCCAATGCCTTTGTGACCTCCGCCCTGGTCATCTCTCCCCGGATGGCGGCACCGGTCTTATTCTCCACATTCTCAAGTCCCACCTGCGCTTTTGTCACTTTATGCGGGTTGGATTGATTGTTAATGTGGGCATTCAAAGCCTCCGTGCTGGCCTTGGTGCCGATTGCGGCGTCCAGGGCTTCCACCACGTCCTCATTGGCCTCAAGAGCGTCCGCAACCTCTTTCAGCGTGTCCAGGGTTTCCGGCGCACCTCCCACCAGGTCGACGATCTTTTTATCGGCATAGGCCTTTGCGCTCTGCAGGGCTGTCGCTGCCGATCCGCCTGCGTCTGCCCCCACATCTGCTGCAGTCAGATTGATATTGGCAGTCAGGGCGTGCCCGTTGATGGTTCTTGATAACGGCACCTTCTGATCGATCTCTCCCTGCAGCCTGTCCGCCTCCGCCTTTACGGCTTTGTTCTGGATCGGGTTTTCAGAGACCGTATTTAAAGCCTCATCCGTCACGGTTCTGTTCGCACCTTCAGCGATCCCGGCCAGCTTCTCCTTCTCTTCATCTGAGTAGTCATTCTCTGAGAGGCCTTTGCCGAATACCTTCTTGACAAATAGACTGTATATCGTTTCTGCCAGGTATGCCGTATAAGTGTTCAGATGTTCAATATCTATCTTTCTTGCCATTTTTCATCACCCGCCCTTAAAATGACTGCTCCACGATTGCCCGCAGTTCTTCGTCCTCAATGACCTCTTCGCTCGCCGGTACATCCGTATAGTTACCGTTGATGATGTCGTCTATATCCTGTTCGGTTGCCGATTCAAAAATGGATCCTTCGTCATCCTCGTCCACGTAGGATCCGTCAATGATATGGTCAATGTCTGCGTCCGTGGCGATCCGGTACAGATCACTCAAGAGTCCCTTGATCTCCAACAGCAGGGTGCCGTTTTCTGTGTCATTAATGATGTCCTTGATGTCGCCAAACTCGTTTTTGATCTGCTGCATGGCCAGCTGGATCTGCGTGATATTCTGCGCCGTCTGCTCCTTCGCCTGGTTTCCCTGGGTCTTGGCATAATCCCCCTGGGTCTTGGCGTAATTCCCCTGCGCTTTGGCATAATCCCCCTGCTCGGTGGCATAGTCCGCCTTTTTTACCGCGTCTATACAGACCAGCTCTGCGATGTCCGCATAAGTCCTTCGGACATCCTTGCCATAAATGGCGGTTCTAAATTCAAGTATCAATGCCCGTATCCGTTGTTCTAACGCCGCCGTCATTTCTGCGCACCTCCCTCCAGGGCTTCCAGCCTGGCAAGTATCCCCTGCATGGTTTCCTCCATCTGCTGATCCGACCACTCCAGTTCCTGCATCCGGATGCGGTCTTCCCGGATGTCTTCCGATAATTCTGAGTTCTTGCGTTCCAGGGCGGTAATGTTATTATTGATACCCTGCAATGCGGCCTGCACTTCCGTGGTATCCGTTTCCAGCACCTGCACCTTGCCGCCTAACTCGGACACGTCCTGCTTTGCGGTATTAACTTCACCGGCCAGCATATAGACACTGCCCCGCACCTCTTCCACGGATGCGGAGATGTCTTTCTGCTTTTCTATGCTCTTCTGCAGGGCAACCTGTTTCTCTGTCAGTGCGGCCATCGTGTCACCAAGCACGATCTTGTCTTCCCGCGGATCTACAAGGTTATACTCCCGCTTGGACACCATCATGTATTTGTCCAGCTTGTGCGGCGGAGACACCACACGGATCATGTCTCCCAGCTTAATGCGGTCGATATCCACGTCAACCAGATGAAGGTCAATGGCCGTCAGCTCCATCGTGGCAGACAGGTTCCTGGCGTTTGCCAGATATTCCTGCCCCTTGGCCTTTAAGTTAGAGGCCACCGTCACGTCATCCCAGGTCTGGGTTCCGACGATCCGGCCATACAGGGCGACCGCTTCTGGATCCTCCAGGTAATCCCTGCCGCCATTAACTGATTCAATGGTTAGCCGCCTGCCCTTCTCCCCGTCCTCTGCCTCTTCGGCCTTACCAAGAGGGATGAGGACGGTAATCACATCCGCAGCGCTGATATGTTCGGTCAGATCCAGGATGTTTTCCCCGAACCGGATCACCTGGCCGGACGTCCTGCCGTAGCTTTCCAGGTAATCCAGATACCGGGTATTGTCTTGCTTACGCACCCGCAGATACCCGCCGTTGCTGTCCACCAGCTTATCCATAATGGTATCCAGGGTGTTCGTATACTGGTTGTCCTCCCTGGCGTCATAATTCATGGCCTGTTTTTCGACCGTCCCTAATGCAAAACGCTTCCCGGCCTCGACCTGTCCGTTATGCTGTGCGATCTTATCGCTCAGATAGGAAGCTGGCGTCAGATCGTGGTAGGCCCTGGGACGCTGGATACTGTCCAGCAGGTAGGCAAGAGTCCCCTCACAGGTATAAGTCACGGTATGGTACATATCAGCCTTGGAATCCAATACACGGCCCTCATACAGCAGTTCTCCGCCATCGAAGACCTGCACCACCGAACTCAGCTTGCGGATAAGGTCAATGCCCCGGTGCATGGGCGGCAGGGTAAATGTCAATTCTCCCGTCGCATTTACCGCCAGACTCACCTTCCCGGACAAGATCGCACTGCCCTCATCCCGGGGATCATATAAAAGCGTATTGTCACAATAAATCTGATACATTATAAACTTGCCCCCCTGTAATCAACGCTCACCTTCCCATTCCCACGAAAGGTAAGAAAATGCTCTCCTTCCCCTAACTGCAGATCCAGAAGTTTCGATCTGCCAGCAGGGAGATGATACGTCCGGCCTCCATATTCAAGCGTCATGGCGACCGAACAGTCCATCACCGGCACAACCTTTTTCCGCCGTCCCGGGATCAACAGTGTCATGGAGCCGTTTACATCCAGATCCTTGTATTCACGAATTATTCCATCTTCGAAGCAAAAAGTGTCCCATACCCAGGGTTCCAGGCTGCTATAGCGCTCATATTTGTACGGATCCGCATCCACGGTTATCACCACGTCATACGGAGCATCCAGTATTTCCTTTCCCGTCTGCACTTCGACCATGCCATAGTACACCCAGTCCGGCCGGGTATCCGGTATAATGGGACAGAGCCTCCCATGTAGGTCATTTTTAATCTTCATGGTAACGATATCCCATTGTGTATAGTCCCCCTCGCACTCAAAGTTAAACTGCATTTCACGGTTATCGTATTTTGCGTCATTTCCGGTAATGAAAGCTGTCAGATCGAGAATCCCATTACCGAAAGGCACATCAATGGTCTTACGCTTTACTTTGGGCGATTCTATGGTAAATGGAGCCATCCATTTTAAATGATAATCCGTCCCCGTATGTTTCCCGTTTATCAATACCCCATATTCCTTATCCACTAATTCATGTACCTCCTCGCTTTCATGCTTGCAACCGCCAGATTGCTGTCAACAGACGGCGAAACCAGCGATCCCACTTTTTCTCCATACATCTCCATTCGGATCCCCGACTTTTCCAATGACTTCACCATGATCGGGGCTGCTCTTTCCGCAAATATCCTTCCGATTTTCTGTGCGTCTGCGTCTGACAGGCTGAATGAATGCTGATTATCCTGGAAAAGGCTGTTCATTCTGTCTGCTACCACATGCCCACGGATGACTTTATCTGCAACCGCTTCCTGCCGGCTCTCCACGGCCATATTCACCCTCATCATGGTCTCCGGGATATCAATGTCTTTCAATTTCTCTACAAGTCCGTCTAAATCAATGGTATCAAGGTTAAGGGCGTCAAGGGCGGTCTGGGAAATGCTCTTTGCAGATTCCTCGACCATCTTCCCTTCGCTTTTAATTCCGATCCCCATTCCTTGTGAAAACCATTTTCCAAGCTTTTTCGTCTTTTTAGATGGCGAATGTTCGTCCAGCCATCTCTTGGCTGCATTATATGCGCTGGATGCCAGTTCTACCGCCTTGCTGGCCGCACTGGATATCCACGCCCCAATACCTCGCACAAATCCCGATCCGAAATTAGACCCCGCCGGATAGGCATCTACGCTTCCCGCCCCAGATTTTGCATTGTCCGCAAGACCTTTTCCTTTCCCTCTCGAATTTAAAAACTGACTGACAACTCCGGTGGCATACTGGGTTCCGAACTTTCCGCCTGTACTGGTCGGATTCACACCGCCCGCTCCGGTCTTCGCACGATCTGCAATCTCTTTCCCCTTTTGTAGTAACGTACCCGCCGTCCCGGCTACTCCCGAACCAAGCATACCTCCGAAACGTGCCCCGGTTCCAGTCGGATCCACGGATCCTGCTCCGGTTCTGGCGGCCTCTGCATTGCCCCGTCCTGCGCTCAAGGACTGTCCTTGCTGTGAAGCAACACCAATTCCAAAGAGTGACATTAAGTTTGATCCGATCCCCCGCAACGCTTCGCCGACTCCAGAATTCCTAAGGGTATCAAGAAATGAATTACAAACCTCTGTCCCTTTTGTATTCAGTTCTTCACCGCCAACATCCAATCCCTTTGAGGCACCTTCCCACACGCCCTCAAAGATCTCCATTACCTTTTTTGACGGGGAATTAATCTGCAATACCTCACGCAACGCTTCCAGAAAGGAAACACCTTCCGCCTCTGCCTTATCTTGTATCTGATCAAACTCCTCAAGTCCTTGCAGCGCACCCTCAACGGCGCTTAAAAAGGCATCCTGCGTTTCTGAATCTAAATTATCAAACTGATTCAGCATGCCTTCCACAGCACCGCTGGCTTCTGATGATAGCAGTCCCCTCATATCACCGGCTACTAATGCCGCAACCGCTTCTGGCGGCACTTTTGCCAGTTCCTCGGCTGTTTGAGGCGCAGCCTTGGCAAACTCTTCCAGAGCTGCCTGCGTTGCAGTCTGTGCCTGGTTCAGCATATCTTCCGTAAATCCGGGTGTCCTGCTTTGTACCTGCTCTCTTATAAACTTCTCGAAATCAGTAACACTCTGCGCTTGTTTCTGTAATTCTTCATTCGTCGCTACCGTCGCTGACTTTATGCCATTAGTGATCCTTGCAATGGCTTCATCTATTGCGTCCGCATTTCCAGATTCTGCCGCTTCCAACAGCTCTTGATACATTTGTATATCATTTGTATATCCCGCAAGCGCAGCCACACTTTCATCGTAAAGGGCCTGTTTTTTGTCAGCATTCTCTCTGGCTTTTTCCACCTCTTGTTCCTGCATCGAAATAAGAGTCCCATAGGATTTTGCCTCGTCCATCTTACCGCTCTTTACTAATTTACTTCTTTCTGCCATCAGTTCTGACAGCTTTGCTTCTTCTTCGGTAACTTTATTTTTCGCTTCTGTTACTGACGCATATCGTTCCTGGGCTTCTGCCGCAGCGGCCATTTGCTGGTTCACGGCTTCTTCATACTTTGCCTTCTGCGAGGCAAGCACGGCTTCTATTCTTTTCTGCTGTATGAGATTTTGGATTTCAGACTGGAGTTCTTGATAATTCTGAATCTGATTATCAGTCATTTCAATCTCGACGCCTAATGCCTCTGACAGCTGGGATGTGATGAACTTTGCCCGGTCTTCTTCTCCGGCTTTTACATTCCCGTTTTCATCTACAATGTTTTTTAATTCATTGTATAAATCCTGCGTATTCTGAAGTTGTCGGATGTCTGCTGCCGCCTGCTGATCCTGCGCACTGCATAATTCTTTGTAAGACCGTATTCTTTCCTCAGTCTGCTCCTTTTGAGCCTGGTATGCCTCCTCTTCCGCTTTTAATGCCTTGGCATGTTCACGTTCGGCTTCTGTACTATTTCCTGTAACAGCCGCATACGTTATTAAACCCGCCGTTAAAGCCGCAATCGCCGTTATTGCCAGACCCACGGGATTCGCACTCACCACGGCATTAAAAGCCGCATGAGCTGCTTCTGCCAGCGTAAGCTGCTTTGTCAGAAACCCAACAGCTACCTGTTCTAGCTTAACTGCCCCGGTCGATGCAGCCGCCGCAACTACCGACTTACCATTCATAGATATAAACAGTTTCATCGCTAATGCACTGGTGTTATAAGATTTGGCCAGCTTATTAATCACGCTGGCCGCTGACTTCGCCACGGTATACCCCTTCACCGCCGTGACTCCCGACACCAACAGAGGAACTGCCATATCCAGATTAGTTGCAAGCAGTTCAAATGCTTTTGCCGCTGCCTTGATCCCCGTCTTTGCAAGGCTGCTGCCAGCGGACGCAACATTCCGCAGTGGGGTGACAATCTTTTCCGCCTCATCACTGCTCTCTGCCACCCGATCAGCAAGTTCGCCGAAAATCTCCCCCACTTCTTCTACCACGCCATGCAGGCCGCCCGAGTCAAAAGCGCTGGAAAGCCGGTTCACGCACTCCGTACCTGTATCTGCCGCTTCCTTAAGCGGTTCCTTCACCCGGTCGTAGACCTTGATTGCAAACCCTTCCAGTGATGATCCCAGAATGGTAAGGCTGCCCTTCAGATTGTCCTGCATGGTCTCGGCCATATCTTCAGCCGCACCATCCGCATTAGCGATGGAACTTTTCAACGCCTCAAAATCAGCGTCCGATGCGTTGACGATCGCCAGGAACCCGGACATTCCTTCCTGTCCCGCAAGCGTAGCCGCATAATTTGCCTTTTCCGCTTCCGTCAGCCCGGAAAAGCTTCGTCTAAGATCCCCCATAAGGGTGTCCAGGCTCTTTGTTTTACCTTCAGAATCTGTCAGTGAGATTCCCAGTTTATCCATTGCCCCCTGCATGGCGTCCGTTGGCTTTACAAGGTTTGTGAATATCTGCCGAAGCGTCGTACCTGCCTGGCTTGCCTTGATGCCGCTGTTCGCCATGAGGCCGATGGCCACCGCACAGTCATCCACGCTGAATCCCAGGGCACCTGCAACCGGGGCAACGTACTTGAACGTCTCCCCCATCATCCCAACATTCGTGTTGGAATTGGATGAGGCCTTTGCCAGCACATCAACAAAGTGGCCGCTGTCCTTAGCCGTAAGCCCGAAAGCGGTAATGGCGTCCGTCACGATATCAGAGGTCGTTGCCAGATTCTCCCCAGAAGCAGCGGCAAGGTTCATGACCCCTTCAATGCCGTCAAGCATGTCCTCGGTCTTCCACCCGGCCATGGCCATGTACTCGAATGCACTGGCGGCTTCCGTTGCGCTGAACTTGGTCTTGCTTCCCATTTCTTTCGCTTTTTCCGTCAGCCGGTCGAGGTCGGAGCCGGTCGCACCGGATATGGCGGACACCTTCGACATTCCCGCCTCGAAATCCGCCCCTACCTTTACCGCATACCCGGCCATCGCCGTAATGGCCGCACTGGCTGTCCCTGCAGCGATTGTAATGCCTTTTAATGCACTCTTTGCCGTCCCGGAAAATTTCTTCAAGGCGGACTGCGCCTTCGAACTGTCCAGTTCTGTATTGATCTTTATCGTTCCGTCTGCCGCCATCTACTTCACCATCCCCGCTTCCATCTGCCTCGTTCTCACATATTCCATCCATTTCCGGTTCCTCGCTTCCAGCGTCATCTTCTTCCCCGTGGCAGAAAGATCTGTAATCTGATACAGCTTTTTCATCTCATTAAGAAAAGCCCGCCTCTCTTTTGGCAGGCCGGACGTGTTGGCTTTCCGGTAATACATAATCCTGCTCATCTTTGTCTCTTCATTCAAGGACTCAAACAGAGCCATGAACTTCCACCAGTGCAGATCGGCCCCCGTCAGATCTATCCCGTACTGCTCTTTAAATGCCGCATAGATATACGGTGCATCCTGGGCAAAGGAAAACGCAGGATCCCTGGAGTTCCTGCGCTGATACCGCTGCCTTTTTTTCTTCGCCTCTTCGTCCTCTTCTTCCGGCTCCCCGCAACGGTAAAACCACAACATCTGGTTGATCGCCTCCGTGACGTTCGCCGGTATCGCTGGATAGTATATCTGTAAAAGACGGATAACCCGATCCCTGTCGTCCGTCCCACTATGCTGAATTCTTTCAAACTGCATACCGATACGGAAATCATAGCGGATGGGATACTCTTTTCCATCAATCGTAACTGTCTCCGGCAGTTTCCCGGTAATGAAATCTTCTTTCACTACGCATTACCATTCTTCTGCTCATATTTGGCCGTTAACTGCCGTGTGCGTTCTTTTACAAGCGGGTTTACCTGGTTTTCATACAAACCAGTCAAATCCTCCCACGCATCCAGACAGGTGAGAAGATCCGTCTCTTCGCCAAGAACCTTTCTTGCACTTCCGGAACCAAAAATATTGTCTATAAAACCAATCACGGCATTACATTCCATCTCAATCCCTTCAATTCCATCTCCGCATTTCCCCGCCTTATTAGCGGTTTCAACCACTTTTTTCATTTCATCATCATACTTCCTGGCTACTTTCGGATTTAACAAATCTGCTTCCAGTTTCACCCCAAGTACCTCAACCGTTATCAACCGCATCGTCTAAACCTCCTATTTACTCACTGTTTTTCCCGCCGTTTCGGCAATTCCCTGTGTTCCGGCCTCAGCCACATAAGTAAATTCTGTCGGGTTGGAACCGATTTTCTTAAATTCGATATCCACGGCCGAAGATTCTCCCGCATTCCCGGATCCGTCAGAATTTACGATAATGGAAGCCTGGCCTCTTTCACCCTTTCCGTTAAGGATGTTGAAATAGACATAATTGACAACAACATTATTACCCGTGCCGTATTTCATCGCATGGGAAAGGCAGAAATCCTGGGCCGTATCCCCCACGTACCGATCCCCCGTCACCGAGAAGGAACGCTGCGTTCCCGTCTTCATGGTGTTCTGGCCGGAACGGATATACTGCTTATCCTGCGTTACCGGGTTCATCTGGGAATCCAGACCAGCAATTCCAATCTCCACGACTGCATAATCTCCGACAGGCGTGGTCTGGCTGCTTTTCCCGCTGGTATCAATCGCAAATACATAGTCATCATTCGTGACCCACCCTTCATAGTTCGGATCCAGGTTCTTGTCCTGCATTAATTCGCTTACCTTCATATACTTCGCTCCTTTACTCTCTCTCAAAATAAAGAACCCTGCACTGGATCATGTACTGGGCGGTCATGTTCTCCCAGTCCACCGTTGCAAGGTTCGGCATGTTCTGTAAGTTCTCAATCTTTTTCACCTGGCATTTCCCGCCAAAGTCTGGGAAATGCCTTTTCCGGTTCTGCTCCTCAATCCAGTCCATAAACTGCTGCGCAAGGTTCATCGCCTGCATGTTCAAGTCATCCGTCTCCGTGGAGTAATGCCAGGTCAGCAGTATAGAGAAAACATATTCCTTGTCAGCGGCACGGATAAACTTCTTTACGATCTTCCCGGAATAATTCGTGAGGAACGATACGGAATCCGGGGAATCGTTGGCGAAATTGAAAGAGGTCAGTGATCCCATCAGTTCCGTTACCTTTTCCTCTACATAGGCTTTCATAATCTCATGCTTCGTCATCTTCCACCTCCATTCACAAATTTC
Organism: uncultured Dorea sp.; assembly: GCA_910579925.1. Classification (GTDB taxonomy): domain Bacteria; phylum Bacillota; class Clostridia; order Lachnospirales; family Lachnospiraceae; genus Sporofaciens. The sequence continues at coordinate 77,039 of CAJTVY010000007.1, forward strand.
TGGATTGCGCTCGTATAAGCGCCCATCCTGGCGGCTTTCATTGCCTTGTCCCATTCCGAGGTGGCATGCGGATGTCTTGATTTATTGTACTTCAGCGATTTCCTTGTCGTAACCTTGCTCTCCCCCGCTTTCGCCCATGGACTGCCAGTAAGTCTGGAAACCATAAGTATTCCTTTATACTGATACCTTGCATAGTCAGAAACATAATGCACCACGCCATTACCATTTTCCACATAAGTACGGACGTTCTGTGACAGTCCCATATTCATGGCCGGTACATAGGGCTCCATCAGGCGCTTTGCCTCATTTGCCATGAAAAGAAGCGTCCTGTCTCCCCCTAACGCTTCCTTCGCAATCCACGGAATCGGCTTGTTCCATTTGAAATCAATCCCTCCCATTCCGCCTAACCTCCCAGTCTGTAATGTTTCGCCATTTTATGTGACGTATTGTCAGCAAAGGCCGTCACCACGAATGCATCCGGCTTATATCGAGACAGCACCTGCGCCGCCGTATCTGGGGAAATGCCGGTGATGTCAGCTTCACATTCTCCCCGGATTACGATGTCCTTCTGGCTGCAGGTAAAACATCCCCTGCGATCCTCTTCGGGAAGTTGAAGCCACTGGTGATATGGCAGATAGTGATCCGATATCGGAATCCGGACAGTGTATGTATTATCCATCCGTGGATTCTTATCTGCGGATTCGGTGCGGCCAATGACACTTTTGTAAAAGCAATTTCCCAGCACCGTCTTCTGCCAGATATCTTTCTTTTCCTTCGGATTGTCTGCCGCCCGAAGACAGTTATACAATGTAATCGTCTGGTTGTAATTAGGATTCATCGTTACCTCCCGCAATACAGCAGATCGGTGTTGGCAAGCCATCTTCTCACGATCTGTGCGATACTCTTCTGGATCTGCTTTTCAGACAGTTCTTCTGTCTTATAGGTTCCCGTCTCCCCGTCATTGCCGTAGCTCTGCAGGATCATTCCGTTTTCATCCTTGACGGATTCCACGGAATACAGTTTTTCGGCAATCTCACAGCAGCACATCCGTACCGCCTCCGGGATCTCTTCCATATCATCCACCCGGTTAAAGGTACACTGTCTGATCTCACTGGTTGCAAGCATGGCCCAGTAGGGGAATGCTTCGTCTGATATGGATGGTTCCCTTCCAAGTAGATAACCGGACTGATAAAAGTCTAAATCTGCATATACTTTCATCACAATTCTCCTTCCTGCTGACTAAGGAATTCGCTGATAATATCAGCTTTTTTAGATTTTGTTATGGCATAACCCAGATCATCTGCCAAAGAACGGATCCGGGAAATCGTCATCCCTTCCAGGTCTTCGGCCGTGTATGGTTCTGATCCCGTGCCCAGGCTATGCCCCGCTATTCCCCCTGGCTTCCACCTGTGCCCTCTCCGCCGGACGGCTCTTTCGTACTCCCGCTTTCACGCTTTTTTACAACGGCATAATTCTTATCCCCCAGACGGTATCCAGAACAGATCTCCACCTGTGCCAGGGTCCCGTTGAAGTTCTCGGAATCCTTAAGCCTTGCCATGTCCAGAAGATCCACGATGTGCAGCCCCCGCCAGTCGTACATAATGTACTCGACCTTGGAAAGATCCTCTGTCTGAAGAGTCCCCGTATAATCGTAGTATTTCGCCGCAGTAGACAGATCCAGCATGTTGCATTCCACCCACAGCATGCCCAGATAGTAACCCATCTGCCCGGTACGCACAATCTCATCGTTTGTCACCGGCGTAAATTTATCCCCGGCAAATTCCAGCATGGTGCTGTACGTCTCTACAGAGGCCAGCACTACGTTCGCAGACGCTTTCTGCTTACGGATATGCTTCCGACCGCTGATAATCTTGCTGACAATGTTTGCCCTGGTGATCGCCTCGGTGTCCTCCATCGCCGTCCCTTCATGGACCAGACACGCCAGCCCGGAGGCCTGCCAGCCTTCCCTGCAGACCTGCACCGACTGCGACAGATGTTCGTCTGCCATGTCGTAAGGCACCGCACTTGCCTGCACGTTGTAAATCTTCGTAGAATCCTGCTGCAGATTGTTAAGCAGCAACGGGATCAAGTCATTGTCCGCCGTCCCATGTTCAAAATCCGAGGCCGGTGTCTTCGGATCCTTCGCCGACTTTGCCGCCAGCTTGAAAATCTTAACCGCACCTGCCCCCACTGCCTCCCCCTGGTGCTGATCGCTGAACGTCAGTCCCGGCTGGAAGACTGCGTCAAAATAAAAGTTAGGCTCCACAATCGGGCTATACTTTTCACTTACGTTATATCCACCATATTCCATAATCTTTCTTCTCCTTTACTATTTTGCATATTTATTGTTTCCATACTTTTTCTTGAGATAAGCTTCATCTTCCGATTTGGTAGTCGGTTTATAGGTACGGCCGGTGGCACGGGTAAAGATCTTCTTCGGCTCTTCCTGCTGCTCATCTTCCTTCTCGAACTCATCCGGGTACTGCTCACGGATCTTTTTCATGTAGTCATCCGCACCTGCAAACTTCCCGTCTTTAAATTCCATGTTCTGTGCCAGAAATTCATTGAGAATGGTCCTTCTGGACAGAGGGGACTTGATCTTCTGCCCGTCCAGATATCTTTCCGCCGCAAATGTCCTTTCCTGGCTGGCAAGCTGATCCTGGAGTTTCTTCGTGTCCTCCGTGTACTTTGTTTCCCAGTCTTTGACGGACTGCTTGATCCCGTCGATGTCCATGTCCTTATAGGACTTAATGATGCCGTTCGCATCGTCCAGCTGCTTCTTGTATCCTGCGGACTCCGTCTGAAGACGTGTATAATTATCCTTTCCGACATAACCTCCCTCTGACAGATCCACGTATCTGACCGGATTATCCTTTCTGCCGCTGGCTCCGTTGATCTCCGTCAGCTTCGCCTCTACCTGTGAATACAGTTCATCTCCTAATGCTTCTCTTAATTCCATATACGCTCTCCTTTCCATTCCGTTTATTCGCCTGCGTTTTTATAGCCGGTGTCTTCCGGGGACTGTACAGTTTAAACGCCGTGCCGGGCGTGACCGGGGCAGTTTTAACGCCATAACCGTTTTTGGGCGAAAAAATAGCACTGCGTTTTCGCAATGCCTGTTTGCTGTTTGACGGACAGCTCCGGGATATCTGAATCACCTCCTTGGTTACTGTCCATTAGAAAACACCACCCATTTCTGAGTGGTGTTTTGATGGCTCTTTATATTTATCATTCATTCCCTTGCCTATAAATCTGATATTTCACCCAAATCATCCGCTATACGATCTAGATAGCTGGATACTCCAAACATTGCCGATTGTAATGCTTTAGGAGCTAATCTGGTGCAATCCTCATCAAGATCATTTGACAATCCTGTAATTATCATTGATACTGCTGAAATTTCCGCTGATAAATCCGTTAAATCTCTTTCCATAACTATGCCCCCTTACCTTGTCACGATATCCAGTGTGTACTGCTCATATGCCGGAAGTTTTACGACATATTCCGGTATGTCAATGCCTGCTTGCTGGAATAACAACCTTACTGCCATTGCAATCTCATGAGGCGGCACTCCCTCGCTCCGCATGATACGCTCAAACAACCTTCCTGCGTTCGTAGCACTTTCCATCGCCGCAGGGGAAATCGGATACTGGTATGTAAAGGTTGTCTGCTCTTTTTCCATCTCATGAAAACGATTGATGTAACGTGCTGTGAACTCCGTTCCTTTCTGCCCTGTCATTTTGTGGGCGATAAACTCACAGCCTTTCTTGGTGACAAGGAAGCATGGCATTGTCTTGTTCTGCTCTGTAATATACGTGGATTCTGTAAAGAAATCGGAAAATCCAATTTTGGCTTCTCCTAACTGAGAAACATAATTACGGATATCCCTTAATAACTTGGAATGTTCTTTACCAATCATCTTTCCTACTTCCATAGAAGTAATCACAGTTCTTTTAATCTCGGTCATGCTACACCCGCTTTCTTCATTTCTGCTTTAGCAGCACGGTATCCTTTAATGTAACCATACTCAAAGAGAGTGATGATAGTACGAAATATCCCGTTTATATCTGATGACTGGAATTCATCCATAAATGAAACCATATCAGTTGTTGTGAGCGTATAAGCGGTATTTTTCTTTTTACACTTAAAAAAGCGGTCAATATAATCCCTAATTTTCTGCATAATGAAATCTCCTTCTAAATTTTCCTGTTGAATGAGATTTCCCTTTATGATAGAATATTTCATACAGAGAAATCTCTGGTGCAGAGCGTTGATTGACTTTTAGCGGAGTGTCAACGCTCTATTCTTTTTCGATTTTGGACTTCACCATGTGAATCCCTTTCATAATAGTATCCGTTCTTGATAAATTCAATTTATCGGCACATTCTTGAATATCATTCGCTTCTTGTTCTGTTAATCGAATATTCAAATTTACTTTTCTAGGATTCTCTTTCGGCGGTCTTCCAGTTCGTGGGCTCATATAATCACCTCACTTTTTGCCCTCGCAATAAGTATATTACTGCACGTGCATAAAGTCAAGTAATTTTTATTCCATCACAAATAAAAATCTCCTTCCAAATTTTCCTGTTGAATGAGATTTCCCTTTATGATAAAATATTTCATAGAGAGAAATCTCAAGGTTGAAACACTCGGTTGACTTGGTAGGTTGTCGAGTGTTTCTTATTTTTTTATGTCGTCCTTTAATTTCTTTATTCCGGTCCTTATAGCCTCGGCACGTTCAACAGTGTTCTGCTCACAATAAATATCTAAAATTTCTGATGACTCATTATCTAATCGAACAGTTATTCGTTCCTTCTTAGGATTATTCGTTGGACGACCAGTCCTTGGTGACACTTCAATTTTTCCCCCTTCCTTTTGTCTGCCATAATTTGTATTATATATTATGTCTGCCAAAAGTCAAGAGGTTTTTCAAAATTTTTCTATCCTACCTATGGATATTCCGTAAACCGAATATCTTCTATGCCGCAATCCTTACAGTATTCGTCGTCTGAATAAACTCCTTGATTTGGTCATATCCCCAGCCGCAATCCACCAAACCACTAACAAGGCACTCCATTGACTGAATTTCCTTTAATTCTTCTGTTGACAAATAGTCTCTCAAGTTTTCCTTTTTACTGATTCCCAGCTCTTCTCTTAATTGTTTTGCATTTTTGCCAAACAGCACTTTGTAGATACAGTTCGTATATGCGGAATATGCATGACCGTGCATACGTTCATTTTCCGTTGACTGCTGTAGTGCCTTGGTAAGCGACTGGCGGACGGCAATTCCTTTTTCACGCTCAATCAGTTTGCCCTGTATGGCCTTTTCCATAGCGTTGAACTGCTTAATGTATGCTTCCTTGAACCACATTGCTTTTTCGCCAGTATATCCCATTACAAGAATAGTAAATCCGTCTCGTGTCATATAGTACATGGGGTAACTTCTTTTATTGTTCTCAACCGAATATTTAGAGAGCTCAAAATTGAGCCCTCTAAACTCTTCACTACAATTCAGTTCTTCAATGTCCCTCAATATATTTTTATGCTCTTTTCCAAACGTCTCCGCAACGTCTAAACTGCTCACTACTGTTACTTCTGCTTTGCTAATTCTCTTTATTTCTACTAACATTGTTTTCAATCCTTTCCGTTGAATTTTGAATATTAAATAAGGCGCAGCCTTTCGCCGCACCTTCCGGTTGTTCTGGGGATGTTAGGAGCACACCCTAACAGGACTCCTCCCCATATTCAATTAACTTCATACCGTATCTCCTTAAAAATGGGTATAAGAAAACCACCGGCCTTAACGACTGGTGGTTTTCCGCTTATTTCCTATAATCCGAATGTATGTGCTTGATTTAAGTAGATTTCAAACCGATCATACTCAGCACTGAAAGTATCAACCTTTTCTGTTATCGTCTGCCCAACTGGTACATCCATTACATCCTGTGGGTACTCGACAGTCACAACATTATCTCCCTGATATAACACCGCAATATACTCAACCTCATCCAATACCACATCAGAATTGTTTGTGATTTCTACGATAATGCATTTATCGCCTTTGTTTGAATTAACCGTAACATTTTCCGCATGATTCTCGTACTTTGGATTTGTGCCAAGTTCTATATTAGTCTGCATTTCATAATTATCATACGAATCCGGCGTATCCATTCTTGAAACAACTGTACTTCCAGGAAGAACCATGTCATGCCAGTCTTCGTCAGTATCAATAGTTGTGCCATCCACATTCTTATAGTTCAACTGCACACTCAATTCATCAATAATACAATCACTGTTATTAGTGATAAATACGCACATGAGACCATCTAATGTAGGCACTGCCCTCACATCAACTTTCTCCTTTATGGCTTCCGGATCCGCTACATCGCTCTGACTCTCACCTTTTGCTACCGCACCACTCTTGAGTTTCAAAGAACTCAAAATGCTTTCAAACTCTTTATCATAATTTTTTTCTGAATTTGACAAGGTGGACATGAGCAGACTTACCACTCCCCCCTGGCATTCCATCACAACCATTGTGGCTTTCCAATCCTTATCTGCCATACTAATATTCATTTTGTACTTATACGCCTGCTGTCCAGCCACATTCTGCTCTGACTCGGAAACAAGATCAAACGCCTCCATTCCGGCACCAAATGAATCTATAAACTCTTTTCTTGCAATTTCATCTGTAATACTTTGATTCATTTCAGAATACCCTATCATTAGCATTGCATCCGCTGGATAAAAATATTGCAAGTCTGCTGTATTTTCGCCCTCTTCCCATGACTCTGGAACCTCAAAAGAATATTCTCGAATTGATGCCGTTTTGCTTGCGGACTTATTTACTGTATCTTTGTCATTCGCTCCACTTTTTCCACCGCCACATCCTGCCAGCAACCCACAGCACAAGCAGGCCACAAGCAACATACTCAACACTCTTTTCATTCGTTTCCTCCTCCGTCTTTCTCCTTATATTGAAAACCCACTTAGATTATACCGTCTTTACAGAAGAAAAGCAATAAAATACCACTCACTCCGAAGAATGGGTGGTATTAGTTAATATTTAATTTCTTTTTACAGTTATCACATACAAAACAATGCGTTGTTTCATATGCGCCCACCGGCTCCAACACACCGCCTTTGCAGAGAGGACACACAACACGTTCTCCTTCTCTTAACTTTTTCATCATATCATTAAATTCATAGGGATTCATTCAACCTCACCTCCATGGAAATTCTGGATAAAGCCTTTTGATTTCTTTAATTATACTTCTCAGATCAGCACCGGTCAATTCATTTTGAATATTTTTATGTTTTATTTCCTGTGCCTTACATACGCATTCTGCCCATTGGCAACCACCTATGTCGTATTTATGATGGGTTATTTCATGGATAAGTACTTCTGCAGTACGTTGAACAGTTTTCGTATCAGAAGCATAGACTCTTATTATGTTTCCGTACTGTTCTCCATCCGTGCCTTTTTGGTGATCCACAATATAGCACATCTGAATCTCTATCTCTGGATGCGTCAAAATATACTCAACCGTCTCTTTTCCAATATCAGTTTTATTCAGATTATTCAGCAACCGGCGATAGGTAATGATATCTTTCTGACCATTATTATAGGTCTGAAATCTGTCCGAAAATTTAGAAAATCTCGCCTTTGCTTTTTCTTTTATGACCTTCTCTGCATTCTTAGCAACCTGCATTTTCTTCCGCTTCTTCAATGCCGCTGAACTACCTCTGCCCACTTTCCCTAATCCATCCTGGTACACCCTTTTCATTTGTTCTGGAAGCTCCATCTTTGCGGAAAATAACTTGTACTGCTGCATCTGCAACTGATATCTTGCTTTCTTGACTATCACACTGTCTTCGCTTGCCTCTCCGCCCTCAAGTAGCTTGATATCCTGCCTCGTCTTTCTCATGGCCCTCTCCATCTGGCGTTGTTTCTGCAAAGCCTGGTATGCAGTATATTCTTTGCCCATATACTGTTTCGGCGTGTTCTCCTTCGCAATCATTTCGTCTAGTTCTTCATCCGTATAGTTTCTTACAGATACGCCGGAAATGAAGGGATTGTAATCATGATAGCAGTTGGCTCCATGGAGCCCCGTAACAGATCCAAGTCCGCACACACTTTGCAGTTTCTCGTATGTGTATACCTTCCCTTGCCATACCTGGTGATCCGGCCTTGCCCCTATATGGTATGACACTTCGTAGGTATCCGTTCCCAGGTCACGTGCCACCTGCTCATTGATCTTTCCCTGCACCTGCCGGAATCCGGTCATGATTGCCCTTCTCGCCGCCACCTCAACCCGGTCGCTGTGTCCGGTATTAAAATGGATCGTCCTTAGTCCGCTGTTTGTCATGGTGTTGATCGCCCGACCTATGGCAACGTCATAGCTGACCGATCCCGACACGATATCCGTCAACGCACCATCCAGGGTGTCACGATAAAACTGTGTAAGCGGGTTGTTATATGTCTTTCCGGTACTAAAATCCTTAATTGCAAAGCCAAGGGAATTCGTGATATTCCGAAACGATTCTTTAGTCTGCACTTTCACCGCCATTATCAGTGCCTGCAGTTCCAGATTCTTTTCAAACGGAATCTGCCCAGTGCCAAAAGGATCATAAAATCTCCTGTATTTGTAATACTGTTCGTATACTTCGTCTGAGAATATGCGTTCTATCTCTTCGTCCGTGGCTTCCAGTGCGTCCTGGATCCACTTCTTTATTCGCTCCTCCGATTCTCCCAACTGCATTAGCCGCTGAATCTGCCAGTCCGCTTTTGCGGTGGAAAAACTATTAATTTTAATCGAACGGACGATATCGGCCATAATACGCATTTCCAGATCAGACATCGTTTTCTCCAAGGGAAGCGGAATTCCTTCCAGAGCACCCTGGGTCATCATTCGATCACCGCTGCCGGTGTTGCCACCTTTTCCCGGGCCGTCGCTTCATCTTCCCCATACCATTTCATCCGGTATTCGTACGCCTGCATGACGCCTGCTGCCAGATCCTTTAGATCCTGCTCCCGTTCTGCCTGTTTATCCGTAACCAGGGAGTCATCCCACGACATGGTAATATTTACGCTTCCAGGCGGTGCAAGGTCCTCAATCGTCATCCATGCATCAACCGCATTAACCAGCACCTTAATGGCCTCTTCCAGATTGTTCTGGATCGCCTTTACCGTGGAGTAGGAACGCTGCTTGCTCATCTTTATCTCTTCAGCCGTTTTCTCGACCACTTGTGGATCCGATAGAGTGCCGTAGGCAAGACCGCTGTTAAACTCTACCTTCTGGACAATTTTGTTATATCCGTTGAAAAAACTTTCATCTCGGATTTCCGGGGAATACACGTTAAAAAACGGCCTTCCGTCCACATCCGAGATATTACTTCCCATGTCAACGTACTGCCGTTCCATCCCTTTCGGGAGAAGCACTTCCCCCTGGCGGTTCCGTTTGAAGAATTCGGATGTTGCCTGGATTGCGGTTTCTTTAGACTTATATTCCCACATCGTAGCTCCATATTGTTCGTCCGCATCCTGGATCTGGTCTACCGCCCTTGCAAAGATTGACACTCCTAATGGCGATTCGGGATCAATATTATTGGCAACAGGAATCTTGAAGTAAGAAAACAGCGTCCTGTCCGCATTCCGAAATTCTGCGTATGGCTCTATATTCTCCCATTCCGGTACTTCTTCCAGTCTGATTTCCTGTCCCAGATTAATCACATTGTCATTCTTGACCTGTGCCTGTTTGCTTACAAAGGCCTTATTGATGATTGTGTAGGTTTCGTCAACAAACTGCTGATATTCCAGCCTGGTAAACAGTTTCTTTCCTACCCTCTTAAATTCCGGGAAAATGACGCCCGTTATATTCTCTGCGCTGTCAAAGGATACTGGATAGAAATACCCCGCTTTTGTAACATCAATGGCGATTCCATTGCCATCCATATAAGGCTTAAATGATATTCCTCCGGTAGAACATGCATATTCCACATAACGTGACAGGTTGCTTAGAAACGGAACCATGTACTGCGCTATCATGTCCGCCCTGGTACTCCCCGAAATCTTGATCTCTGATTCCATCGTCACCAGCCTTGCCATTTCGGTGCATATGGCGGCGGGCAGTCCCAGGCTCTTGATATCATCCTTAATCCACGGGGCTTCGTTAGTGTATAATTTCCCCCATTGATATATTGCAGTTGACATTTTTTTAGATATTGCAATATCCACGCCCATGGCTTTCTGGATATTTTCATATCTCATCAATTTTCATCACCTCTTTCTGACATGGGCAGCATGTAAACGATCAGTTTCCACATTCCAGCGATAAGATAGCGGAATGCATCGACACAGTGATCCTTCACCTTCAACGGCTCTTCTTTGCCTTTCTCAATGCTCTTTGGGTCATACTGGTAAATCCCGACTTCCTTAATCAGATAATTCTGCTCTGTGCTAATTAACAGCCGTTTGAAAGACAGAAACTTCTGCACACGGCTGATTCCCAGTTTCACGTCATTCCTTGCCGATACAATCGGTATGTGGGGAAGCTGCCGCCGTGCCTCCTCTATAAGCCCTGCTGCCGACGGATCGATAAATATATAGCTGACCACCCTGTTATATTCCTTCTCCAGTTCATCGCAGAATTGTTTCAAATCCTTCGCATAATCAGAAGGACTTTTCTGATTTCCCGATTCCCTTCCAGAATGGTAATATTCCTTTAATCCTCTCACGACCTGGTTTTCATAGTCTATTCCAGCGGCCTCGAAGACGGTTGCATTCTGCTGCCCGTAATCCACACCCACCCCTATTTCGCCTATGGCTTCCTTGGATTCTTTGCCATATTCCTCTGGATTGTATGTGTGAATCTCCGGCTTAAACATATAATAAATCAGATCATCCACGCCAATAGACTCCCCAAGCCATACCCAACGGTACATCTTGTAGTCAGACCTCATCATTTCTTCTGCGGTCTCAATCAGACTGCGGCCCAGCCATTTTTCTGGTACATCCTTATACGTGGTATGAATGTGAATGCAATCAGAGCGCTCCTCCATCTTCTTACACCACTGGTTGATCTCGGCGTTCGGGTTCTTCGGCGGATTGTACAGGTAGATCATCTGGAAGCCGCTGCTATTGCCACGGACGAAAGTGGCCTCGATGTTTGACAATTCGTCCTCACCCTCACCGTCATCGAAGAACTCCGTCAGCTCATCCAGGATCACCAGCTTGATCGGCTTGTCCTCGTCAATGATTCCCTTGGTGTCGTCAATTCCGTCAGAACCGGAGAAATAGATCGTCGTGCCGTGCTTCTTGTAAGTAATCTCCATGGGCGACTTTGTGATCTTGAAGGCCGTCTTCGGAACCTTAAGCCGGTTCAGCCCCCGCAACATTTCCTTGTACACGGTCTTTCGCAGCTTGTTGTGGTGCTTTCTCAAGACAACCACGGACCCATGGGGATCCGCCAAAATCTGGTAATCCGCACGTATGGCGGCATAGCTGGACTTCGTGCCGGCACGGCCGGAAGTCAGTATGATGTGCTTGATCTTCGTGTTATTGAATATCTTCTGGTACTTCGGAATGATGATCTCCGATATCCTTACCTGCTTTTTCCTTTTCCTCTGCGTCATTTACAATCTCAACTCCATCTTCTTCCTCATCCGGGGAATCCCGCCTTAACCGATCCGTATTGGCCTTCATCTGCTCGATCTCCGCCCGCTGCTTTTCAGTAGCAAGATCCATGTGGTCGGCGATCCATTCCATTGCCTTCAGCTTGTCCGGCAGCTTGACCTTCACCCCGTCCTTCCCTTTCGATATCTCAGAGATCAGAATGCCGTCTACCTCTGAATCATTTTTAATGTTCACATTGGAGACCTTTACCTGGTGTTCTCTGCCCTGCTCGTCAACCACTGAAATCTCTTCATTGCCAAATTCCACGTAATCCCTGATGTCCGCCCTTGCTATGTCCAGATACCACTGGAACACGTCCGCCTCATCCAGCATTTCACGGTTGAGGCGGTTCTGCTTCAGCCGAAGGATTTCGTCTTTTACCTTAGTATTTCTTAGTAAGTCAGAACCATTGACCATTGCAGTTTCATAACTGCATTCATATGCCTTCTGATATGCCTTCGTGGCATTGAAGCACCGGATGTATAGCAGGCAGAAAAGCCTCTGTTTATCGGATAAATCGGCATTTTCAGTCACCTGCTCAACAGCCCCTTCTGTGGTACTACATTTGCCCGGCTGGCCGCCCCGTTTTCGTTTGGTAACGTTACCTTTCGATTGATTAGTAACGTTACCATTCCATTTATCTAAATTCTTCCACTTCCGTACCTGGGATTCTGACACGCCAAGATCGGAAGCGATGTCTTTCAACTTTTTCTTTTTGCCCGAGTCGAGCCACATCTTATATGCCTCGTCCCGCTTCGGGCTCCTGGCTCTCGGCATACCACCACCTCTCAATTCTGACCTGGTTTATTGCATAGAAAAGACACCCCGAAGGGTGTCTTAAAATTTAATTGCTTTTTACTCCAACGCCGAACATATATCCAACTGCCGTCATTATGGCCGGGATTATCACGTCCCACCGTTCATGACCACACCACATGCTGACGCTTCCGATCACTGCCAATAACAGACATATAACGAACGCTATATTCATAGAGGCGTTCTCCTTTTTATTTCCAAATAGCTTTCCCATCAAACCGCCATCCCTACTTTTATTATTCAAAACATTCTCAATGACCACCTTTTGATTCGATTCACTCAGCTTATTAAGTACATCTGGATTGGCAAATGAAATTAATAAATCTTCAGATATAGGTGTTTTATTTAATGAATCAGACATACACACACCTACCTTTCTATGAATATCGTATATTCGACTTTACGAACATTTCTATTAGCAGAAACACACTCTATCCATAAATGTAAATATATTTTTCTTCCACCAGCCATCCCTATTTCAAGTGGTTCAACAGTCCCCGCACCCAATCCAAAATTTATACATTCAATCTTAATTATCCCTTTTTTCTCATCAACTGACCTAACAAAATCTCTTTCACCGCCATTCTCTACAAATTCAAGAATTAGTCTAAATGAAAATATCGCACTTGGCTTAATTACCATTTCAATATTTGATCCTTCATCAAACGTAAACACACTTCCCGAATTAAGAACCTTATACTTACCGGAAAATATCTCCAATTTGTTTCCTCCTTCACACCCTACCGTTACATTGAGAACTATTCCATAATATTCCATATCTCAACATTTTTCAACAGAAAAGAGCACTCCGCCGAAGCAAAGCGCCCTTTTCCGAGTGTTTAGAGGAAACGATCTGGCATTTGACCTAATCGTTCTAGAATAATTATAGCATATCTAAAATATAAATGTTATAAATCTTTTAAGTATTTGTCTATAATCTGAGAAACCCTTGCCTGGGTGTAACCCATTACCTCTCCAACTTCCTGCTGGGACGCCCCGTCCAGATAGACCATCTCAAAGATCCGTTTATCCATCCCCTCGGGCAGGCCGTCTATAAACTCTTCAACCGCCAGCATTTCCGCCTCAATCGCTTTCCGCCTGTCCTCCCTTACCTTGATACGCTTCTTGATCGGGTCGGCCTTCCTTGGATCCGCCATACGGACGGTCATATGCTCTTCGATGTACGGAAAATCTTTACCGGACTTCGTAACCTTTCCAGACACTTCCTCGACATCCTCCAGCTGATCATACAACCTGTCCAGCGTTCTGTCGATCACCGCCAGTTCCGCCTTATTTCTCTTATGCCTTTTCAGCATCCTTTTGTCCACGTCAATCACTCTCCTTAATTCTCGGAATGTACACCCGGGTTTCGTGATACTTTTCTACCTTGCGCACCTTTCCGAGAAGCTGCCGTGCCGAATCCAGCGCCTTTTTGTTCTGGGGATCTCGGGCAAACTCTATGACAGGGGCTGTAACCGCATATATGTCCTTGTATACCCGACGCTGCACCCGGTTCTGATGGATACGCATACCGATCTCGGCAATCTTATCGGGATCATCCTCGAATTCAATCTCATGCATCAGATCCTGGTGCCGCTTGTCCTCTTCCCCGACTCCGTCATAGGCCATAGAATTCAGTTCCCTGCATTCGTCTATGAAATCAAGGAAGCTCTTTATCTGCTCTGATACCTTCTTCTCCAATCCCGATCTCCCCTTTTATGTCATACTTCCCGGCCATGTATTCCGCCACGCCGCCATGCATATACATGTTGCGGATAAGATCCTTCGCCGCTCCGGCTGCCGGTTTCTCCTCAGCCATGTCTCTTCGCTGCTTCTTAAACATGATACCCTCCACTCCTTACCACGTCGATCGCCCGGATCATGTGGCACTTGTCACAGGAAATAGATGTCTCTTTGCACGGGCAGCAATCAAAGTCATAGTTCCCGTCCCTCAGTTCTTTCAGATCTTTCACGACCTTGTCCAGGTCATAGGCGGTCGGCTGTTCCTCAACCATTTTCACCATCTCTTCCGCAAACATGCCTGCCAGGGACTCCTCCCTTTTCAACCGTTCAAACTGCTCCGTCAACTTATCTGCATTAATCAGCCTCATTTTCCTCTTCTCCCTTCTGATTCGTGGTTTTGCCGTACATGGTCTCATCCCAGCGTTCCAGGACTTCACCTATCACTCTGTCACAGTATTCCTTGTTTTCTCCCTTGCCCTTACAGATCACTTCTCCCTGCCTCCTTAATGTACCGTCATAAATCTATCAATATAGTGATTCCATCCAGACTTTTCTACTGGCGTATTTTGCGCATCCTCAGTATTCACTGTATAATTTTTGCTGTCCGCAATATTTACGGTAAATTCCCTCATACCAGACAGATTGACCGTTATCTGCCTGCAGTCACTTACGTTAAGTGTAATTTCCCGTGATTTTGTTATATCGATAGTCTCTCTTGTTTTTCCAGCTATAATCATTTTGCCGTTCCTCCCCTAACTCCCAGAACGCCTGGTTTAATGTTTCCCATGGTGGTTAAACACCGTAAGTGCTATCGCCGTATTAAGTGCCGTCAAACACTCTTTACACAGCATAATCGTTGTCCACCCCTGTCCCGTTGTGGACGCTTTTATTTCCCAGATCCGGGTATCTGCCCCCTGCTGTTTGCCGCAATCATTGCAAACGCCATGCCTCTTGCACTCCTTAATCTTTATCATCCAATACCTCCACTAAAGCCCGGTTTAATTCTCAATTGGTTCTTGCACATCGTCTATATCATGACATTGGTTCCACAAATCCTCCAATCCTTTCCTCTTCTTCCACGTATGGGACAACCTAATTTCTGCCTGGATAAACGGCCATATCTGATCTGGGTATCTCTTCATGTTCTCAATAGCGTGCTGGTCACTCATAAACATACAAGCCATACAACTGCAGCGCCCCAGATATTCATAACAAAAGTGCGGTTCCAGGTGAAGCTCCCTACCCTGCTCAAACATCTTACCCTTCTCGTAATCCAGACAGGGGCGATACCAGTGGCACACAAAATCCCCTTTCCGCTTCGTCCATAATGTGGTGCTGTGATACTCTATGTCCGGCAGTTTTGCCCTTCCTCGGCTTTCATCCCTGCGTTCACCGGATATAAAAAGACATCTGTTTCCGAGGATCTGCCGATTCGCACGTATCCATTTATCTGTCACACCGGTCTTCAGATAAGCCGTACACCACCGGTTTTTCATATCCGGCCATTTCAGCCGTTCTTCCAACAATAAATTCAAAAACCCTTTTGGGTGTTGCAGCAATACCGGCCTAATGCCCAGGAACTCCGCCGTCCGGTAAAACATCCTCACATTTTCTGGATATTCAAACCCGGTATCGCAGTATAAAAGAAATATCTTTTCTTTCGGGAATTCTTTCAATGCCCAGTACAATGCCCCGGTACTATCAATGCCATTGGAGTAACTTACGATCACACTCGTATAATCCGTCTGCACTCCCTCTTCTACAATTTTATTTGTCTTTGCCATTCTTCAAAGAAGCCCGTGTACACGTCACCTCGGCCGAAGGCTTGGCTCCTTTCTCTAAATCACTTAAATCCCAGTTAATTCCAGTTCCATCTGCTTCATCGGCTTCATCGGCTCATAATTCATCCAGACAACCTCCGTCCGTCTGCTCCCCATTTCGGCATGTGACCGGAATTCTTTTCTGCACCATCCGGACAGCATATCATCATACATTTCTGAAGCGTATCCCGAGATCATAATCTTTGCTTTACTGGTAACTGCCTTCTGAAGCATTTTCTCATGCTCATCATCCAACATCTCATGCCTGTACTGCTCCCTGTTCCTGGTCCCCAGAAGATACGGCGGATCCAGATACATAAACACATTTTCATAATCATATTTCTGAATCAGCTTAAGTGCCGGGGAACAGTCTATCTGCACCCTTCTCAATCGTTCCGCAACCTGTATGATCCACTCCGGCAGTCGGTACCAATCCCACAGTGCATACATCCGTTCTCTTCCCTGCACATCGTTCTTCCAGCCAACCTTATAGCCATTCGTCCGGAACCCATGTCGCATCCAGCAACGGACAAGGAACTGACATGCTTTGTGAAACCGATCACCGCTCAACAACATTTCTGTAATCAGATCCAGCTTATAGGAATCATCATACATCTGTCTGCTGTACGGTGTCGCCATGACCAGGCGTGCCAGCTTCTCAGCGTCTTCCCGGATACACTGGAAGAGGTTGACCACATCATGATCCAGATCATTAATTGTTTCTATGTCTGACGGTTCTTTCCGGAAGAACACTGCCCCGCTGCCGAAATACGGTTCAAGGTATGTATGATGGGGCTGGATCAGCTCCACAAGCTTATCTGCAATCCTCCATTTACTCCCGGGATACTTCAATACCCTGTTCAATTTATCAGCTCCTTTTTCCTGTCCTTAGTATATCGCCGGTATGAATAACGCCCACATGCACCATGCCGATCCGGTGATGCACACTCCCACTACAACCGCTATCCCGGTCGCTATCCACGCCGCTACCCCTTGCGTTTTCGTAATTATCCACGCTCCCACCTCCCCTCTTGCACCGGCGCAATCCCGGCCAGCACCTCAAACAGTTTCGTCAGTTCACACTTTTTACAGATATTGTCCAGCGTTTCCTGGTTGGGACACTTGGACGGGTACTGGCAGTACTCATCGCACATCTTTTCCAGTACGTCCGCCATGTCCTCCAGCTTTGCCAGCTTCTCCATGACACAATAACCCTCATCACAATTTGCATAATGGGGCATTGGCTCCGTTCCGTAGCATTGATACAAAGTTTTTAATGCACTCTCCCCTTGATCCTCTTTGACAAGTATTCCGTCAGCCGTTCGCTCCGTTAATCTCCCCATGGCCTCATTCTCCTTTTCTCTGCCCGTCATAAAACTTTGCAGTACGTTCGATTTCACCAACCACGGCCAGAAGGATCTCTTTTGCAAAGGGGGTTCCATACCTCTCATAGATCACACTGACCTCATCCTTGAATTCCGCCAGTTCAGCCTCGTCCGATCTCCTGGCCGCATATTTTTTATAAAGGCTCCACACATCTCTGAACATGCGTCCCGCCTCCGTAAACCCCATAATCATAATTCGCCCAGCTCCAGAATTATGATGTAGATTCCTGGTGGGTCTGCCCAGAACTTTTCTATGATCTCGGATGCCACCAGCGCATCATCCTTCCAGAAACCCACCGTAGTCATGCAGTCTTTCAGCAGCTTCTGGATGTTATCCGTGTCCGGTTTTGTAATCCGGTATTCCCCCTGCCGGTGATCCCCCTTCGGAAAGCACCACTTGCTGATCAGCTGGACTCCACAATCATATCTCCGTTCCGGTTTATGCTTCGCCAGATGTCCGCACAGCTTCAGCCTTGCCTGGCTTACTTCCGGCGGGTCATAGAACACCGGTTTGCCTTTGATGACCGCCACCTTCTTTTCCTGGTATGTGCAGGTGGGCGGGATCATTGGCATAAAGAACTCAGTCGCCATTATAATCCACTCCCTGCCATTTACCTGTTTCTTTGTCGTATGTCACGAACTGATAGTTGCCCCTGATTCTGTCGGAAATATATTCCAGTATCTCAGGCTGCTGGATAAGCCATTTAACCATTTCACTTTTTTTGACGTCATATTCCTTCCCGGGGAGCTTATGGTACAGCGGCGGCATTTTTTTTGCCACGTATAACAGTTTGCTTATTTTCACATTGTCATTTGCCCGTCTTTTTTTTCTTGCCACTTTCGCTTCACTCCTTTAAATCATTAAATTCGCTTTTTTACAGAAAACCTCTTTTGTCAAGGAGCAGGGGAAGGAGTCGTCGTGCGGCAGCTTACGCACGACTACTTTCCCCCTTGACCGCCAGGGAAAGGACGGAAAAATATATACACTAGTGTATATTTTCATTTCCCTAGGGAAACGGAAATGACGTGCTGTTTTTTTCCCTCAAAATTTCCCTCGGATCTTCATAGAGGGAAAGGAAATGACGTGCTGTTTTTTTCCCTCGGATTTTCCCTGTGAGGGAAAGGGAAAATTATGTTTTTTTCCTTACATTTCCCTCCTCAACTACGAAACCTCCATGCTCTTTCAGCCGGTTTCTGACCGTCTTTTCCGTGACCGCCATATACTCCGCAAGGTCTTCAACCGTTACATTCTTATCAATCCCACAGGCTCCAAACGCAGCCTCTAACGACTGTTTCCGTTCTTTTTTCTTATCTGTAGGCGTCTTTCTCTTCCCGATTGCTTTCTGCCAGGGCGCCTTTTCCGCTTCCGGCTGAATGTCCTTCAGTACGCCCACACGGTCTGTACGGTGTACAGGATAATCGAACCACAGGTTGACCGGCTCAAACTTCGGGAACTCCCTAAGCGTCCCCTCAATCCGCCAGGCCGTCTTTGTACGTGCCTTGTGCTCTGCCTGACGGATCCGCTCCTCCAGTTCTTCATGCTGCTTCTTAAAAAGTTTCTTTTGGCAGTATTCCTTCATCCTTGCCTGGCTGCACATGTCGTCCTGGGACACGTCATCTTCCCAGTCATCATACAGGCCGTTCAGATAATCCGCACATACATCGCATACGGCGTTATTGACCTGCTGCTTCAGCAGTTCTTCCGAGACGTCCAGTTCGATCAGATCCAGGATGGCGTCCGGATCCCTGGCGAACACTCCCGATCCAGACGCCCGGTCCATGGCCCGCTTGCCTCCCTGGCTGCCCTTGCTGTGGTGATGGCAGTAGATGACCGCCGCTTTCAGCTCCGTGCAAACTTTGTCAAACTGGTTGCAGAAATTCGCCATCTGGTCGGCGCTGTTCTCATCACCGGTGATAACCTTGTAGATCGGGTCTATGACAATTGCAATGTAATTCTTTTTGGCAGCCCTGCGGATCAGCTTGGGTGCCAGCCTGTCCATCGGCACGGCCTTTCCTCTGAGGTTCCAGATATCAATATTGTCCAGATGGTTCGGCCGTAGTCCCATTGCTTCATAGACGTCCCGGAAACGGTGCAGGCAGGACGCACGGTCAAGTTCCAGGTTTACATACAGCACCTTTCCCCTCGTACATTCCCATATCAGCCATTCCATGCCTTCAGCGATTGCAATGCACAGTTCGATCAGCGCAAATGATTTTCCGGCCTTGGATGGTCCCGCAATCAGCATCTTATGCCCCTGTCGCAACACGTCTCTGATCAGCGGTGCCGACAGTTCCGGCAGATCATCCCATACGTCTTCCAGCCGTTCCGGTTCCGGCAGATCGTCATTGATTCCCTCTATCCATTCATACCATTCATCCCAGGTACTCTTCCCGATATTCGTGTCTACAAGAAACTGCTTGTTCCCGTTACGGATGACCCCCGGCATCCGGGACAGCCTGGACGGGTTCCTGTTCTGGCCGTCCACTTTAAGTCCGTTCTTCTCACACACTTTGTACAGATAATCCACACGATTCCGGTATTCCTTGTAATCCGGTGCATCTACACACACAACGGCGTGTAAGCTCTTGCCTCCACTATGGACTAAGCATGCTACTGGCAGTTCCAGTTCCCTGATGACCGCATTCTGTTTTTCTATCTCCGTCGTGTCCGATTCCACAAGCGCATATTTTAACTCTGTCACGTTCTCATTCTTGCAGTCCTTGCCGTCTAACGGGTTAAACCGGATCCAGGCTCCCGCCTTCGGGTTATAGTCTCCCAGTACTGAGCCAATATCGTCTCCACACTTACTTAATTGTTGGATCAACTGCCCTGCAGTTCTATCCCAGCAGCCTTTTGACGGCAGGAATCTGCCGTCCCTTTCGTAGGTCCGGGTCACATAGCCAACTCTTTCAGACGCTTCAAACAATATTTCCAGGTACTGGATCAACTGTTCTGCCGGTTTCCATTCCTCCGGCTCTTTTACTTCCTTCTTTTCCATCCGTTTCCGGTCTATGTCATTCTCTACACTGATCTCATCGTCCCAGTCAAGTTCACGCCCTTCGTAAGCGGGCCTCCATCCCCGGTCAAGCGCCATCTGCACGATGGTCCCCGCCGTGACCGGGGTCGCATTTCCATGGAAGCTTCGCCACTTTTTTTCACATTCCTGTGCATGGTACCTTCCTATATCCCTGCGGCTCCATTCATCCCAGACAGAAACCTGGTATCCCTCATGCTTCAAAGCCATGCCAACATTTATCCATTCCTGGTAACTGCAGCCGGAAGGATCTATATGTCCTATGATTTCTGTTAAGTCTGTCTGCCGCTTCATGCTACGCTCCTATGTTTTCCGGTATGTATTCACCTGGATTGATTTCCTGCGGTACCCGCCATCCATTCCCCGCAATCCGGTCTATCAGTTTTTTTGCCGTTTCAAACTGCCAGGTGCCCACATGCAGAAATCCCCTGCTTTCCAGAAATCTGATTTGCTTTGGTGTCGTGAGTCCCTCATGTCTCCTTTTATCAAGCCGGTCCAACAGCTTCGATGCCTTGCCGGCATTATCAATCCCATCCGGCAGGATCCCTAACTTCTCAAGCGTGCTTTTCTGCTTGTCAGAAGGCGGCGCCATTTCCCATCCGAACGCCGGCACATATCCAGCAAGATCCTCCGCCTGGATACTCATTTCAAACTGAAGAGGATCCACCAGCTTCTTCTTTCTCCGCTTCATTTCCGCAAGCTTCTTCGCAAGCGCCTCTTCCCTCTGCGCAATGACGTCCTCTGACGCAGATTTCTCCGCTTCTTCGATGTCAACCGGGCACCCCGCCTCTTCCAGGTTCTCCGTCATCTTTTGGGCAACCTCTTCACTTTCACAGATAAGGTGCGCCGGATGGCATAATTCATGGCGTTCGGTATGCCACAAAAAGTCCAGCAATAACAGATGGTCTTTCCCTTGTGAAAGCCTCGTCCCCCTTCCCACCATCTGGCAGTAAAGGCTCCTGACCTTTGTCGGCCTCAGCACCACAATGCAGTCCACAGACGGGCAGTCCCATCCCTCCGTCAGCAGCATGGAATTGCAGAGCACGTTATACCGGTCTGATTCAAAATCTTTTAAGATCTCCGCCCGGTCCTGGCTGTCCCCGTTCACCTCGGCAGCCCGGAAACCGTTTTCATTCAGGATGTCTCTGAATTTCTGGCTTGTCTTCACTAATGGAAGGAATACAACCGTCTTTCTTTCCTGGCAGTACCCCTTCATTTCTTCTGCGATCGTATGCAGGTACGGATCCAGGGCCGTCCCCAGATCACTCGCCTTGAAATCGCCCGACTGCATCCCGACGCCCGTAAGGTCTACCTTCAGCGGGATCGTGACCGCCTTGATTGGAGAAAGGTATCCTTCCTTAATGGCCTTTGGCAGCGTATATTCATACGCCATGCTTTCAAACACGCTTCCCAGATTTCTCATGTCCCCCCTGTCCGGGGTCGCCGTAACACCAAGCACCTTTGCTTCCGGGAAATGCTGCAGCACCCTCTGGTAACTGTCAGAAATGCAGTGGTGCGCTTCATCGATGATAATGGTGTCAAAGTAATCTTCCGGGAACTGTCCCAGTCTTTTCTCCTGCATCATGGTCTGTACGGAACCAACCACGATACGGAACCAGCTGCCAAGGCAGGTCTCTTCCGCCTTCTCCGTTGCGCAGCCAAGCCCCGTTGCCTTCGCAATCTTATCTGCGGCCTGCTGAAGGAGTTCGCCCCGGTGCGCAAGGATCAGCACCCTGTCGCCGTTCCTTACGCATTCCTCCGCTATCTTTGCAAATACGATCGTCTTCCCGCATCCGGTAGGCAGTACCAGGAGTGTCCTCCTGGTACCATTATCCCAGTTTTCAAAAATCGCTTCCTTCGCTTCTCTCTGGTATGGCCTCAATTCCACTAAAACTCACCCGCCTTGAACGTAAACTGTTTCTTTGGTTTGGGAAGGAATTTCTTTACATGGTTATACTTTTTCTCCGGGTTATCCCTGTCCGGCGTCACTTCAACCAACGCACGCCCCGTAGCCTGCGGAACCAGCTGCCAGTTCATCTTTACTTTTCTATTGATTTTCTCTGCGCCAATAGACAGGAAAAATTCCGAAAGTTTCCATTCCATACTTTTGTGTAATAAAAAGCTTTCATTTATGATGGTCGTGCCTTCTGGAGCAGTTACACGGAGCTTTAATAATGCACGTTTGCATGGCGGAATCTTTTTACCACCCTCATACCGGCTTCTTTCAAAGCCTTCTACGGTAAAATCATACTCACCTTCCGGAAGGAGAGTGTATCCATCACTTACTTCTATTTCGTCATCCCAATCCATTTCTCTTTCAATCTCACCCATGTTCATATCCTCCTAATCTTTAATCAAATGGGATTTCCTGTTCACTCCTCATCTTTTTAATTACTGCCAATACTTGTGGCCACGCACCCACTAAAACACCATCTACATAATCGCTTGGAAGGTTTACAAACGGAGTCCCTTTAGGGAAAATCTGTGAATATTTTAAATAAACAGCTTCCATCAGTTCCTCTTCCGATACCAAGTTGACATACATCAGATCCTGCAACACCTTTGGTATGTAATCATTTAAACGGAATGCTTCACTCTGCGACATATCCACTCCCGACTTCGTATCCTTTTTTTCCTGGATCTTTGTACCCGTATTGAAATCCACCGTTTCGTCAACGTCAGCTTCCGGCAGGCTCATAAAATCCGGCACCTTATTTGTTTTCTTCTCTTTGGGTGCTGAGGCAGACTTTTGTTTTACATCTGAATCCTCCACAATGTGCCGGATCACTTCATAATCAAAGTCACATTCGTCTGGAAGCCCGTAACGGTTCTTTGCATCCCAGCAGGGGTGGTGGGACGTATACATGATCCGTTTCCCGCCCTGTCCTTTGTGCTTCTTCCCCTTGTCATCGACAGCTATGGAATACGTCTTGTAATTGACAAACAGCAGCATGTCGGCCCATTCCTTCACCAAAGGGGCCGTCTGGGATGAAGTCTTCTTGCCTAGCTTCAATTCCCACCTGTCATACGCACCCATTTCATCCGGCTGTTCGAATTTCTTGATATGGGCATGTGCCGTCAGGACAACATTGACTCCCGTCTCCACAAGGTCCTCCAGGCGGTTTAGGAACTTCCCGAACTCTTCTTTGGAATACACGTAGCCATTACCATACCCAAAACTTTCTATCCCGTCTTTCTGGTGCTTGTTGCAGACATGCTCCACACAGAGCTGCTCCGCCCAGTCGACAGTATCTATGACCAGGGTCTTACATATCCCCGGCGTCCCCTTGACATACTGGATCTCCTGCAGAAGATATTCCCAGCTACTCGGTCGCGGGAGCCTGGCCACGTCCATGTCCTTCGTGCTTCCTTCCGTATCAATAAACACGGCATTAGGGAATCTGGCCGCAAATGTTGATTTCCCAATTCCTTCAGGGCCGTAAATTGTAATTTTTTTTGCATGTGGAAATTTCCCTCTAATAATTTCCAT
This sequence comes from uncultured Dorea sp., assembly GCA_910579925.1. Lineage (GTDB taxonomy): Bacteria > Bacillota > Clostridia > Lachnospirales > Lachnospiraceae > Sporofaciens. Next base: position 101,002 of record CAJTVY010000007.1, read on the forward strand.
TTAACCGACCTTCTTTCTTCTATTATTGGCTTGCACTTTAGCATCAACCCATCTACAATTTTCTGGACAATAATTGCCATTAAAATCAATACGGTCAAGTGTACATGCCATATATTTTGCAGTTGGATTATATCCTGTCGCTAACGCCCACCTTCTAAATGAATCATAATTTGTTCTCCACTCATCACAGACACGTATTCCTCTTCCACCATAATTTTGATAATCTTTACGATTTTTGTCATAACATCTTTGAATCATCGAATGCCACACACCATAAAGGCGTTCTTCTTGATGATTGCTACATCCGCCATGAACCATATTCCTTCTATTCCTAATTACTAATTGTTGTGAATGAATACATCCACATGATTTTGTATCTCCTGTTCTTAAATTTCTTGTAGTTGCTTCTGTCATCTTTCCACAATCGCAAATACACTGCCATAAAGGACTTCCATTTTTTGTCCCAATTCTTTTTACAACTCGTAATCGTGAAAACTGTTGCCCTGTTAAATCAATAAATGCTCCCATATCAACACTTCTCTTTCTTCTCATTTCTTTGCAATCCATATGCTTGATTCATCAAAGATGTCATATGCTTTGCATGGTCATGAGCCATACAAAAAACTGCATGGAATGCACCATCAAATTCTTCGTATCCGTTACATCCATTGTAAATAGCGTCATAAGTTGCTAATGTAGCACTTCTTAAAATCTCTGCTTCGTGTGCCAGCTCCTCAATTTCAAATGCTAACTCCATAGTATTCTCCTTCCTTTACATACGTTTTGTATGTATATTTGTTTTTAACAATATAGTACAATTTGTATGTAATGTCAAGAAATATTTTTAGGAGGTATACTATGTTCAGCAAAAGACTTCGTGAAGTCCGTATGAAATGTGGCTTAACTCAACAAAACATGGCCGATAAACTTGAAATATCTTTAAACGCATACCAAAAGTACGAGCAATCAGAACGTTCACCATCTTTGGATTGTCTGGTTAAAATAGCAGATATTTTTGATGTATCTCTTGATTACCTACTATGCAGAGACAGTTTTATTCAATCTCACGCAATTTCCTCTGGTGAATTTTGAATAAATCTTCAAGAGAATCCCAAATTTCAAAATCACCTGTTCTACTCCCTTGTTCGATTTTCTGATAATATACAAGACTTATTTCTATCTTGTCTGCCACCTGTTGTTGCGTCATGCCCGCTTTCTGGCGGGCTTCTTTTAAATTCCTACGCATTAAAATTCACCTACTTTCCACGAAGGGTTTTTCGACGCCTCCCTCACATTCTCTTCCGGAAGCTCCTGCCCCTTTACATATCCGTCCTCGATAATTATGCTACATTCATCTCCGGTGCTGACCCTGGTAGCGATCGCCTGCAGCCCTTCCCGTTCCAGCCACTGGCCGAACTCGTTCAGCGTCTGCATGTCCATCTGCTCTAATTTATCTAGGAGAACGAAACCGCACTTCGGATTCAGCTTCCGGACGATCGCAGTGGAAACCTTCAGCCTGTCCGACCCGGACATGTTATCCCATAGCTGCCCCTTGTACACTAGCTCCCCGTCCTTCACGGATAATTCCGGGAGCGGCAGGTCTGCAGCCTTCAACAAGTCCATCTGCGCCTGCTTGGTATCTTCAATTTCTCTGGTGAGATATGCATACTGGTCCATGTACTGCTTCGCATCGTCTTCCGCCTTCTCCTTGTCCAGGTTTGCCCTTACTTTCCGGTTGATCTCCTCTATGTCCGCAATGCTTGCCTCCAGTTCTGCCGTAGACTCATCCTGTAATTCCGATACCGTTTTCATTGCGGTTGCCTCATCCAGGACTGCCTGGTCATACTCCCGTTTCAGCTTGTCCTTCCGTGCCTGCAGGTCTGAGATCTGGTCGTCAATCCGGCTCATGTCGTCAAAGAGCCGGCACTTGCCTGCGGTAATCTCATTCAGCCGTTCCCTCTTCCGCTGGTTCTCCCCGTTCCTCGCCAGGATGTCCTGCTGTTTCTGAAGCAATTCTGACGGTGATACCAGTTCATCGGGTGCGTCCGGGTAATACCTCTGTTCATCTGCAAATTTCTTTTTCTGGTCGGCGATCTGCCCGATGGTGCGCCTCTGGCCGAAAAGTTCCTTTTCCTTCTTTTCAAGCCCCGCAAGCTGCTCGCCCACACCGATGATTCTAAGAAGTGTCCGTGCCTTTTCCTTGCCCGGACTGTCCATGAATTTGGGAAGATCCAGCGCAAGCTGCTCCACAAATTCATTCAGAAGCTGCTGACCGCTCTTGTTCCCCTCTGGATCCGTAACTTTTAAGCTGCTGTTTTTACCCTTTCTTTCAACAACCAATCCGTTGCTCAATACAACACGGAGATTTGGGGGGATCGCAGATCCTTCTCGTGTCGCCTGGGAAGGACGGTACTTTTCTCCACCCAGGACCCAGGCTATGGAATCCAATACGGACGTCTTACCCTGGTTGTTATTCCCTCCAACGATCGTTAATCCATTCCTGGATGGCTCAATTATCACCGCCTTGATACGCTTGACGTTTTCAATCTCCAGCTTGTTGATCTTGATGTTATCCATCTATCTTCTGCCTCCTTTAAATATTTGCAACATATACTATTTACATCCGTCTCCTTATCCGCTATAATAGCGGTAGATACTCTCTGAGCGCTTAAGGATTGCCGTCCTATATAAGCGCTCTTTTTCATTCCCAGACCACTCTGCCACTCTCATCCCGGTAGAACCACCAGCACGAGTCCTCATAGGTAATGCTGATCCGGCCGTCCTTCTCCTGGTACGCCCTTGCCACCCTGCCATGGCTCCACGGCCTGTCCGCCTCCATGTGGGCTTTCGCATAGCGCATGACCTCTTCCGTGACCGGGATCTCTTCCCTCGCATTCAACTTAACCCTCCCCTCTGTATGTAAGGCCGATGACCACGTATTTCAGTATCTGTAATACCGACGTCACTGGATGGACACCTTTTCTCACTCTGTCATCCTTAATCTCTTTGATAATACAGGACAGTTCTGCCATCACATCTATTTCAGCCCCTTTAACAATCGTCTTTCCTTCATTGACGTAAATCATCCCGTCTTCACCCAACCTTTCCTTTCTGCCAGCCTGCGCCAGATTTCCTCCTGGCTGATGTGGAAAAATTCTCCCAGCTCATAAACGCTCATCTCGATCGTGTCGCACGTCAGACCCGTTTTGCTCTTGGGGATGATCTTCCCAGGCCACTCCCCGATCTCGATCCGCTTCTTGACCTTCATGGGTGCGCATTCAAGTACCGCTGCCGCCTGCGTCGCATTCAAGACATCCCTCATGGCCTCACCTCCCTCCTACCTCTATATCTGTTCGATAATGGAGCCTGCGTCATTCAGCCGCCAGATACTTATAGGCCTCTAATATTTCTGTCAGCTTATCCGGCATCGTCCGCAAGTCTTCCTGTATTTGATTTGACAGCGATTCTGAAACTTTTATGTAATCCCTTATCAGCTGCAAATCCTGTATCCGGTTTAGCTCTAATTCAGCGATTCTCTTTTCAGCGATTTCAATACGTTCTTTTAAAACTGCCACCTCATTATGAGAACCAACTATTTGCCTCTGTGCATTCAACTGATCACCTCCTTCTTTCCCGTAAACTGTTGCAAAATCTCTTCCAACGTCTTCTCTTCATCATTAAACTGACGGTTGAACACTACATGGATTAAAGTGTTCCTGACGCTTTTCATACATTCACATGCTTCGATCAGCATGTCATATGTATTACAGAATATCTTCCGGTCGTCACTGGTATCTTCCCATGCCTTGCGGTATTTGCCGTATCGCAGTTCCATCAACTTGATTTTCGTATCCATCGCTTCGCCATTAAGGAACTTCATTCTTTGCGGGCTATTTCTTTCGTCTTCTTCCTTCAAAAATTCCCAGGTAACAAGATCAGACTTTTTCAACATCAACTCTTCATACTCGGTGATAAAAGTCCTGACGTCACGCCCGTAGACCGCATTCCTCAGTTTCTTAATGCAGTTGTCCAGTTCCTCATCTATAACAGCATGCAGTTCCTTTACCTCTTCCGTATTCAGCTCAAGATTGAATTTTCCTCTAATCTCTTCCATAAGGGACATCAACTTTTCTCTTTCATCCATCTGTCGCCATCACCTCCCTTGCTCTTGCTACTCAAAAAACAGAAAAAATTGAGGCGGATGACCGGGCAGGCATTCTTTGCAAATAATGTTGTTCTGTCCACTCACCTGTTTCCAGATATCCCGAAATCCTTCCCATTCAGATTTTGATACCAGCTTCATCTTGGATTCTATGATTCCATCATTTTTTAATGTTCCTATGAAGATTGCCTTAGGTATAATCTCTTCTTTCCCTTTGCATACTTCAACTCTGGATTTCTGTAGGGTAATCCATTCTTCCAATGTAAGCTTCACTTCTCACACCACCTCCTCCACTCTTGCTAATTTCTTCCGATTCTCCTATACTGTACTTACAGGTTCCCGCCAGAGCCGAGTACATAAGAAAGGAGAACTACCATGAAAGACATAAACGAATGCATTCATGATATAGCTATCGCTATTTTACCTAAAGCCCTCAAAGAAGCTGATATATCCATTTATGTTTCTGAAGAAGGGAACCTTAAAGTAAAAAGCTCTACCATTGTTGATACTTATGTCGAACTTTGTGAAGCACTTTCTCATGAATTTACGAACTAAATTCTGCCCGTGTTCTTTTTTATAATTGCTTCATGCTTCCGACGAATAAACTCTTCCCAGCAAAAAGGTGGCTGGCTTTGAATTGCTTTTTCAAGGTCAGCAACTCTTTTTTCTAAATCTTTCCATTTCTTCCTGCTTATCCACATTCCTCACACTCACCTCCTTCTCTCCTGGCTGTCCAAACTTCTGTACACCCAATGTGTTATGCTTATCTAAACAGCTTCCTTTTCGTCTACTCTAACGTCAGTTGCATTTGCTCATACTCTGGAATCTTTACAAAGTCTTCTGGTAACTGGATTCCGAACTGTTCACATTGCATTTTGAAGATTTCCGCTATCTTATATGGTGCAGAACCTTGATTCTTCATAATCCTTTCTGTGACTCTGCCAAGATCAGCCACGCTCGAAGCAATAATTGGATTTAACGGACATTCTAACTTTCCACCTTCCATATCATGGAAACGGTTAATATATCGTGCTGTAAACTCAGTTCCTTTCTGTCCAGTCAATTTATGGGCGATAAACTCGCAACCTTTTTTAGTGATTTGAAAACAAGGTCTTTCTTGGCCGTTGGCATCTAAATACGTGCTTTCTTTGAAGAAATCGCCCGAGGGAATCTTCCCTTCGGCTAACTGTCCCACATATCTACGAATATCCTTTAGCAAATCTGCATGTTTCTTGTCTACCATCTGAGCCACTTCCATGGATGTGATTGCTCTTTTTGTTAAATCGTTCATACTATCCTCTAAAAGTTTCATTTTTTAAACTTTACAAGTAAAAAAATATATGGGAATTTCAGATACATCTATTTCAAGCTTTACACACCAATCAATAATTTCCTCTTGAGATAGCCCTATACCATTATTCAATTTTAAAGACATCGACCTATCTGACATATTATTAATTCTAGCAAATTCACCTTGAGTCCCATATTTTTCAATTATTCGTCCCTTTAATTTGTTATAGTTGAACTTCGTTTTTCTTTGCAATCTTTATTACCTCCGTTCGTTTCAATTTTGAAACTATCTGTACTTTATCACGGTATTTCTGTTATGTCAATATGTAATTTTCATTTTTTAAACTTTTTACATAAAATATATTGTTTTTTTGTTTCAAATTTGATATTATATATCTAAAGGCGGTGAATACAATGCAAAAACCAATAGATGAATTTAAAAATCGATTCAACAAAATACTTTCTCTCAAGGATGTAAAACCCGTAGAACTTGCAGAAAAAACTGGACTATCAAAATCTACTATTAGCCATTACATGTCCGGTTACACAAAACCAAAATCAGATAGATTATATATGTTAGCAAAAACCCTCAATGTTAACGAAGCATGGCTTATGGGATATGATGTCCCAATGGAACGAGATACCTATGAAGACCAAAATATAATTACTTTTGATGCCATTCTTGACAGAGTAATGGATATTTTTGAAAATACCAAATATAAAGTTTCACTTTCCGATGATTTTGATTGTGATATTATCATTAAAGACCAAGGGCATAAAATACTGGCTTGTATGAAAGATTTTGATCTTGTCGCAAGACATGAATCTTTGAGAAAAGCAGGGAAAGAAATTACGGCAGAAGCATTATTAAAAATTTCTACTAATAACTTCACATCTGCCGAAAAAACGTTAATAGAGAAATACCGTATCCTCGACCTTCATGGAAAAGACATGGTAAACACGGTACTTAATAAAGAATCCGAGCGCATGAAGGAACTGGAAAACGAACCACTTTCCAATATCACCCCCATGCGCACCAAGCCGTACTACCAGCACATGGCTTCTGCCGGGAGCGGCGAATACCTCTTTGACCACATCCCAACCGACCAGATTGACGTAGAAGATACGCCGCTCTCACAAAAGGCGGACTTCGTACTGGGGGTCAACGGGCATAGCATGGAGCCTACTTACAATGACGGGGACAATGTCCTAGTAAGGAAAACCTCAGATGTCCCAATCGGGCATATAGGGGTATTCATCAAGGGAAGCCACTGCTATATCAAGGAACTTGGAGAAGACAGGCTTATCTCACATAATGAAGACAAAGAAACTTACCCCGATATTTATCCCGATGACGTACCAATACGTGTCGTTGGGGCAGTGTTGGGGAAGGTATAACCGCTTCGGCGTTTATATATTAGAAAAGGAGTATAATATAGATGTCTACAACCGAAAAATTATATCTTTCAATCGTAAGCGGATTACAGGACAAAAACGTAAAATTCAAAGATTTGCAAAAATTATTAGATATCTTAGGATTTGAATGCCGCATAAGAGGCGATCACTTCATATATTCTTACGGCGATTTACGTGAGAATATAAATATACAGCCTTCTGGCAATATGGCAAAGCCTTATCAAGTTAAACAGGTCAGAAACTTTTTACAAAAATATCAAATCAGATTTTAGGAGGTATCATATGTACAAATACGAACGTATTATTTATTGGTCTGACGATGACAACGCTTTTATTGTGGAAGTGCCTGAACTTCCCGGATGTATGGCAGATGGCAAAACCATAGAAGAAGCAATCGCAAATGCGGAAACCATTATAAAGGAATGGATAGAAGTTACTCTTGAAAGAGGTCTTGAAGTTCCCGAACCGAAAGGGCGATTAATGTACGCATAATCGCATAAAAAATGCGCCCTTGCCCGCCCAGCAGGCATAAGGACGACTTTACTATACAGTGCCCGGGACACATGATATAGCTTACCACCAATAAGATTATACCACAATCATCCTGTATCTGTATAGATGTTATTTTTGTACCCAAAATTGCACCTTGACAACTTCATAAGTGTGAAAAGCCT
>CAJTVY010000008.1 GCA_910579925.1 uncultured Dorea sp.
CCTCATGAGTGAGGGGTTAGGGGAGCTGAAGTGGGCCTGCCCACTTTGTTCTAATATAGGAACTTCGTTCAGGATATCCGAATTGGACGATTGTTGTTTTTTCTTGTATTAATGTATTTTTGAGGCGGCCCGCCCTTGCGCTGGCTTCTTTTTTTTGGTACATTATGTGTAAGGGCCTGCGGGAGAAGATCGGAAGTTGGTATGAACAAGAGAAAGATGAAAGGATTACCTATGTTAGTTGAAGTGATCGGCAGTAAGAAGGAACTGGAAGATGTGGAGCCGTTCTGTGTAGAACAACTCCTATGGGGCACAAAATCTATTCCGAAGACGTACGGATATCTGGGCTTTGTTCCCGAGGACGGATTCTATCTGAAAATGGTATGTGAGGAGAAGGAACCTCTTCGTACCTATGAGAATATGCTGGATCCTGTCTTTAAGGACAGTGCAATGGAGGCTTTTTTTCAGTTTGAGATGAAAAGAGATGTGAGAGGGGCTGGGATTTATCTGAATTTTGAGGTAAACGCAAACGGGGCATTGCTGGCGGCGTATGGCAGCGGTCGGACGTACCGGACTTTTTTTGCAAAAAAGGAACTGGAAGAGTTTGCCTGCAGTGCAGAACTGGAAGAAGAACGCTGGAGTTTTACGCTTCATATTCCCCTGCGGATATTAGATGAGATCTATGGGCCGCTGAACCTGGGGAGAGGGAGCCGGTTTACCTGCAATTTTTATAAGATTTCGGAGGCAAAGGCGATTGAACATTATGCCTCATGCTTTCCGATTCGGTCAGAGATTCCCAGTTTTCATATGCCGGAATATTTTGGGGAGGCAGTAATCGCAGAAAACTAAAATAAAGATATATTTTCCTCTTGTATGAGGGTAGATATAAAGAATAATAAGAATGATCAGGAGGTATTTCGATGAAAATTTACAAGGCGGCAGATTATAGTGAGATGAGCAGAAAAGCGGCAAACGTGATTGCAGCACAGGTGATTATGAAGCCGGACTGTATCCTGGGACTGGCAACTGGGTCAACGCCCATCGGAACTTATGAGAATCTGGTTGAAATGAACAAGGCGGGAGACCTGGATTTTTCTGAGGTGAAGACGGTGAATCTGGATGAATACAAGGGACTTCCCCGTACCAATGACCAGAGTTACTATTACTTCATGCATGAACATCTCTTTGACAAGGTGAATATTGATCCGGAGAATACCCATCTGCCGGACGGAACGAAGGAAGACAGCGTAAAGGAGTGTGCCGCATATGAAGAAGTTATCCGCTCGCTTGGCGGAGTTGACCTGCAGCTTCTGGGACTGGGGCATAACGGGCATATCGGGTTCAATGAGCCTGCGGATGCATTTGACAAGGAGACTCACTGTGTGGATCTGCAGGAGAGCACGATCGAGGCGAACAAGAGATTCTTTGCTTCTGCCGATGATGTTCCGAGGCAGGCGTATACGATGGGAATCGGCACGATTATGCGGGCGAAGAAGATTCTGGTAGTTGTGAGCGGAGAAGATAAGGCGGATATTGTGGCAAAGGCATTTTTCGGACCGGTTACACCGTCGGTTCCGGCGTCTATCCTTCAGATGCATGGCGATGTGACGATTGTCGGCGATGCAGCGGCATTATCTAAGATTCCGCAATAGTTGAGGGAGAAAGCATGAGTGACCGAATGAGAGGTCGGGTTACGATACCGACAGATGTAGACGTGGTTAAAGAGACTCTGGAGCTTGTGAAACGCTGGGGAGCGGATGCGATTCGCGATTGTGACGGAACGGAGTATCCAGAGGAGTTAAAGAATGTAGATGCCAAGGTCTATTCCACGTATTATACTACCAGGAAAGATAATGAATGGGCGAAGGCCCATCCAGAGGAGATCCAGCAGATGTATATCATGACGCCGTTCTATAATGCGGTGGATGAGAATCTGCGGATTCATCTGATGGATCATCTGTATCCCGATATGCTTGCCGTGAACACAAGGGATGACATTGCAAGATGGTGGGAGGTCATTGACCGGACTACCGGGGAAGCGGTGCCGCCCCAGGGAACGTGCTGCGGCGCACGGGAGGGAGAGATCAGCCCTGGTGAAGAGTGGCATTATGAAGAAGAGACCGGCGACGTGGTGATCACAGGCGCAAAGGAATTCCACGATTATACCGTAAGTTTCCTTGCGTATATTATGTGGGATCCGGTGCATATGTACAATGCGGTAACCAATGACTGGAAGGGCGTGGAGAAGCAGATTACCTTCGACGTGCGTCAGCCAAAGACGAAGGAATTCTCCATGGAGCGTCTGAAAAAGTACATTGCGGCGAACCCGCACATTGACGTGATACGCTATACTACGTTTTTCCATCAGTTTACGCTGATCTTCGATGAATTTGCCCGTGAGAAATACGTGGACTGGTATGGTTATTCGGCGTCGGTAAGTCCTTTTATTTTAGAACAGTTTGAGCGGGAAGTTGGCTATCCCTTCCGGCCGGAATATATTATTGATCAGGGCTATATGAACAATACCTATCGGGTTCCTTCTAAGGAGTTCCGTGATTTTCAGGATTTCCAGAGAAGAGAGGTTGCGAAGCTGGCCAAAGAGATGGTGGATATTACCCATGAATGTGGGAAAGAGGCGATGATGTTCCTTGGGGATCACTGGATCGGTATGGAGCCTTTCATGGACGAATTCAAGGGAATCGGACTGGACGCAGTGGTCGGAAGCGTGGGTAATGGGGCTACGCTGAGGCTGATCAGCGATATAGAGGGCGTAAAATACACGGAAGGCCGTTTCCTGCCTTATTTCTTCCCGGATACCTTCCATGAGGGCGGCGATCCGGTAAAAGAGGCGAAGGTGAACTGGGTGACGGCGAGAAGGGCGATTCTGCGCAAACCAATCGACCGGATCGGCTACGGCGGTTATCTGAAGCTGGCCATGGAATTCCCGGAATTTATTGATTATGTGGAAGAGGTCTGTCAGGAGTTCCGCGTTCTGTATGAGAATATCAAGGGAACGACGCCGCACTGCGTGAAGAAGGTGGCAGTGCTGAACAGTTGGGGACGGATGAGGGCATGGGGCAACCATATGGTTCACCACGCTCTGTATTATAAGCAGAACTATTCCTATGCAGGGATTATCGAGGCCTTAAGCGGCGCTCCCTTCGATGTCGTTTTCATCAGTTTTGACGATATCCGTAAGGATCCTTCCGTGCTGGACGACGTCGACGTGATCCTGAATGTGGGCGACGCTTATACGGCGTACACAGGCGGGGAGAACTGGAAGGATGAAAGAATCGTGACGGCCATTAAGCGGTTTGTATATCAAGGCGGCGGTTTTATCGGCGTCGGGGAACCGGCCGCATACCAGTGGCAGGGCAGGTTCTTCCAGTTGTCGGGCGTCTTAGGCGTGGAGGAAGAGACTGGATTCACGCTTAACGTGGACAAATATAACTGGGAAGAGCATGCGCACTTTATCACGGAGGACTGCAAAGGGGAGATTGACTTCGGTGAAGGAAAGAAGAATATCTTTGCCTTGGACAAAACGACCGTGATCTGCCAGCGGGATAAGGAAGTACAGCTTGCGGCGAACTCTTTCGGAGAGGGACGGGGCGTGTATATCAGCGGGCTTCCGTACAGCTTCGAGAACAGCAGGCTTTTGTACAGGGCAATCCTGTGGGCTTCGGGTGCGGAGGATGAGCTTTTGCGGTGGTTTTCCAGCAATTATAATGTGGAGGTTCATGCGTATATTAAGAACGGGAAGTACTGCGTGGTCAATAATACCTATGAGCCGCAGAGTACGACGGTATATAAGGGCGACGGGTCGAGTTTCCAACTGGACCTTAAGGCCAATGAGATTATCTGGTATGAGATTTGATTCATATAGATCTACAAGCGGGGCTGCCAAAAGGCGGCCCCCTTGTCTTTAAAGTTTCGGCGTCATATTCAAGGATTCCTGACCGGCATTGAGATAAAGGGTTACGACGGTGTCCCTCGGCCGGCTTTCTATACGGACGCCGTATTCGTTTCCTTCATACAGGCGGATCTTATTATGGATATTGCGTATTCCGAGCCCGGGGGATTCCTGGAATGAAGCGCTGATTCCTTTGGAAATATCTTCGGACAGAAGACGGCTGATCTCGTCTAACGTTCTTTCGTCAAACCCGATACCATTATCGTGAATCGTAATATACAATCCGTTTCGTTCCCGGAAGGTACGGATTAGGATCTCCCCGTTCTCCTCAATGGATTCAAGCCCGTGGAAGATGGAATTTTCCACCAGCGGCTGAAGGATCATCTTTGGAATCTTACATTGTCTGGTATCTTCCCCAATGTCCAGCCGATAGGTGATCCGTTCCTGGAAACGGATGCGGATCATATACAGATATTTGTCTATGATATTCAGCTCGTCTTCCAGATTCACCAGAAAATCGCCCTTGATGGAGTAACGGAAAAGCCCCGCCATATTTGTGCAGATCTGCGCCACTTCCGGGACTTTGTGCATCAGTGATATACCTCTCATGCACTGCAGCATATTGTAGAGAAAGTGCGGGTTGATCTGGCTCTGGTAGGCATAGAGCTGGGTCTGGTTTTTGTTCAGCTCCATCTCATACAGCCTTGCCTGGGAAGCGATGTTATGCTGATTCAGAGATGAGATTTTCGCCAGCAGAGAGTTGACATGGGAGGCGATGGAACCAATCTCATTTTTCAAGGACGTCTGAATCTGCGGATTTTCATTTTCGTAATCAAGATCTTCAATATCGCCGTTCAGCCGGTAGATCGGGCGAATAATGAAGCGTTGTACCGCAAAAGCGATATAGATAATGTAGATAAAAGAAAGAACGGCGAGAAGTACCAGCGGGCCGGACTGTATATCGCGGAAAAAATGAATCTGCCCGGTATACACGGTTCCGGTGACTGACAGATTGGTTGCGGTCACGTCATGGGAAGTTTTGTAGAATTCCGTGTCTGAGGGCGGCGCCAATGAATCCGGCGCCATGTTCGAGTATAAAATCTGTCCGGTCTTGGTGTCCGTAATATCCAGATGCATGTCGGAGGTGGAATTTACCAGCTTATACAGGGTGTTTGTCTTACAGATGATGGCGATATTTCCCAGAGGCTTCCTGAAATTCTCTGAAAAAGCAGTCACGGATACCGTGGAAAAATAGATGAGATAGGGTTCGTCTGTCTTAGGATTCACATAGAATTCAAAATAGCTCTCCGTATTTTTATCGGTATCCTTAAAATTTCTAATCAGAAACCGTTCCATATCCGCAGAAAGATAGTTAATAATGCTTGCAGAAGAATAGTTATCCCAGAGCACCACGTCCACAAGGTCGGGAATATACGACTTGGATAATTCTACCAGATCAAAAACCGCCTGCCTCGGAAGTTTATGGATATCTTTTGAGTCGCTCAGAAGATATTCCTGAATGTCTCTGTTTGCCGAGAACATGGTAGACAATTTCTTCATGCTTGTAACCATGGTAGAGATGTTAATCTCAATGTTGTCAAGCGTAGTTGTACAGTATCGGATCAGGCTTTCGTTCTGTGATTTTCGGATAAATGCAATCGTATAATAGTTGGTTCCCAGAATAATCAGTATGGGAATCAGAAGAATGGCAATAAACTGCCGGGACAGAGATTTTTTCATGAATCGGACTCCTTTATATTGTAAAATTGCCGCCGGTATTCCTTGGGGGAATAGCTGCAATGTTTCTTAAATACTTTGCTAAAATAAAAATAATCGTTGTATCCGACCATCTGTGCGATCTTCTCGAGGGAATGAGCCGTCGTCTTGAGAAGAGACTGCGCTTCCGTGATTCGGAGTTCGGTCAGATGCTGAGAAAAGGTCTTACCCAGATATTTGGTAAAAAGTGTACAACAGTAGTTGGGATTCAGATCGAAAGCGGCGGCCAGTGATTTCAGACTTAGTTTCTCGGGAAAATGGGTGTTCATATGGTTCAGTATGCGTTCAAAAGTGTCGTCTATATATGCGGAATCGGACGGAAGTACGCTGCGCCGGTTTAACGCGGTTCTTGCCCGTTCCAGACAGGCGGCGGTCTCAGCGGGATCCAGAGGTTTCAGACAGTACCCGGTAACGCCGTAGGCGATGGCTTCTTTGGCATAGGCAAAATCATTGTATCCGCTTACGATAATGAACTCACAGTTCAGATGCTGGGAGCGCACCTTCTGAATCAGTTCTAAGCCGGTCATTCCCGGCATACGGATATCCGTGATGATCAGATCTGGTTTCTTTGACATAATGGCCGGAAGGGCTTTTAAGGGGGAACGGAAAGAGCCGATGATCTCAAAACCCATTTCTTTCAATGCGAAAGTCTGCTCGATATCCAGGATGGTCCAGGGTTCGTCGTCAATAATGATTGCTTTGTACATGGCTTTGGCAGCTCCTTTCTATGTTTCTAAACAGTATACTCTATACAATTCTCTGTGTCTATAAGAAGCACGGCAATTTATTTGGATAAAATGGGATATTTTCTGATAAGATGTAAAATACTCATAAAAAAACTATTTTAATCTGAGAATATTACATTTTTTTATCGAGGTAATATTTGTATAATTTTTATAGAAATAAGGCCATACAAAGGGATTGTATCGTGCAATATGGTTACTAAGTATCACTCACCATTAAAAGGATACTTTTTCAGAGGCCTCGTATGCGGCATCGAGGGTGAGCGTGGTTGGGAATGGTACGGGTAACCGGCCGGAAATGTATGGCGAAAGGAGGAAAACATATGAGAAAAAGGACAAGAATACTCTCTGTATTGTTATGCACGGCAATGACTGCCGCGCTGGCTGGATGCGGAGGAAAAAGCGGCGGGGACGCCAAGAAGGATGAGAAGGGAAGCGACGGGAAGATCAAGCTGACTTTTTCAACTTCTGTGTATGTGGAAGAGCCCCATCAAAAGGCGATCGACGCCCTTCTGGCGGCGTACAATGAGAAGAATCCTAATGTAACTATCGAGATTCTGGGCGCAGGCTACGACGGATATTGGGACAATATCACCACAGAGATTCTGGCCAACAATGAAAGCGACATGATTCAGGTGTATCCGGAAAATATTTCCACTTACCAGGCAATCAGAGAAGGGGGAACCTTCCTTGACCTGTCGGAATATATGGACGATGGGTTAAAGGAGAAGCTGGTAGGACAGGATATGTGTCAGGTCGATGGAGAGACTCTGGCAATCTCTTCTTATGCATGGGGAACGACCGGAATTTTTTACCGAAAGTCTTTGCTGAAAGAGGCGGGGGTTGATCCTGAGTCGATTCATACGCAGGAGGATTTCCGGGAGGCGTGCGCGAAATTTGGAGGCGGCGGAAAGTATGCTACCGGCGTGGTGTCGGGGACGCACGCATTTACCGTCAGCGAGTGGAGCCGCCTGATTGCAAGGCCGGTGTCCGGGGGCTTATATTTTCCGAATGGAGAGTCCGGGCCTTATACTGCCGAGAACGTGAATGTTAATTCGCCGGAAAATGTATGGGCGGCGCAGTGGTGGCAGGATTTTCTGCTGAAAGATAAGGCGGCGAAGCTGGTTCCGGATAAGAAGGATACCAGAGAGATGTTCTGGAACGGCGAGATTCCCTTCTGTATGGACGGCCCCTGGTTTGTGGGGATGTCGAAGGAGAGAGACGAAGCCTTGATGGGGGATATCGGTATCATGCCTCAGTTTGATATTGTGTATGAGGGCGAGACGTACAGGCCGAATCCTACGAATTATCCGCTGGTTACGATGATCAGCAAGAACTGTGCGCACCCCGACGAGGCGTACGCCTTCCTTGAGTGGATGACTACGGACGAGGCGCAGGCTATTATCGCAGACTGCGGTATGATCCCGAGCAATACGGATTACTCTACGAGCGATGAATATATAGAGAACCATGAACTCGAATATGCAATCGTTGATTATATGCAGAACAATTATGAGGAACTGGTTGCGGACCCGAATATCGCACAGTTGGGGGAGATCTCACAGATCATGCTGGATGCGGCTCAGAAAATGTTCTCTGAGCAGGCGGCGGACGTTAAGACGGAGATGGATAACGCCCAGAAGCAGATCGAAGAAGTAATGAGCAGGGAATAAGGTATGTCATATGAATAAAAAAAGAAAATGGAAAAGGACGTTGGAACCCTATATATTCCTGGCGCCGCTGCTTCTGATCATTCTGGTATTTCTGATCGTGCCTATTGCGAAGGCGGCGGTAATGAGCTTTCAATATTACTATATAGCGAAGCCTTCGCCAGACGGCAATTACTTTGTGGGGCTTAAGAATTACCGGGCGGTTCTGACGGATGATTATTTTTACAATTCCGTCAAGGTTACGGCGTTCTATATCGTGACAACGGTTCTGGGAAGATATGTGATCGGATTCATTACGGCGCTGCTGCTGAATACCAGATTCCTTGGGCGGGGACTTGCAAGGGCGCTTATCATCATTCCATGGGCGGTTCCGGAAGTTGTGGCATGTCTGGTGTGGATTCTGATGTACGACAGGGATTACGGGATTATTAATTTCCTCTTGAACAACGCAGGGATTCTTTCACAGAATATCGCATATCTGCAGGATGTGTCGATTGCCCTGCCGGCGGCAGCCGTGGTTAATATATGGAAAGGATTTCCGTTTGTGGCCGTCATGCTGCTTGCCGGGATGCAGAGCGTTTCCTCTGACATGTACGAAGCGGCAGATATTGACGGAGCCGGATGGGTTCAGAAGGTGCGCTATATTACCATACCTTCGATCAAGTCGGTGTCCGGGATTGTGTTTCTGCTGCTGATCATATGGACGATCAAGGATTATGCGATTGCGTACGTTCTTACGAAGGGAGGGCCGTCAAGAGCGACGGAGCTTCTGACGATCTATGTACAGCAGATGGGATTTAAGTATTTTGATTTTGGTAAGGCGGCGGCTTCAGGGATGCTTATGCTGCTGGTATCGCTGGGATTTACATATTTTTATTTTAAGGTGGTGAACCGGGGGGAGGATGAAGTATGAGAAAAAAGGGCGGCGGAAGGATAATAACGGTTCTCCTGGTTGTGATTGTGTGCGTATTTGCCCTGTTCCCGTTTTTATGGATGATCTCGACTTCGCTTAAGCCGGCGGAGGAAGTTTATACGAATACTCCGGCTTTTATACCGGAGAATCCGACGGTCAAGGGATATGCGGAGATGCTTACGACAGAATCCTCCACGTTTGATTTTAAACAGTGGGCGGCAAACAGTGTGATGATTGCGCTGCTTACGACGGTGTTTTCGATGATTATAGCGACTCTGGGGGGCTATGGAATCTCAAGATTCCGGTTCAGGGGACGGGGGGCGCTGTCCTATATTGTGCTCACGACTCAGGTGCTGCCGGGATCCCTCCTTATGATTCCTTTATATATTATCATGGGAAATCTAAAGCTTCTGGATACCAGAATGGGGCTGGTGATCGCATACGCTACGTTTTCCGTACCATTCTGTACATGGATGATGAAGGGATTCTTTGATTCCATTCCGTTTTCTCTGGAAGAGGCGGCAAAGGTAGACGGCGCAGGACGGTTCCGGTGCTTTGCGACAGTGGTTATGCCGCTGACCGTGCCGGGGCTTGTGGCCACAGGATTATTTGCATTTATCAACGGGTGGAATGAGTATCTGTTTGCAAGTACGTTTATGAAGAGTTATGAGAACTGGACGCTTCCTATGGGGATCGCAAGCTTCCAGGGACAGTATACGACGAATTGGGGAACTTTGATGGCGGGATCGGTATTGGTTACGATTCCGGTAGTGATCCTGTTTCTGGCATTGCAGAAGCACCTGGTGGGCGGTATGACGGCAGGGGCTGTGAAGCAGTGACGAGACAGGAAAGCGGGAAACGGCAGTCTTCCGTGTTATAAAAGGGTCGGCGGACTGCCGAAGAATAGAAAGAGGAGTGATAGATATGGAGTTAAGAAAAATCAGAATGGGTATTGTTGGAGCGGGAACCTGGGGCGAGACGCATGCCTCCATCTATGCGGAGCATTTGTTTGCGGATCCGGCCGCAATCTGCGACATGAACCTTGACAGAGCCAGGGCCATTGCGGACAAATACGGAATCCCTAAGATATATGCGGATTACCGCGAACTGGCGGCAGACGAGGAGATTGATGCGGTTGCGATTGTGACTCCTGATTTTGCCCATGCCGACATTGCCTGTGCGATGGCGGAGGCGAAGAAAGACATATTGATCGAGAAACCGCTTGCAACGACGAAGGAGGACATTGCCAGAATCTGTGAGGCGGTAGAGAAGAACGGAGTCCGCTGTATGGTTGACTTACATAACCGGTGGAATCCTCCGTTTAATACGGCTAAACAGGAGATTGCGTCGGGGAAACTTGGGAAGCCATATACGGCGTACATCCGCCACAGCGACGTGAAATGGGTGGCGACGGATATGCTCTCTTGGGCTGCGAAGTCGTCCATCCTGTGGTTCCTTGGAAGCCACAGCCTGGATTCTCTGAGATGGCTTCTGGATTCCGAGGTCAGACGGGTATACTCTGTGAAGAAAGAAGGAATTCTCAAAGAGATGGGAGTGGATACGCCGGATATCTTTCTGACAACGATCGAGTTTGAGAATGGAGCGGTGGCGCATATGGAGAACGGATGGGTAACGCCTAACGGGAACCGCAATATTAATGATTTCCGCTGCAGTGTAATGTGTACGGAGGGAATGATCAGTCTGGATCTGTCAAGCCATAATCTGATCGAAGAAGTGACGGAGGAGAAGGCCAGCGTGCCGGATATTCTGGTGTCAAATATGGTATTTGACCGCTGTAAGGGCCTGTCTTATGAGAGTATCCGGGATTTTGTAGACCGGTTGGCTGACGGAAGAGAATTTCGGGTAACTCTTGAGGATGCAAGGAAGACTGCGCTTGCAATTATCGCGATTCATGAGTCGGCGGATACAGGGATGCCGGTTGAGGTGAATTATTGATTTTGTTGGGAGGGAGCCTAGTGTGCTGACCGCATTATATTCAGCCAAACCTCCTTGTCTATCCGCTCATCTGCTGCGTTGGATTTTCTATCCGTAGCCACCGCTACGCCGTCGAAAATCCGCCTTGCTGATGAGCGAATATCCTGCGGAGTTTCGCCAGATATAATGTGGTCAGCACACTAGAAGCTCCCTTCTGCCATAGCCTTGATTGACAGGGCGTATTCGGAAGGCGTCATGCCTGTGGACTTTTTAAATTGTCTGGAAAAATAGTGGATAGAGGAATACCCTAACTGTTCCGAGATCTGTGTAAAATTCAGATGTCCCGTCCGTATCATTTCTTTGGCCCCGTTGATTTTCAGAAGAGTGAAATACTCGATAATCCCCATGCCGCACCTTTCCTTGAAGATCTTCTGTAGTTGGGATCTCCCCACCAGATTATCCCGGCAGATCTGTTCGATGGAGACTGCGGCGTTGATCCGCAGGGCAAGGTAATCGGTCACACGGCTGAAGATCTCGGCGTCGCTTTTACTCTTGGTGGACTTGGGGATTTCTGCCTTTGCAATTTCTTTCGGGATTGCCAGGGGATTGGAGTACCGCCGGATCAGATGAATCAGGAGATGTTCCAGATAGAGACAGATAAGCTGCTCTGCGCCGAACATGTCTGGTTCTTTTCTTGGCATATTCTGGAGGTAGGGGTCGTCAAGCCGGCAGTCGAAGCAACGCCTTGCCTCAATGATGATGCTGGCAAGGATGTTGCGTTCAGCCTCGTCAATTTTCAGCGTTTTTTCTCTAAAAAATTCCATGGCGTCGTCTTCGCAGTGGAAGGAAATTACGACCAGATTAGGCGCAATCTTCCCTGTTGCCTGTACGCTGTGGAATTCATTAGGCTGGTGAAAGGCGATATCACCCCGTTTTAATATTGTCGTATCGCTGCCGGCAGTTACGTTCACTTCACCTTTGTCTACGCAGATAAATTCCCAGAAATCATGGGTTTCTCCCTCGAAGGAAAAATTGCTCATATATTCGAAATAGTGGATGCTGTAGATCTTGCTGATGGATATGGATTTTCTTAAAATAGTTCCGTTGTAACTCATATTGTAACCTCTGGAATTTAAAATGTTCAAGATTTATTGTGATGCTATGTGAATATTATTTTACACTAATTTGTCATAAATGAAAAGTAAGTAAATGCTGATTGTGCAAATCAAGAATCATATAGTATAAAGATTTTCTGCCATCTTTGTACTACAATAAATACAGATGAAGCAGTTAATATACGGATATCAGAAGTTTGGAGGTATGAAAGATGGATAAACCGGTATTAGTAATTATGGCGGCGGGAATGGGAAGCCGCTACGGCGGTCTGAAGCAGATCGACCCGGTGGATAACGAGGGACACATTATCATGGATTTTTCCCTGTTTGATGCAAGAAAGGCAGGATTTGAGAAGGTAATCTTTATTATCAAGCGAGAGAATGAAGCTGATTTCAGAGAAGCAATCGGCGACCGCGTTGAGAAATATATGGAAGTGTCCTATGCATTCCAGGAGATCGGAAATATCCCGGAAGGGTATACGGTGCCAGAAGGACGTAAGAAGCCTTGGGGAACGGCGCATGCAGTTTTAAGCTGTATCGACCAGGTAGACGGACCATTTGCGGTTATTAATGCAGACGATTACTATGGAAGAGAAGCATTTCAACTGATTTACGATTATCTGGCGGCGCACAAAGACGATGAGAAATACCGTTACACAATGGTTGGCTATCTTCTGGCTAACACTGTGACAGATAACGGCCATGTGGCCCGGGGAATCTGCGAAATGAACAGGGACGGGGAACTTGTCGGTATAACGGAGAGAACCAAGATTGAAAAGCGCGAGGGCGGAATTGCGTTTACAGAGGACGACGGAGAGACATGGACGCCTGTTGACAGCGGCTCCATCGTTTCCATGAATATGTGGGGATTCAACAATAGCATACTGAACGAGATTCGTGATCGTTTCCCGGCGTTCCTGGATAAAGGAATCCCGGAAAATCCGATGAAATGTGAGTATTTCCTGCCGGCGGTTGTCAGTGATCTTCTGGGAGAGGAACGCGCGACAGTGGCAGTGCTTAAGTCGGCGGATAAATGGTATGGAGTAACTTATAAAGAGGATAAGCCGGTGGTTGTTGCGGCAATCCAGAAGATGAAGGACGAAGGGATTTACCCGGAACATTTGTGGGAGGAAGTATAATGGGAGAAGCATCACCGATTCAGATTGCGGAAGCGATTGGCAATTTTCAGTTTAACGGAAGACTGATGAGAGGTTGTGCCTATGGAAACGGGCATATTAACGATACCTATCTTCTGACGTTCCAGATATCCGGTATGGGGAATATTAAGGTAATTCTGCAGAAGATGAATAAGGATGTGTTTGAGAAACCTGTTGAACTGATGGAGAATGTTATGGGGGTAACGGCATATCTCAGGGAGCAGATTATTAAGAATGGCGGAGATCCGGAGAGGGAGACGCTGAACGTGATCCCGGCTTATGACGGAAAGCCTTATTACCGGGATTCTTACGGAGAATACTGGCGTTCTTATAAGTTTATTACGGATGCCACCAGTTATGACGTGGTGGAGAAGCCGGAGCATTTCTATCAGAGTGCGGTTGCGTTCGGTAATTTCCAGTGTATGCTGGCAGATTACCCGGCTGATACGCTGAATGAGACGATTGCAGGATTTCATGATACGCGGGCAAGGTTCGCTGTGTTTAAGAAGGCGGTGGAAGAGGACGTTCTGGGGAGAGCGGCTTCTGTGAAAGAAGAGATTCAGTTTGTCCTGGACCGGGAGGATGTTGCGAACTGCTTTTCAGAGCTGCAGGACAAAGGAGAGCTGCCTCTTCGGGTTACGCACAATGATACGAAGCTGAATAATATTATGATTGATAATAAGACCGGGAAGGGAATCTGTGTGATTGATCTGGATACGGTTATGCCGGGGCTTGCCATGAATGATTTTGGGGATTCTATTCGTTTTGGCGCAAGTACGGCGGCGGAGGACGAGAGAGATCTGTCCAAAGTTTCATGCAGTATGGATTTGTTTGACTTGTATACGAAAGGATTTATCGAAGGGTGCGCAGGCAGGCTTACCAGTGAGGAACTGAAACTGCTTCCTATGGGAGCCAAGGTCATGACTTTTGAGTGTGGGATGCGTTTTCTGACGGATTATCTTCAGGGAGACCGGTATTTCAAGATTCACAGGGAGGATCACAATCTTGACCGGTGTCGGACACAGTTTAAGCTGGTAGCGGATATGGAAAAGAAGTGGGATACGATGCAGAGTATTGTGAAAAAGTATCAGGAGATTGGATAGATCAAAGTAAATCATAGTATTTAAAAATCGCAGAGTAGAATACTCTGCGATTTTCTTTTCATATAGCATATCTATTATACCATCTTAATATAAGAAATCAATACCAAATTCACTATTTCTAATATTTGGTCTAAAATCTATGTTTATATTATAAGGATGTAGTCAAGCTATTCAAATTTTTCCAATAATTTCCCATAAATGTGTGTAAATAATTAAAAAAATTCATAAAAAATTTTCGCAGAGTATTCTACTCTACGAATGGGAGGAGATCGTTATCTGGTATTTACTTCCCTGCAGGGAGCAGGAAGAAAAGAAAGTATTGGATTTATGTAAGGAATATTTTTCGGATATGGCGCTTCTTAATGCTTTTATCTTGACTTATGACAGAATGCGCCGGTATCAGGGAGCGTGGCATTTAGAGAAGAAATTGGTATTTCCGGCAAATGTGCTTCTGGAAAGCGAGAATGAAAACGTTCTTAGAGAGGAAATAAACCGGCATAAGGAGATCAGTGATGGAACGCGGCCAGTTTTGAGAATGACTTGGGAAGAAGAGAAGTTTTTAAGCTGCCTGTGTGGGAAAAAGAAACATATAGAAATGTCAAGAGGAGTGATTTGCAGAGGCGTCATGCAGGTGACAGAAGGCCCGTTAGAAGGGATGGAAGAAAGAATCTGTCAGATTAACCGGCATAAGCGGCTGGCCAGAATTCAGGCTTCGAAGAGTCGGGAGGCTGGGTATATCCTGGCAGGACTGGAAATCATGGAGAAAAGCTTATAAATGCAGAAGAAGAGATGTTATGAAAGCATATGACGGAATTTACAACAGATATGTGAAAAGAATTCTGGATATTGCGGTTGCTTTTCCCTTTTTTATTATAGCGATTCCGCTATATTTTATGATTAGTATTGCAATTTTATCTGAGGATGGCAGGCCGGTATTCTACAGACCGTTAAGAGGCGGGTATAAGAATCTGCCCTTTCGAATTTTCAAATTCCGCACTATGGTTAAGAATGCAGATAAAATTGGCGGAGGGACGACGGCAAATCATGATTCAAGGATTACGAAAGTAGGAGGTTTTCTGCGGAAAACAAAGTTGGATGAAACGGCTAATCTTATTAATATCATCGCCGGTACAATGAGCTTTATTGGCCCGAGACCGGAGCTTTTACAGTATGTGGAAAGATACGAAGGTAATGAGAAGGAGATAATGGAGGTCAGGCCTGGCGTGACGGATTACAGTTCAATGGAATTTATTAATCTTGATGAGATCGTGGGCGCAGACAATGCTGACAAGATGTACGAAAAGTATGTCTTGAAGAGGAAGAATGAGCTGCGTGTGAAATATGCAGAGACGGTGAGCTTCAAGACCGATGTAAGTATCTTTTTTCAGACTATAGGAAAAGTGCTGCAGAAATCGTTTCGATTCATTGTGCAGGAACGGCTGCATTGAGGGGCGCCCTTAGGGGAATAAACAGATAGAAACTGTGAAAGAGCAGGCAAAAGAGTATGGAATATGTAAGGGTTAAGAACTCAGATCTCAAGGTATCCCGCCTTTGTATGGGCGGCTGCCCTATGGGGGGATATGATTGGGGGGATATTCAGGAACAGGAACTCATTAATACGGTTCATGCGGCCTTAGATGCGGGTATTAACTTCTTTGATACTGCCAATACATATGGATTTGGTCAGAGCGAGGAGACGTTGGGAAAAGCGTTAGGTTCACATCGCAAAGAGGTAATCATTCAGTCCAAGTTCGGTGTAAGGGTAATGCGGGATATGGTCGGAAGAAAGACCATTTATGATAATAGCCCGGCGTATATCGAGAAGGCTCTTGAGGGTACTTTGCAGAGGCTTGGCACAGATTATATTGATATATACACGATTCATTACCGGGATTACGAAACGCCGATAGAAGTTGTGGTAGATACGTTAAAAAAGCTTCAAAAGAAAGGTAAAATCCGGTATTTCGGATTGTCTAATATTTATGAGGACAAAATGTCAGAGGTGGATGAGTTTAAGCGTGAATTTGTCTGCTGTCAAGACGAATATTCTCTGGCATGCCGAAAGAATGAAATGAACTTGCACAAGATTAGCGAGGATTATGGGATAACGCCTCTGACGTGGGGAAGCCTCGGTCAGGGAATCCTGACGGGAAAATATGATAGGAATTCAGTATTTGCTGATAATGATCGTAGGAGACGTAAGGTCTATGTAAACTTCCACGGGGAGAAACTTAAGAAGAATCTGAACATTGTAGAGACTATGAAGCCTATCGCTTTTGAACATGACAAGCCGGTAAGCGCATTAGCAATCAGGTTCATACTAGACTGGCTGAAGGATTCGGTTGTTCTTGTTGGAGCCAAGAGACCGAGCCAGATCAAGGGAAATGTAGAGAGTATGGATTGGAAATTGACAGAAGAAGAGCTGCAAAAGCTCGACAGCATATCTAAGGACTGAGGAAAAATGAAGAAAATGACAAGCGAGCAATTAGCGTGGCTGATACGTCGCCATAGCGTGGAAATGACCCATTTATCAGGAGGCAGCCATATCGGATCAATTCTGTCAGTTGCGGATATTGTGGCAGTGTTATATGCAGATGTAATGAAATATAAGGCGCATGAACCACAGTGGAAAGAAAGAGACCGGCTCATTCTCTCAAAAGGACATGCAGGCGCAGCCATTTATGCGGCTCTGTCTGAGGAAGGCTTTTTCCCTGTAGAAGAACTGAAAACACATTATGCAAATGGCAGCCGTTTATCTGGTCATGTATCCCATCATCTCCCCGGCGTAGATTTTTCTACCGGTTCACTGGGACATGGTCTGTCTGCGGCGGTTGGTATGGCTTATGCAGCTAAGAAGGACAGGATTACTGATCATAGAGTATTTGCCGTTTTGGGTGACGGCGAGTGCGATGAAGGGAGTGTATGGGAAGCAGTTCTGTTCGCAAACCATTACAGGCTCAATAATCTTATCGCTATTGTAGACCACAATCGGATGCAAAGCCTTGATTTTAATGAAAATACGTTAGAGATTGAGGATTTTGGATTGAAGTGGAGAGCCTTCGGATGGAATGTGATTGAGATTAATGGAAACAGTCATAAAGAGTTAAAGAGTGCGTTTGGAGCTGCTGATAAGTTAAGCTCTGAAGTTTTGCACAAGCCTACCGTAATTATTGCAGATACAATTAAGGGATATGGCATTAAATTTATGGAGAACAATATTCTCTGGCATTACAGATTCCCGCATGAAGGGTGGGAATATGACGGAGCAGTCTATGAATTATATCAGAGTAAACCGGAGGGAGTGCGGGATCCCTATACGCCAGATGGAATACAAAGACCGGAACTGCATTTGGAGGAACTGGAAGGGAAATGGGCGTTCACAGAGACGTGGAATACGACCTATCCAGAACCGATGAGACGAGTGTATGCGAAACCAGGAACTTTAGAAGCTGTTCACCGTATTTTGGAGGAATAAGAAGTGAGAGACACATTTGTCAGGACATTGGCAGAACTGGCTAAGAAAGATAAAAATATAGAACTGGTAACAGGAGATCTTGGCTTTGGAGTTTTAAAACCTTTTTGGGAGCAATGTCCGGATCAGTTTACGAATGCAGGCATTGCGGAACAGAATATGGCGTCCATGGCAGCAGGTATGGCGATGGAAGGGAAGACTGTGTTCATCTACAGTATTGGTAATTTCCCGACGCTTCGTTGTCTGGAACAGATCAGAAACGATTGCGCCTATCATCAGGCAGATGTAAAGATCGTCTGCATAGGCGGCGGTTTTGTTTATGGTTCGCTTGGTATGAGTCATCAGGCGACGGAAGATCTGGCGATATTGCGTGCTTTGCCGGATATTTTGGTAATGGCGCCGGCCGATCTGGTCGAGGCGGAAGAATGTACGAAGGCGCTGGCCAGGCAGAAAGGGACTGGATATCTTCGTCTTGGACGGGGGGAAGAAAAACGTATACATGAGAAAATTGAAAATTTTCAAATAGGTAAGGCAATAAAGGTTCACGATGGAGAAAGAACGGTTATTTTCTCTACGGGAGCAATTTTTGAAGAAGTGACGCGCGCATATGAGGAATTAAGAGAAAAAGGATATAACCCGGCTGTGTATACATTCCCGACCGTAAAGCCCATTGACAGAGAAACGATAGAGAATGCGGCAAAAAACTTTGATATAGTCGTTACCGTGGAAGAACACAATATTATCGGTGGATTCGGTGGAGCCGTCGCTGAAGTTATGGCTGAGATGAAAGAAAGGAAAGCGCGCCTTCTTAGGATTGGGCTAAACGATGAGTATAGTATCAGAGTGGGCGATCAGAAATATCTACGGCAGCAGTATGGAATGGATTGCAGCGCCATTGTAAATAAAATCAGGAGACAGTTTGAGTAGCATGGATAACGAACTGATTAGCATAATTGTTCCGGTATATAATGTTGAAGACTATCTTGAAAGATGTGTTAATTCGATTTTAAATCAGACATACTCTGATTTTGAAATTTTACTGATTGATGACGGATCAACAGATTCATCAAGTAAGCTGTGCGATATTCTTTCAATGAAAGATAGAAGAATCAAACCATTTCATAAAAATAATGGAGGATTAGGATCGGCGAGAAACTATGGAATAGATCATGCGGATGGGAAATATGTCTGCTTCGTGGATAGCGATGATGAAGTAGAAAAGGAATATCTCTTTTCTTTATATACCGCTATGAAAGATTGTGATGCGGATCTTGGCGTATGCGGATATTATTATTCGTCGGGAAAATATCATCAGCCATATTGTCTTGAGGATAAGGTGATTACGGCAAAAGAATTATTGGAAAGGTTTGCGTGCGGGGATTCAGCATTCTATTTTTCCTGGAATAAACTCTATAAAAGAGAATTAATACAAGATATGAATGCGAGATTTTCTGACAGACATTGTGCAGAAGATATGTTATTTAATTCATATTTTTATCGCAATGTCAGTCATGCGGTTTTAATTCAGAAACCTTTATACATTTATTATGTTAATTCTGGCTCATTATCAAATAAAAGAAGACCAGGTTTTTGGAATGATATGATTATGGTATATGAAACGTTTATAGATACATGCAATTATAAAAGCATATCAGACAAATGTAATAGCAATCTTCTGGCTATATTATTGAGAAATAGTGTTTCTAATTATTTTAATTCAAAAACATCCTTGCAGGAATGTAAACAATATATAAATGATTGTTTGGAGTATAGGGCATTTCATGAAAAATCTATTGAAACAGATAAGCTTGGAAGAATTGACCGTTTTGCGTACTATGCATTCGTAAATAAGAAATACTGGTTGGCGTATATGTATATGAAGTTGATTAAGCAAATAAAGTCAAGGTTCTTTCGTCTGTTTTGTAAACTCAGAGGCAGTATACATAGGGAGAGATCAAAATGATTCCAAAGATTATTCATTATTGTTGGTTTGGTGGAAATCCCAAATCGGAGCTCATTAACAAATGTATCGTTAGTTGGAGAAAATATTGCCCTGATTATGTAATTAAGGAATGGAATGAAACTAATTTTACAACTGATAATCTGTATTTTAATCAGGCGCTGGATAAGAAGAAATGGTCTTTTGCGTCCGATTATGCCAGATTAGAAATCATTTACAGAGAGGGCGGAATTTATTTAGATACAGATGTAGAATTGATTAAATCACCAGATTTTCTGCTGGATTTTGAGTGTTTTGTCGGTACGGAGAGGGGACGGGAATATTCAATTAATACAGGTCTGGGGTTTGGCGCAGAATCTAATCATAAGATGGTAAAAGAAATGATATGCGAATATAAAAATATTTCTTTTGAGAAAAAAGATGGAACCTATGACGAAACTCCCTGCCCTGTCCGGAATACATGTTCATTTAAGAGAAGTGGGTATGATACTGCGGATAAAATTATTCTCATTAATAATGCGGCAGTTTTACCACCTGAATATTTGAGTCCCAAAAATTATTTAACCAGAGAAGTTAATATTACTCCTAATACAGTTTCAATCCATCATTATGATGGAGGGTGGCTTAATAGTAAGTCAAAAATTTTGTTAAAAATTAAAGAAAAATTGAATCCTAGATTTAATAGGATATATTATAGATTAAGAGGAATCCACACAAATTAATGACTATTTCTATTTGTGTATGAAAGGATTTTAAATGGAAAATAGAATAAGGTTAAGTTCTGGCTTAATTACAACTTTTTTATTCATAATAAGTTGCATTTCATTTTTTGATTTTACCATTTTTGAAGTGCTTCAAGAATATTTTAAATATGTATTTATGATAAGTATGGTTGTGATTTTTATCTTGGAGTGCAGAAAATTACCACGTAAACAAGCAATGATTTTTGCGGTAATAATGACATATTTTTTATTTGTATCTATAAAAAATAAGCTTTCTATGGGATCATATTTTACTATTGTATCAGGAATATCTGCTATTTATTGTTATAGTCTTGTAGAATTAAATAAAATAGAACAACGAATCTGCAACTTATTTGCAGTGGTTTTGTATTTCTACATAATCTTAATATCTGTTCGACATTATGGTAATTGGCTTTCTAATGAAGGAGTAGAAAAAATAATAAACCCAAATACATATAGTTTTATTCTTGTGTATTTAACTGTTTTTTTAAGCTATTCAATAAGTTCAGGCATACAAAGAAACAAACCTAAAAAAATACTAATGCGCCTTTTATATACTTTTTCAACTATTGCAGTTTTTTTTCTTAAGAGCAGAGGAGCACTTTTAGGGATTATTTTTTGTGTATTTTTACAATCAAAATTTATTAGAAGAAAATTTGAAAAAGCAGAAAATAAACTAAAAGTAAATGAAATCCTGATGTTAGCCTTTTATATTGGTGGAGCTGCTTTACCTCTTATATATTGCAAGGTTGTGAATCATTTAATAGAAAATGGAGTATACCTGGTAATAAGAGGTAAGGATATATACACAAGGTATTATGTCTGGAATTTATTAATTGAAGAATTATCTTCAAAAGCTACTTATATTTTGTTTGGATTATCTAATCTGGAAAATTTTGAAGCATTGCAATATGTACACAATAATTCTCTTTCAATAATCGGATATACTGGAATAGTTGGTTTTATTCTATACTATATGCTGCTAAGAAAATCTGTAGTTAATGTTATTGATACTTTAGATATAGATAATATTTTGTATTATGCGGGATTTACTTCTGTTTTTGTTATTGGCCTTACGGAATCTTCGACTTTTTGGGCCGTTCTTTATGGTTTTGAATTTATGTTGTTATGTGGAAGAAGTAAAAAGGAGAAGTATAATTCCACTTGATAAAACCTATACAGTTTTTAGACAATAGGTTTCGGAGGTAAAGATGATTATGACAAAGCAAAATAGAAAATCTATTGGATTTTTACGCAGCGGAACCCATCCACAGAATTTATTATCATATAAAAAAATATTGAACAGGCAATCTATAGATGTTTTTGCAGTGTGTGACGGATATTCTGAAAAAAATCAATATGATTCTTCCTTAAAGATATATTGCTTTGAAGATTGGTTAAAAGATAACTGGAATTATTTTAAGACGAAAGACTTGAAAAAATATCAGGATAAATATTCTAAATACTGTTTGTGGGAAATTTATTATACAGATCGCTATATAAGATACAAATATTCATATGAGGAAGCAGTATTGATTTTGATTGGTTTAATTACTTTCTGGGAGAATATATTTTCAAACGAGAACGTTGTCTGCATTGCATCTGATTGCATTATAGGAGCATATAACTTTTTCGGGATGATTGTTGGAGAAAAATATGGAGTAAGATACGTCAGTTTTCCGACTTCGAGAACAAAGCAATATGTTACTTATTTTTCGGAAGAAGAAGGATATCGTAATGTAATATTAAAAAAATTTCTCGACGAAAATTATTGTCCTTCAGAAATTGAGATTGAAAACACACGTAAATATATTGAGGATTACATTTTAAATAAGAATCAGCCATTTTATATTAAAAGCAGCGTTAATCAGTCTAAAAAGTTTTTCAATACGCTTATGCAGTTAGCAAAAAAAATAAACAAAATATCATATTTATGGGACGGCAGGTTCAGCGACAGATATGACACAAGGCTATATAAGAGCAGATGGTCTTTTTTAGAACCCGTTTGGGAGTCAATAAGGGTCAGATTTGTATGGAAGTATTTTGAGAGACCGGATTTTGATAATGACAGATATGTACTGTTTCCATTGCATTTTCAGCCAGAGGCATCAACGTGTGTTTATGCGCGTAAATATGAAAATCAATTGTTTTTTTTGGAACAATTGGCGAAAAGTATTCCGGCGGGAATGGTTATTTATGTCAAAGAACATTCGGTTCGAATTGGACACAGACCTCTTTCCTTTTATAAAGAAGTGAAGAAGTATCCCAATATTAAGCTGATTTCTCCTAAAGTAAATATTCATGATTTAATAAAGAAATCGGAATTTTTAGTCGTTTTAACCAGTACGGCCGGATATGAAGCGCTTATGTATGGTAAGCCGGTTTTTGTCTGTGGAAATGTTTTTTTTGAAGATTTTTCCGGCGTTAAGGTGATTCATGATATTTTTGATGAAAAAGAATCTTTTTATACTCCGCCTGAACAGGACCGGGAATTATATATCAGACAGATGGCATGCTATTTAAAGTCTCTGAATGTATGCAGTACTGTGGAGGAACAGCTTTTTGACGAAGATAAAAAAACATTGAAAAAGTTACAAGAGACAACAATCAAGTCATTGCTGGACTATTTAGATATTACGAAAAGAAGTGAGACGCAAAGGAATGAGAGGGAATGAAGATCGCTATTGAAAACATAAAAAGGACGGTATTAAATACGCTGCTTAAAGCAGGGGCGGTTTCTGTCAGCTTTTCGTTTAAACTTCTGAAACATACGAACTGGACAGGATTGTATCTGAGTACTATTATGCGGGAATATGAGCGGAATTATCCGTATTACATGGCCTATATCATACGCCCCAAAAATGCGGATCAGGTTGTGTCGATCGAAGAGTCTGATACATACACGGAGACAACGGGAATCATTATGCAGGGACCCTTAAAGCAGGAAAATAATTTTACAGTTGAAACAGTGAAGCTTTATGCAAAAATGTATCCTGGCGCAACGGTCATCATATCTACCTGGAATAATGAGAACGCTAAAATAATAGAAGAGCTTAAATCACAGCCTAACTGCGTTGTCGTACAAAATGATTATCCGCAGTATTCGGGGATTTTAAACGTTAATTACCAGGCATGGAGTACCTTAAACGGTATAAAAAAGGCAAAAGAGCTGGGACTTAAATATGTATGGAAGACGCGGGCGGATCACAGATATCTGAGAAAAGGCGCCGTTAGGCACATGCGTCTGCTTCTTGAGGAATTTCCCGTGGATGAAAATGTCAAATACCAAAGGAAAAGAATTGTTACTGCAGCGGCATATCTTTTTCGTCCCTATTGGAATATGGATCAGTGGAATTTTGGATATATTGATGATATGTATGACTATTGGAACCATGATTTTGTACAGAAAGATATAAAAAGCAGGGAGGTTACAGAATACCTTAAAAAGAATCATGTTAAATGGATTGACAGGACCAGAAAGCATCTGGAGGCTGAAACCTCTATATTATTAGATTACTTCAGGCGTATGGAGGGGAAGGAACCGGAACTGACGGTTAAGGAATATTGGAGGCGGTTAAGCGCACAATTCATTGTAGTCGGGAAAGGAGAATTTTTTCAGCAATGGATAAAAGATGAATTTGGCTCTAAATATGATGAGAGTATGATGTCGGGAATCTATATAGCTGATGATACAACGGAAAAATGTAACAGTTATATCTGGGATTTTGGGATGTGGCTGGCGTTATATAAAAGAGAACTTGTATATAAGGAAGAATATGAAAAATTTAAAGAAAACAGATATTAAGTTATCAGCTCCATTAAAAGCAAGCTTCTGGTTTATGATGTGTGTGTTTTTACAGCGTGGAATTGCGATGATTACCACTCCCATATTTACCAGAATACTGTCTCAGGAAGAATATGGCATAACAAGTACATTTTCTTCCTGGCAGTCCGTATTAGAAATATTTGTTTCGCTTGAACTTGCCAGTTGTACAACTGTTTTATTTGCAAAAAATGAAGATAAGAAAAGAATCATCTCATCAGCCATATCAAGTCTTGAACTTATCGTTACCTCCATATGGATGGTTATAATTTTACTTTTTATAGAACCGATTTCTGATATTTTGGGAATATCAGACGTATTATGTATCTGTTTGATTTTTTCGATCATGGCAACGCAGATTATCCAACTGTGGATGGGGTATAAGCGTTATGTTTATGAGTATCGCGGCGCAGTCGGAGTTACACTTTTGATTACTGTGCTGTCAAGTCTGTTTGGCGTGGCCGGCGTCCTGTGGGTTTCACCTACGGCAAAGAGCAGGTTAATACCTCTGACGGTCGTTAATCTTATTCTGGGAGTTGTGTTATATATAGATATAATTAGAAAGGGACGTGTATTTTATGATAAGAATATTTGGAAATTTGCATTCTCTTATGGAATCCCTTTACTGCCTCATTACATATCACAGTTCGTTTTATCAAGTTCAGATCGCTTAATGATTGGAAAAATGTGCGGGCAGAAAGAAGTAGCATTGTATAGTGTGGCGTACTCTGTCGGCTCTCTGATTGGAATGTTTACATATGCAATCAATGCATCATTTGCACCTTATCAGTTTCAGCACATCAGAAGTAAGGAGTATAAAAGCCTCGCCAGAACCGCCAATATTGTTCTGATATTTGTCGTTTTTTTACTAATTGGAATCATGCTTTTTGGACGGGAAATTATCTGGATATTTGCAGGAGACAGTTATTTTGAAAGTGTGTCAAATATTATTCCAATCTGTCTTGGGGTTTTCTTTAATTATCTATTTCAGCTTTTTGCCAGAGTGGAGGAATTCTACCTACATAAGGCTATGATAGCGTTTGCTTCAATGATGTGCGCAGCTTTGAATTTAATACTGAATTATATGTTTATTCCCA
This sequence comes from uncultured Dorea sp., assembly GCA_910579925.1. Taxonomy (GTDB): domain Bacteria; phylum Bacillota; class Clostridia; order Lachnospirales; family Lachnospiraceae; genus Sporofaciens. The sequence goes on from CAJTVY010000008.1 coordinate 25,415, forward strand.
TATACGGATATCAGGCGGCGGCATACACGACGTTTGTCTGCTATTTTATGTTTTGCATAGTACATTATCTTTTTTATAAAAGGGTATTAAAAATTGAGGACTGTGGAGAAAAGATTTATGATATGAAGATGATTTGTCTGCTGTCCATCTTCATTGTTACTGCTGGAATCATAATAACATTTATACAGAATGTTCTGTGGCTGAAATATGCGATCGTTGTAATCGTATTGATTTTACTTTTCATAAAAAGAAAAGTTATTATAGCAGAAATATTAATTTGAAGGAGGTATTGTTTACATGTTAAACAACAAAACGATATTGATAACAGGAGGCACGGGGTCTTTTGGCCATCACTTCGTAGACTATGTTTTTGCTCATTATAAACCAAAGAAAATTATTATCTATTCCCGTGATGAATTTAAACAGTTTCATATGCAGAATACTTACAGAGAGTATGAGAAGGTGCTGCGATTTTTTATCGGTGATGTTCGTGATAAGGAGCGATTGAGGCGGGCGCTTCAAGGGGTTGATTTCGTAATTCACGCTGCTGCTTTGAAACAGGTTCCTACCTGTGAGTATAATCCGATCGAAGCAATCAAGACGAATATTAACGGGGCGTGTAATGTTATTGACACTTGCCTTGATGTGGGAGTTAAGAAGGTCGTTGCCCTCTCTACTGACAAATCTGTAAGCCCTGCAAACCTTTACGGTTCCACAAAAATGGTTTCGGACAAGCTTTTTGCAGCGGCTAATGCCTATTCAGGAGAAGACGGTACAAAATTTGCAGTAGTTCGATACGGAAATGTCGCCGGCAGCCGCGGTTCTGTAATTCCGTTTTTTCAGGATATTATAAATAATGGAGGAAAAGAGCTTCCTATAACGGATTACCGAATGACGCGATTCTGGATAAGCCTTGAAGAGGGGGTAAAACTGGTTATTAATGCTTTGGAGCAGTCCCGAGGCGGAGAAACATTCATATCTAAAATTCCTTCGTTTAAAGTAACTGATTTAGCGCAGGCGATGCTTCCGGGGTGTCAGATGCCGGAAATCGGAATCCGAGAAGGTGAGAAACTGCACGAGGTTATGGTATCTGCGGAAGACTCTGGACACACATATGAATATGAAAAGCATTATATCATATACCCCAACTATAATTGGTGGAATTCAGACAAAATCATTCCGGGAGGAGCAAAGGTTGAGCCTGGATTTATTTATAGCTCTGGGACCAATACGGAATGGATGAGTATAGGGGAAATACAGGCAAGATTAAAAGAAGATCATGGGAAACATGAATAAGAGAAGGTATGTGAATGGATAAACTGGCTATTTTTGGTGGAAAACCTGTATTTGAACATAAAATTGGATATGGACGGCAGTATATTGATGAAAATGATATTCATGCAGTCGTTGAAGTATTAAAGAGCGATTACCTCACCTGCGGTCCGAAGATTAGTGAAGCTGAGGATCAGCTTTGTAAAATCACTGGAGCGAAACATGCAGTACTGTTTGCAAACGGAACAGCCGCCCTCCATGCAGCCTGCCATGCGGCCGGGATCGGACCAGGGGACGAGGTAATCACCACGCCAGTCACCTTTGCCGCTTCTGCGAACTGTGCGTTGTATTGCGGCGGCAGGCCTGTATTTGCTGACATCAATCCTGAGACCTACAATATGGATCCAGATAACGTCGAGATGTGTATCACGGAGAAGACCAGGGCTGTCGTTGCTGTGGATTTTACCGGGCAGGCTGTGGAACTGAAAAGACTTCGGGAAATCTGTGATAAACACAATCTGATTCTGATCGAGGATGCGGCGCACTCTTTAGGTACGAAGTATGAGGGCAGGCCGGTAGGGTCTATAGCCGACATGACTGAATTCAGTTTTCATCCTGTTAAAACCTGTACGGCTGCCGAAGGAGGAGCGATTACAACGAATGATGACAAGTTATATAAGAAGCTGGTTCTCTTTCGTACCCATGGCATTACAAGAGAACAGGATTTTATGGTCAGTCTCTCGGAAGGCGGATGGTATTATCAGCAGGTTGCGCTGGGATTTAACTATCGAATGACCGATATGCAGGCGGCTCTTCTTTCCAGTCAGCTTGATAAATTGAAGATGTTTTCTGTAAGAAGAAAAGAACTTGTCCGGCGATATGACGAAGCGTTTTCAAGGATACCAGAGATCGTGGTGCAAAAGGAGATACCGGAGTCGGATACAGTACGTCATCTGTATATACTTCAGTTCCGGTTAGAAAGGCTAAAGTGCGGCAGGCGCGAAATTTTTGATGCATTATGCGCCGAGGGCGTAGGTGTGAATGTCCATTATATTCCAATCTATACATTCCCATATTATCAACAGTTAGGATATCGGATGGGGTTATGTCCGAATGCTGAGAAGTTATATGAGAGGATGATATCAATTCCGCTTTATTATTCCCTCACGAACGGACAGCAGGACAAAATTATCGAGGCGGTTCGGAAAATTATAGATTACTATCGGAAGGAGAAATAAGATTGATTACTGATATTATTATGTATTATGTTTGCAATCGTTACGAATCATGATGCCGGACATATCGGTAATATAAAGATTGGTCCCATTCATTTTCACTATAGGTATGCGGATATTAGTTATTTTATAGGTGAGAAAAACATGTGGAACCATGGTATAGCTACAGAGGCCATTAAATTAATTTGTAAATTCGGGTTTCAGCATATCTGAGACATAGGAGGTTTTAATGAGAATTTTTTTGTTGACAGGTTATTCAAAAAGATATTTTTATCTTGTGGAAAATCTTCAGAATAAACACACTATATGCGGTATGGCGGTTCAGAAAGCAAAGCCGTCTGATAAGCCGGTAATAAATCCGTATGAAAACGACAGACTTTATCAGAAACATTTTAAGTTAAGAGACGATACTGAAAATTACTATTACAAAGGAATAAACCCTGACAATATACTGGAAAATATTCCCCACGTTTTTGTAGACTGCGACACATTGAATCAGGATCGCACAGTAAATTATATACGGAAATGCAGACCGGATGTCTTGATATCTTTTGGAGTGACATATCTAAAAAAGGATATTCTGGAAATCTGTCCTGATAACTCTTATAACATACACAATGGTCTTGTTCCCTGGTATAAAGGTTCTTCTGCGCATTTTTGGGCATTTTATTTCCTCGAACCTACTTATGCCGGCTGCACGTTTCACAAATTGGCGAGAAGACTTGACGGGGGCGAAGTCGTGCATCAGTGTGTGGGGAAATTGGAAATAGGAGATGGATTACATGACGTATCGTGTAAGTCTCTGATGTTAATGTCAGAGGATATCTGCAGACTGATGGACATACTTGATGTTGAAGGTAAGTTAAATAGTACACCGCAAAAAGGTCATGGCAGGATGTATCTCAATAAAGATTTCAGACCAGAGCATCTGCGGCTTATTTATGAAATGTATGACAATAAGATCGTAGACGAATACTTAAAAGGAAATATCAATTGCGGTATTCCTGATCTGATCAATGGTCTGAAATATGAGGGAGGCTTGCTATGACAGAAAAAATTGCTGAAACCATACAGAAATTCAACTGCTTTTCGTTATTAGAAGGCGGTAAGGATAAGAATAGATGGAAAGCTTTAGAGGACAAGGTTACGTTCTTGCCAGTACAATACCAGTGGGAGTTTATTGATTATCAGAAGTTATACTTTCGCGAACGTGTTTCAGAACTTTATGATCTAAGGATGGTAATTACCAGCGGCAATCACGATGTGGGAATATGGTCATTATTTCTGATAAAAGAGAATGGAATATGGAAAATCAATACATGCGGATTGGAGATTTTTGAACCCCGGTTTGATATGGCATTTCAAATGGGGACGAAAACAAAAAGAAAGTTCTATAAGAATTGCCTGTCGTTATTAAAGGAAATCGCAATCATATATAACATATCCTGTTTAAGGTTTTCTGACACGCCCATTGCTAATGATATAGAAGTATGGCATAGATTTTTAATGGAAAATAACGGGACTATTTGTAAAGTGACACATCAGGCGTTATATGACACGTTATTAAGTGCTGACGAAGCGAAACAGAAGATGCATAAGAGTATCCTTCAAAGAATAAAAGATGGATACCAGTATTATGATTATGAAATTATTTCGTCAAAGGATACCAATATTGATGAGAGAATGCGTAAATTCAGAGAGTTTCATATTAAGGTTTCGGGAAGAGAAACCCGTGGGATCGATACCTGGAAGATACAGGCAGAGGGTATTAGAAAAAATAGAGATTTTGCAATATTTCAATATGATAAAGAAACCAGAGAAATGGACGGGGCCTCATTATTTACAGTTACCCATTCGTGCTGCTATTATTCTGTTTCAGCATATAACAGGGATAAATTTGACCGACCTATCGGACATATGGCTCAGGATGTGGCCATTTCAAACTTAAGAACCTTAGGGGTCAGGTGGTATATTGTCGGGGACAGGTATTATCCGGCAAATGCTTCAGATGAGAAGAATCTACATATCAGTGAGTACAAGGAAGCTTTTTCTACTAATATTTTCCCTAAGTTTTATATAGACATGGACCTAAATCTTAATAATTAAAAAAGACGGATGAAATGGAGGATTTTATGCAACTTTGTTTAGGAACAGTACAATTCGGAATGGACTATGGAGTATTTAATCAACCCAAAAAGGATCCGGATTACTGTATAGAGTGTTTAGATTATGCAGCCCAGAATGGGATAAATGCAATTGACACGGCGGCGGCTTACGGAATAGCCGAGAAGATTACGGGGGAGTTCCTTGCACGAAAAACGGTACCAAGAGAACAACTATTCATCAGTACAAAGGCTCTTCCTAATTTATTAGATGATTGTGAAGAAAGTAGTTATAGCAGGGTCATTCAGAATAATATTGAAAAGTCTTTAAAAACACTTCATACTGATTATGTTGACGTCTATTTTCTTCATAGTTCAAGGTATGCACTCATACCAGAGATACTTGAGGCGCTGCATACAGTAAAGGAAAAAGGATTAGCCAGAAATGTGGGGGTCTCTGTATATGATCCAGACGAGGCCTGTGCCTGCTGCGCCAGCCCGTTTGTCAATTACCTTCAGATACCATACAGTATTTTCGACCATAGGATGAAGGAAAGCAAGATTTTTGATAAGGCGGATTTTTCAGAATGCAATATAGATGTGCGAACAGTATTTGTGAAAGGGTTAATCAGACTTAAGGAGGCTGAAGTTCCAGAACATCTTGCCAAAGCAAAGCCGATTCTAAAGAAACTGGACAGGCTTTGTAAGGACACGGGCTTTTCCAGAATAGATCTTGCAATGGGATACATAAAGAGAGAAAAGCAAGTGAACCATTTAGTATTTGGTATTCGAACGCTGGAGCAGCTAAAAGAAGATATGGCTTCGTTTCAAAAGGATATACCGGAATCTGTCTTTGAAGCAATTGATAAGGAGTTTTCGGAAATAGAAGCTGATCTCGTTGTTCCAAGCCTATGGAAGAAGTGAGGTGCGGCAGATGAAGTATTTGGCCTTAATCCAGGCAAGATGCGGTTCTACAAGGCTTCCCAATAAAGTCTTAAAGGATCTTTGCGGCAAACCGGCCCTGCAAAGAATGATTGAGCGTACTGAAAAAAGTAAGTTGGTGGATGAAGTGATGGTTATTACATCAATTGAGAAAAATAATCTTCCGATTTTAAGCCTTTGTGCGGAATTAGGCGTGCGGGTAGGAATAGGATCTGAGGATGATGTGCTTGACCGATATTATCAGACGGCAAAGCTTCTCAAACCAAAATATGTTATTCGATTGACGGCAGATTGTCCATGTTTTGATGCAGAACTTCTTGACAAGGCTATTGAAGGAATGAGAGAAAGTACTGACTATTGCGGTATGATCAGTGAGTCGTTCGCAGATGGTCTTGATCTTGAAATTATAAAATTTGGCGCTCTTGAAAGGTCCTGGAGGGAAGCAGATCATTCGTACGAACGAGAACATGTTACGCAGTATATCATACGCCATCCTGAATTATTTGAAGTTCAGAACTTTGAATCAGAGATAGGATACTTTGGTAATCATAGATGGACGGTTGACGAGCCGGAAGATTTTGAAGTCGTCAGGCGAATCTATGAGTATTTCCTTGGAACGGAAAAGGGAGAAAATTTTGGATATAAAGATATTCTTGCGTATCTGAAGGAATGTCCGGAAATTGTTGAGATTAATAGTAGATTTACACGGAATGAAGGTCTTATGAAGTCTATACGAGAAGATCGTATCATGGACATAGGTTAAATGAGATCGGTGAATTGGAGGATGATTATGAATTTTCAACGTTCTAAAGAACTTCTTGAAAGAGAATTGAAGGTTTCACCATTAGCAGCGCAGACTTATAGTAAATCATACCGCTATTTTCCCAGAGGAATCGCCCCAAGTTATATGGAGCGTGGAGAAGGATGCTTCATATACGATGTTGATGGGAACCGGTTTATTGATTTTATGTGCGCACTGGGGCCTGTTACCGTTGGATATAACGACGTTACTGTCAACGAAGCTGTAATAAAACAGGTTGGCAGGTTCGCAAGCGGCTCGCTGCAGTCAGAGATTGAGGTAGAACTGGCTGAGAAAATATGTGAAATCATTCCTTGTGCTGAGATGGTAAGATTCGTCAAAAATGGGGGAGATGCAACAACGGCTGCAGTCAGGCTTGCAAGAGCTTTCACTGGCAGAGATGTTGTCCTTATGTCTGGATATCATGGTATGCATGACTGGTCGATCGGCGCATCGGAAAACCACAAGGGCATTCCGGAGGCTGTGAGGGAATTGACGATAACGTTTACCTATAATGACCTGGAAGACCTTGAAAAAAAGTTAAAAGGAAATAAAGTCGCAGCAGTGATTCTTGAACCGATTCAAAGCAATGGTCCGAAAGACGGATACCTGGAAGGTGTGAAAGAACTTACGCATAAATATGGAGCGGTTCTTATTTTTGACGAAGTGGTTTCTGGATTTCATTATGCATTAGGAGGGGCGCAGGAAATGTTTGGCGTTCTGCCGGATCTTGTTGCTTTTGGCAAGGGAATGGCAAATGGCTATCCTATTTCCGCAATAGCTGGCCGCCGGTATTTACTTGAGCAGATTGAGAAGGGCGTCTTTGTTTCGACCACATTTGGCGGCGATAGTATTTCTATGGCCGCCTCGCTGGCAACGCTCAATATACTTGAGCAGCCGGGGTTTTATGATCATATTACAAAAATTGGTACGATTCTGAGAAACGGTATCGCAGATCGAATCCATAAGTATGATTTGAAAGATGTGTTGGAAGTAAGCGGGCTTCCGGCTCACTGCGGCGTGGCTTTCGAGGGGCATGGTTCATTATCGTATCTTGATATTCAATCCGTATATTCGCAGACAATGCTTCAGAATGGAATTTTAGTGTTTGCGATATACTTCCTGAATTCAGCTCATACGGAAAAGGAAGCGGAGGCTTACCTTGAGGCTACAGACAAGGCGTTCGCAATGATTCGAAAGGCCCTGGATCAAGATAGTGTGGAGGGTATTCTTCTGGGTGGAAAAGTTGATCCTGTATTTAAACGGAATATAAAATAATAGCAGGAAATGGAACGGGGGAGGAAGAGAATGTCCAGAATATTAGATAAGATCAGAAAACAGGAAGTCTATATTATTGCGGAAATGAGTGCGAACCATGGAGGCAGCCTTGAAAATGCACTAAAGATTGTACGACAGTCTGCGGCGGCTGGCGCCGATTGTCTTAAAATACAGACTTATACGGCCGACACGATGACAATTGACTGTGATAATGATTATTTTAAGATTAAAGGCGGCTTGTGGGACGGGTATAAGCTATATGACCTATATCATGAAGCTGGGACTCCCTATGAGTGGCAGGGGAGAATTAAAGAGGAGTGTGAATCCTGCGGTATCGATTTTCTGTCTACTCCATTTGATTACAGCGCAGTAGAGTTTCTTGAGAAATTGAATGTGGAGGCTTATAAGATTGCCAGCTTTGAACTCGTGGACATCCCTCTCATTAAATATGCGGCATCAAAAGGAAAGACCATGATTATTTCTACTGGAATGGGCAGTCTTGAAGAGATACAGGACGCCGTAGATGCCTGCCGCAGCGTTGGGAACGACCAGATTATACTTCTGAAATGCTGCAGTGAGTACCCTTCTCGATGGGAAGATATGCACTTGGGAAACATGATGGATATGAGTCGGAGGTTTGGGGCGCCGGTGGGGCTGTCTGATCACAGTATTGGAAGCCTGGGCGCAGTTGCAGGCGTCGCTTTAGGAGCCTGCGTTATCGAGAAGCATGTAAAGCTTGACGGGGTAGACAGCGCAGACAGCAGGTTCAGTATGACGATAGAAGAATTCGGCGAGATGGTAAAGAATGTACAAAGGGTAAAGCTCATGGCACAGGGACCGGACTACTCGCTGACTCCGGGTGAAAAATCATCGACAGTGTTCAGAAGGAGTATTTTTGCCGTCCGGGATATAGAGGAGGGAGAAATGTTTTCGGACGAAAATATTCGAGTCATACGTCCGGGATATGGAGTTGCTCCAAAATATTTAAATATACTTATAGGAAGAAAAAGCAGCCGCAGTATCAGGCGGGGAGAACCGATAATTTTACAAGATTTGGATTGAGGAATGGACGACATGTTGTTTTTGAGAAAAGTAACAAACCGTGATATTGATATTTTGTTTCATTGGGCGAATGAGCCTTCTGCGAGAATGAATGCTTTTCATTCACATCAGATTAGTTACGAAGAACACAGAGAATGGTTTCAAAGGATGATAAATAGCTCTGATCAGTTACAGTATATCCTGATGTGCGATACCGTGGCCGTTGGTCAGATCCGATTATCGGTAAACGGCAATGAAGCTGAAATCTCTTATGGTATTTCCGAACCATATCGCAAAAATGGATATGGAAAGGCAGCCATCCGTCTAATAAAGCGAGAAGTTAAAAACGAATTTCCATATATTAGTAAATTGATTGCAAAAGTTAAGCCTTCAAATATTGCATCAATCTATTGTTTTGAAGAAAACCAGTTTGAAGAAAAATATCAACAATATGAATATTCGATGGAAAGGTATGAACCTGATTCCGGCCATGGGAAGGATAAGGAAGAGGATAAAATTTCGGATGGGGGGGGTTAAAACTTCTTTATCTGACGAATAATAAGAATGCGCTTCCACTTTTCAGGTGGATTTCCAGACGATGCGAGGCTGAAATATTCAGCGATCGGCTGACGGTTGAAAGACTGTCATATGTCAGACCGGACATTGTAGTGAGTTATAACTATGTCCATCTGGTTTCCAGACAATGTATTGAATATGTAAACGGAAATATTATCAATATGCATATCTCGCTTCTTCCCTGGAACAGAGGCATAAGCCCTAACATCTGGAGTTTTATTGACGATACTCCTAAAGGCGTTACAATCCATGTGCTTTCAGAAGGACTTGACGAAGGAGATATTATTTTTCAAGAAGCCATAAGTTTTGATCCGAATATCGAGACATTCGAGACGACGTATCAGAAACTTAATGGCGCCGCCGTGAAGCTTTTTAAATCCCACTGGGATGAAATCGTATCTGGTCACTACAAAGAATCGGCTAAAAAGCAGGACGGGAGAGGAAGTTACCATAGTAGATCGGACTTGAATGCCTTAAGAAACCAGATTGATTTTTCGTGGACGGATAACATTGGTGATTTTTTAAGAAGATATCAACAAAAAAAATACGGAAAGGAAATTAGTGATACAAGGGAGCCATAATCATGAAAGTTATTATTCCTTCTGCAAAGATAGTTCCGATAGAACTGCAAAATCTCGGAAAACTTCCAGCCGTGATTTACCCGGTAAACCAGAGGATTGTTTTTGACTATTTACGTGAAGAGTACAAGGATGCAGAATATACAATTGTTTGTTATGAAAATGCCAAGAAAGTTCATAGACGATTATCACAATATCGTAATATCAAAATCATTGACCTGGACAGGTTGGGAGATCTGGGGTATTCGATTTATTGCGGAATATCAGGAATGAGAGGTGAAGGAATTATCAATTATGCTGATACGATTGTGATGGACGATATGATCTCCAGCCAGGGCGACGCCTTCTTTTATACGGTTGACGAATTATCAGATACCTGGACCTTTTTTGAAGAAACCGGAGGTGTTATTCGATCAATTACTGATAAGAAAGAAAACTGTGAGGAAAGGCGGGGGAGGCTATTTGTAGGTGTATTCAGGTTTGCGCATCTGGAGTATCTCGCCTGGTGCTTAGAGAGGGCTTTTGAGGATCAGCCGACAGAAATGAATACATTTTATTATGCATTCATGCTATATAGTCAGAAGTATCCCGTTTTACCTGTTAAGACAGATCATTGGTTTGACATTGGTCATGCTGACAAATATTATAATTCACAGTTAGAAGTAAAGGCCAGGGCGTTCAACTATATAAAGATAGATAAGGACCGGGGCATCCTTACCAAAACAAGTGATAATGTAGATAAATTTATTGGAGAGATAAAGTGGTATCTTAAGCTGCCTAATGATGTTGAGTATGTAAGGCCGAGGATCTTTGATTATTCGCTTAATTATACGTCGGCTTACGTTTCCATGGAGTATTATGCCTACCATACGATTCATGAACTATTCTTGTATGGAGATATCACAAAGAATCAATGGACGGATATATTTCGCAGAATCCGGTTTGTTTGCGCCGATTTTAAGCGTTATTCATTGAAAGATTCAAAAATCCGGGAATCATTAGAGGATATGTATTTGCATAAAACGATTGACAGAATCAAATCACTTGAAAATGAGAATGCCTTTCATGCTTTTTTCTCAAAAGAGATAATCATAAATTCAAAAAAGTTTTACCCGTTAAATCGTATTATTGACATTCTGAATGAGTCAGTCCCTGATCTGTTATATGATATTGAACAGTTCTGTATCATTCATGGGGATTTATGTTTCTCGAATATTATGGTGGATAACAATTTCTCTTTTGTAAAGGTTATTGATCCACGCGGTAAATTTGGAGTTTTTGACATTTATGGCGATCAGAGATACGAATTAGCCAAACTTATGCATAGTATTGACGGCAAGTATGATTTTATCATAAAGGATTTGTTTGAGTTGAAGTATGATGCAGGCAATCAGTCTATTTCCTATCGCATAAATGATAGAGAAAGATTATTTGATTTGTATGAAATTTTTCTGAGTGTATTTAAGAATGAAATTGGCAGTGATTTAAGAAAAATAGAGCTTATCGAAGCTCTGCTTTTTCTCAGTATGATTCCATTACATACGGAACGTTTTGAACGTCAGCTTGCAATGCTTGCCACAGGACTTGAGATTCTGAACAGAGTAGAGCCAATCACTGTTTCAGGGAGGTAGATATGAGCGATTACACAGACTACACATTTGTGTTTGATATAGATGGGACGCTTTGTCCAATCAAAAAACAAGAAGAGAAATATGAGGAAATTGAACCTTATACTAACGTAGTAGAGAAACTGCGCTATTACAAAGAGAATGGAGCAAGGATTATTCTATTCACTTCGCGTAATATGAATTCATACCAGGGGAATATTGGTATCATTAATAAAAAAACTGCGCGTATTCTCCTTGACTGGCTTGATCAGTGGAAGATTCCTTATGATGAAATCATCTATGGAAAGCCATGGCCAGGACATAAAGGATTTTATGTAGACGACCGGACGGTAAGGCCGGACGAATTCTTGAACTGTTCTGTAGAACAGCTTGATGAGATTTGCAGTCAATCCAAAAATAAATGTGAATGAGGTGGAGAGTATGCAGATGATAATTACTATGGCTGGACTAGGGACAAGGTTTCGAAAAGCCGGATATGATTGTCCTAAGTATATGATCGAAGCCAGGGGAAAAACATTATTTGAGTGGAGTATGGATAGCCTTCTTGACTTTAACGGGTATATATCTAAGTATGTGTTTGTGGTAAGGGCGGAAGATCGGGCCGGTAATTTTATCCGTCGTCAATGCGAAAAATATGAGATTCGTAATGTTGAATTGGTAGAACTCGATCATATGACAGACGGTCAGGCTACCACCTGTATGCGGGCTATTTCCTGTTGTAATCCTGACGAATCTGTTATGGTCTATAACATCGACACATATGTTGAACCATATGAGATGAAGTATGCCGATATCAGTGGAGACGGATATATACCGTGTTTTCAGGCAGAGGGGACTCATTTCAGTTTTGCCCGGTTAGATGAGAATGGAAAAGTGGCGGAAGTAAGAGAGAAGGTGAGAATTTCTGATAACTGTACATTGGGAGCTTATTACTTTTCTTCTGCCAGACTTTATAAGCAAATATATGAAGAGTACTATACGGGTGATCGTAAGATGGACAGGAGTGAGAAATATATTGCTCCGCTCTATAATTTTATGATTCAGAAAGGATTGTCTGTGACGATCAGTATTGTTGAGAGTAATAAAGTTCATGTTCTGGGTACCCCGGAAGAACTGAAAGAATTTATTAAATTATCCGACGTTTGAAAGAAGCGGAAAGAAATGAGTTTTGAATATGATTTATATAAGAGCCGATGCACATCCTGATGTAGGGATGGGGCATATTATGAGATGTTTATCCATAGCCGATGCCTGTCACTTGGCTATGGATATTATATTTATTCTGGCTGAGAACCGTGTGGCTGATTTCGTAGAGAGCAGAGGTTACAAAACTTTTGTGTTGAATACAGCCTATGACCGTCTGGAAGAAGAGTTAAACCGCTGGCCTGACGATCCCCCGCAGTGTATCATTGTTGATTCATATTATGTGACGCCAGCCTACCTGACAGCATTGAGAGAGCGTTTAGGAGATTCGGGGAAACTAATATATCTGGATGACCTTGCATTATTTCCGTATCCTGTGGACATATTAGTGAACTATAATGTCTATGGCCTGTATTTAGATTATACAGGTCTGTATGATCATCGGGCTGTTCCACATCTGCTCCTTGGACCGTCCTATGCGCCGCTTCGAGAAATGTTTCGCGGTCTGCCAGGAAGAGAGCAGAAGAAGGAATGTACTGATATTCTGATTTCCACTGGCGGTGCGGATATGATACATCTTGCGCTTAAGATTGTAAAGCTTCGCCCCACTGGTTTCAATTACCATATATTAATAGGAAGGCTGAATAAAGATCGGGATGAAATAAAGAAATTAGCACAGTCTCAGCCGAATATTATAATTCATGAGAGTGTGGGGGATATGCGTGCATTAATTCTTTCTATGGACATATGTGTTTCAGCAGCAGGTTCAACTCTTTATGAAATCTGTGCCTGCGGGGTTCCGTTAATCACATATATCCTTGCAGATAATCAGATCCCAGGCGCCGGGACTTTTGAGAAGTCGGGGCTTGCGGTGAACTGTGGAGATTTGCGGACTGGGGATATGGATTCTGCCGAAAAAATTTTAACTGCGGTAGAAAGGCTGGCCGGACAGTACGAGTATAGAGTCGAGGTCGGAAAACGAATGCAGGAAATGATTGACGGATACGGAGCCGAGAGGCTTGTACGGCAGTTGATGGCTGACGAAAGGTAAAGAAATAGAGAGTGTAGCGCGGTCCAGGAATGAAAAGTAACTACGGATTGCAATTTATATGGTATAATAGAACACAATAACAGTTCAGACAAACTGCCCTGTTACAAAATACAATCAATCAGCCAGGATGAAGGAGGCGAAAATATCATGAAGGAGAAAGGGGAGACAGGCAGGCGGCATCTGCCTGTTATTGTTAAAATATTGGCGGGATTACTACTGGTCTGCGCCGTCGGTATTGCAGGCTACATAATCTATATGCAGATGAATTACTATCGGATTGAAGACCATACGGCGTTAGAGGCGGGGAACAACCAGGAACAGATCTTGAAGGCGGGGGAGACGTATACTGCCGTAACCTGCAATATCGGCTTTGGAGCCTATGGGCCGGACTATAGTTTCTTTATGGACACGGGCGAGATGGAGGACGGCGCCCGGACTGTGGGAAAGTATGGCAAAGCCATCAGCAGAGAATCGGTGGAGACGAATACGGAGAGTGCGGTCAAGGAGCTTGAGAAGCTGAATGCTGATTTCATGCTGCTTCAGGAAGTGGATGTGGATGCTGACCGGAGTTACCATATGAATCAGAAAGAGACATTGATTGAACGTTTTGAGGATTATGGCAATGTCTTTGCCAGTAATTTTCATTCGGCATATCTGTTTTATCCCTTTTCTGACCCGCACGGCGCGGTGGAAGCGGGCCTTCTGAATTTCAGCCGCTATGAGATCAGGGAGGCGGAGCGAAGAAGCTATCCGGTGGATAACAGTTTTGTCACGAAGTTTACAGATCTGGACCGATGTTTTGCGGTAATGAGACTTCCTGTGGAAGGCGGAAAGGAACTGGTGCTGATCAACAGTCACATGTCCGCATACGACGAGGGCGGACAGATCCGCGCCCGGCAGCTGGAACTGCTGAATTCTGTGATGGAAGAGGAATACCAGGCGGGAAATTATGTGATTGTCGGCGGAGACTTTAACCATGCGTTAGGCGAGGCGGTGGCGGAAGGGTTCCCGTCAAAGCAGAAGTATCCGGCGTGGGTATCCATACTGACCCAGGAAGAGATGGCGGAAGGTATTCGTATCGTGCAGGCAGAGAATGAACTGGAGATACCTACCTGCCGGGGAGCGGATATTCCATATACGAAGGGCGTGAACTTTACGACCGTGGTGGATGGGTTTCTGGCATCTGATAATATAAAGGCAACGGCAAAAAACGTGGACACGGATTTCGGATACAGCGATCATAACCCGGTTCTTCTTTGGTTTGAACTGGCAGAGTAGAAACAGAATGGTAGAAATAGAATAATTTTTGCAGGATAAACGTTTAAAAATTGCATTTTTGAGAGGATAAGTCACGATTGATTCATAAATAGAAGAAGAAATGAAAGAAAAATGGGATAAAAATGCAAAAACATATTGACTTTTTCCCAGATACTCCGTAAAATAACATTGCCCTTTTAAATGGGAAGATGTTATGATAAAAGTTAGAAGCAGACGGTATCTGCCGTCAGTTTATAAAAACAGTAGGAGGGAGTTTCAATATGGCGCCGTACAGCAAATTGAGTAAGGAGAAGTTAAAGAACCTGAAAAGTGATCTTGAAAAGCAGTTCGAGGAGATTAAGAAAAAAGGGATGCATCTGGATATGTCCCGCGGTAAGCCTTCTAAGGCACAGCTTGACATAGGGATCGGAATGATGGATGTTCTTACCAGTGAGTCGGATCTGGTCAGTTCCGATGGATGGGACTGCAGAAACTACGGTGTGCTGGACGGAATCAGCGATGCCCGGAAGCTTCTTGCGGATCTTTCGGAGGTGCCTGAACGCAGTGTCATTATTTATGGGAATTCCAGTCTGAACGTGATGTTCGACACGGTTTCCCGCGCCATGACCCACGGTTTTATGGGCAGTACGCCATGGGGAAAACTTGACCGGGTAAAGTTCTTATGTCCGGTTCCAGGGTATGACCGCCATTTTGCAATCACAGAGTTCTTCGGGATTGAGATGATCAATGTACCGCTTCTTGAGACCGGGCCGGATATGGATATGGTGGAGGAACTGGCAGCCGGTGATGCGTCTATTAAGGGAATCTGGTGTGTACCGAAGTATTCGAATCCAACGGGAATCTCTTATTCAGACGAGACGGTCCGAAGATTTGCAAGGCTTAAGCCGGCGGCGAAGGATTTCCGTATTTTCTGGGATAACGCATATTCCATCCACCATCTGTATGATGACAGACGGACGGTTGTACTGGAACTTCTGAATGAATGTATCAAAGTCGGCAACCCGGATATTGTGATCAAATTCATTTCTACGTCAAAGGTGTCCTTCCCTGGCTCGGGAATCGCAGCGCTGGCGGCTTCCAGAGGGAATCTTGAGGATGCAAGGCGTTATATGAAATACCAGACGATTGGCCATGATAAGCTGAATCAGCTCCGTCATGTGCGATATTTTAAGGATATGCTGGGAGTCTATGAGCATATGAGGAAACATGCGGCGATTCTGAGGCCGAAGTTCGAGAAAGTGGATGAAGTGCTGACGAAGGAGCTTGGCGGCCTTGGGATCGGAACCTGGACGAAACCCCTTGGGGGATATTTCATTTCCTTTGACTCCATGGAAGGGTGTGCGAAGGCGATTGTAGCGAAAGCAAAAGAGGCCGGGCTTGTGATGACGGAAGCAGGAGCCACGTATCCCTACGGAAAGGATCCGAAAGACAGCAATATCCGTATTGCGCCGTCCTTCCCTACGGTGGAGGAACTGGAGATTGCTTCGAAGATCTTTGTCCTGAGTGTGAAGCTGGTGAGCATTGAGAAACTGCTAAATGCATAGAAAGGGCTGTCTGGAAATGGAGTCATTTATTTCCAGACAGCCTTATATTTTTTATAAAGTAAAAGTCTTATTCAAACAGCGGTGTTGAAAAATATCTCTCAGCCGTATCGGGAAGAAGGGTTACGACCGTCTTGCCTTTCCCCAGCTTTTCTGCCAGCTTAATCGCTGCCGCCACGTTGGTTCCGCTGGAAATACCGCACATCAGCCCCTCTAGTCTTGCCAAGTCTTTAGAGGTCTTAAGGGCTTCCTCATCGGTAATGATGGCAATGTCTTCGTAAATATGCTGATTCAGCACCTTTGGCACCACGCCGTCGCCGATGCCCATCTGAATATGGGTCCCAACCGTGCCGCCGGCAAGGATTGCCGCATTCTCAGGCTCTACTGCCCAGATGGTGATGCCTGGGTTGAGGGCTTTCAGTGTCTCGCCGATTCCGGTGATGGTTCCGCCGGTTCCGATGCCGGAACAGAACCCGTCAATGGGGCCTGCCACCTGCTCCAGAATCTCAAGCCCTGTGTGGTAGCGGTGGACCATGGGGTTGGCCTCGTTCTCAAACTGCTGAGGCACGAACACCTTTGGATTCTCTTCGGCCATACGGCTGGCGGTCTGGACGCATTCATTAATACAATCGCCGATATTGCCGGCATCGTGTACCAGAATCACCCGGGCTCCGTAATGCTCTACCAGAAGACGCCTCTCCTGGCTGACAGAGTCGGGCATGATAATCACCGTCTCATATCCCTTCACCGCACCTACCAGTGCAAGACCGATGCCCTGGTTGCCGCTGGTGGGCTCCACAATGATAGAGTCTTTTTTTAAGATACCGTCCTCTTCTGCTTTGCGGATCATATTATAGGCTGTTCTTGTCTTGATGGAGCCGCCCACGTTCAGTCCTTCAAACTTCACCAGCACTTGTGCAGAGTCTGGCTTTACCATCCGATTCAGCCGTATGATGGGAGTATGCCCCATCGCCTCTAATACATTATTATAAATCATGTTAAAATTCCCTCGACTTTCATAAAAACTGTCGTCTTGCCGACATATTCTATATTATTATACTAAAGAAAAAATGTTGTGTACAGTAAAATATAGTGAAAACTATCAAAGCGCTGCAATGAAATTCATAATCAAATTTGAAGAATTAAATTTGTAAGAAGGACTTGCATTTTTACTGTAATTATGGTATGCTGTCTTAGCGAATGGAAGTAGGTCTTTTTTTTATGCCTAAAATTTTGGGTAGCCTCGCAAGCTACCAGGTAACACGTCAATGCAAAAACGTAAAGCGAGGTGGAAGTTGTGCGTACGAGAATCACATTGGAATGTACAGAATGCAAGCAGCGTAACTACAACATGACGAAGGATAAGAAATCACATCCTGAGCGTATGGAGACGAAGAAGTACTGTAAGTTCTGCAGATCACACACACTGCATAAGGAAACGAAGTAGCCATCGTAAAGGAGTGGTTGTCATGAGCGAAAAGACGCAGAAAAAAAGCTGGTTCAAGGGTCTTAACAGAGAATTTAAGAAAATCATTTGGCCAGACAGGATGACAGTAGCAAAACAGACGACAGCAGTTGTTACCGTGTCCGTAATCCTGGGAGCGATCATCGCAGTCGTTGATTTTGCCGCCCAGTACGGGGTAGATTTATTGGTAAGATAGGACTGATAATCTGCAAGAAAGGTGAGTTTATGTCAGAGGCAAAATGGTATGTAGTGCATACCTATTCCGGGTATGAGAACAAGGTGAAGGCCAACATTGATAAGACGATTGAGAACAGGCATCTGGAGGAACAGATTCTGGAGGTCCGGGTTCCCATGCAGGATGTGGTGGAACTAAAGAATGGCGTCCAGAAAGCGGCGCAGAAGAAGATGTTTCCCGGTTATGTGCTGATTCATATGATTATGAATGACGATACATGGTACGTGGTTCGAAATACCAGGGGCGTTACGGGCTTTGTGGGTCCGGGGTCCAAGCCGATTCCGCTTACGGATGCGGAGATGGCTCCCCTTGGGATTCAGCGTGAGGATATCATGGTTGATTTTGCAGAGGGCGACACGGTCCGTGTGACTGCAGGAGCGTGGGCCGATACTGTCGGGGTCATCCAGGCCATGAATCTGCCAAAGCAGAGTCTTACGATCAATGTTGAACTGTTCGGCCGCGAGACGCCGGTTGAGATCAGTTTCGCAGAAGTTAAAAAGTTGTAAATCAAAAACAGTGGGAGGGATTTATTTCCCGACATTACCACAAGGAGGTAATTGAGATGGCAAAAAAAGTAGAAGGTTACATTAAGTTGCAGATTCCTGCCGGAAAGGCAACTCCGGCACCACCGGTCGGACCGGCGCTCGGTCAGCACGGTGTGAATATCGTTGAGTTTACAAAGCAGTTTAACGCAAGGACGGCAGATCAGGGCGATCTGATCATTCCTGTTGTTATCACCGTTTACAGTGACAGAAGTTTCAGCTTTATTACTAAGACACCGCCGGCGGCTGTTCTGATCAAGAAGGCCTGCAATATCAAGTCCGGTTCAGGCGCTCCGAACAAGACAAAGGTTGCAACGATTACACAGGCTCAGTTAAGAGAGATTGCAGAGACCAAGATGCCGGATCTTAATGCGGCAACGGTTGAGGCGGCTATGAGCATGGTAGCGGGCACCTGCCGCAGTATGGGCGTTAAGGTTGAAGAGGCGTAGAGCGTAAAACTTCATTGTTCTTTTGATAAATGTAAACGAGTAAGTGGGAGGGTTATCCCGACATTACCACAAGGAGGTTATTTAGATGAAAAGAGGAAAGAAATATGTTGAAGCTGCAAAAGCGATTGACAGAGGAACACTCTACGACGTTGCGGACGCAGTATCATTAGTTAAGAAGACTGCAGTTGCAAAATTCGATGAGACGATCGAGGCTCATATCAGAACCGGATGTGACGGACGTCACGCTGATCAGCAGATCCGCGGTGCGGTCGTACTTCCCCATGGAACCGGTAAGAAGGTTCGTATCCTGGTATTTGCGAAGGATGCCAAGGCTGAAGAGGCGAAGGCGGCAGGCGCAGATTATGTGGGAGGAGACGAACTGATTCCGAAGATTCAGAATGAGAACTGGTTTGAGTTCGATGTTGTAGTTGCCACACCGGATATGATGGGAATTGTGGGACGTCTCGGTCGTGTACTTGGTCCAAAGGGCTTGATGCCAAACCCGAAGGCTGGTACAGTAACCATGGACGTAACGAAAGCAATCCAGGATATCAAAGCCGGTAAGATTGAGTACAGACTTGACAAGACGAACATTATCCATGTGCCGTTAGGGAAAGCTTCCTTTACAGAGGAACAGATTACGGACAACTTCCAGACGCTTATTGACGCAATCGTAAAGGCAAGACCAGCGGCAGTAAAAGGTCAGTTCTTAAGGAGCGTGACGCTTACTTCCACAATGGGGCCTGGCGTTAAGATTAATCCGATGAAATTGGTTTAATATTTTCCGCCGATTGAATCAAATATAGAAATATTTAGCCGCACCTGTAGTTTCTCATGGGTGCGGCCGTTTTTGTGGAAATCTACTATTGTATATTTCCCTTTTTTGTATTATGATAATAGCAGGTTGGATTTGTGTCCAGGCCTATATACTAAAAAAGGAGGGTACATACTATGGCACACGTAATTAGTGATGAATGTGTAAGCTGTGGAGCATGCGAGGCTGAATGTCCGGTTGGAGCAATTGCTCAGGGTGCAGATCATTATGAGATTGATGCTGACGCTTGTGTTGATTGCGGAGCATGTGCAGCTCAGTGTCCTACAGGAGCAATCTCCCAGGGTTAGGCACGGTAAAAATACGAAAAGAAAGGCATTGCATTTTCTGTAAGAAGAAGTGTATTGCCTTTTTTTCATATCTTAATGGAAGAAGTGCACGCCGTGATAATTCTTTGTTTTACCCGACACTGTTTTACTTGTTTTGCAGAAACGCCGTGCTATGATAAATGGGACAAGTTTTGATAAGGGGGTACAGACCATGAGCAGTAGCGCGCTAGAACAGTTGAAGCGGGAGACAAAAGATGATGTAAAGCTTTTCGGCTGCATCAAAGAACTGTACGAACAGGGAGTTCCGTTTTCTGAATTAAAGGCATTGATTCCAGATCTTCGGAGGACGCGAGACCAGCTACATATGAAACGGATGCTTGAGAACAATAATCAAGTTCTGCTGTCCATGATCACGAAAGAGATGTCCTTTATGCTGGATGCAAAAGAACGGCGGGAAGAAGAGTCCTTCCGCAGACTGGACCAGCTCATCCGTCAGCAGCAATCCTATCGGAAAAGCGCGGCAGAGGCTGGTCCGGTGGAAAAACTAAAAAGATTCTTCCTGCCTGCTTAGGTTGGCGAATTTGGTGTATTCGCCAAGCCAGGCCAGATTAACGGTCCCTACGGGGCCGTTTCTTTGTTTGGCAATAATAATTTCAGCCTGTTTCTTGAATTCCGAGTCCTTGTTGTAGTACTCGTCCCGGTAAATGAACATAACCACGTCCGCATCCTGCTCAATGGCTCCGGATTCACGCAGATCAGAAAGCATGGGGCGTTTGTCCGGCCGGCTCTCTACTGCGCGGCTTAACTGAGACAGTGTGACGACAGGAACATTTAATTCTCTTGCCAGCCCTTTTAAGGAGCGGGAAATCTCGGAGACTTCCTGCTGTCTGGATTCCTGGCTTCTGCCTACGCCTCCTGTCATCAGCTGCAGATAGTCGATAATGATGATGTCCAGGCCGTGCTCCAGCTTGTATTTCCGGCACTTGGACCGTAACTCGGAGATGGAGATGCCTGGCGTATCATCAATAATCAGCCTGGATTTACCAATGATTCCGGCGCCCTCGATCAGTTTCTCCCAGTCAGAGTCCTTCATGTTGCCGGTTCGGAGCGCCTGTGCGTCTACCTGGGATTCCAGGGAAAACAGACGGTTTACAAGTTGTTCCTTTGACATCTCAAGGCTGAAGACGGCGACGCTTTTGTCTTTCTTGAACGCAATATATTGTGCGATATTGAGGACAAAGGCCGTCTTCCCCATGGAAGGTCTTGCGGCGATCAGAACCAGGTCTGAGGGCTGCAGACCAGACAGTTTGTAGTCCAGGTCGATAAAACCTGTAGGGATACCGGTCACGGTTCCTTTGTTTTTCGACGCTTTCTCAATCCGTTCCAGCGCATTGAGAACCACTTGTCTGATTGGTACGAATTCACCTGAATTACGTTTCTGTAATAATTCAAAGACGGATTTCTCCGTCTTTTCCAGTACCGCCTCCAGAGACTCTTTGCCGGCATAGCAGACATTGGCGATCTCCTCGTTCAGACGGATTAGTCTGCGCATCACGGACTTGTCCGCGACAATCTGCGCATAATATTTTACATTTGCCGAGGTGGATACCATGTTCAGAAGATCACGGACGAACTCAAGACTTGAAATCTCTGAAGGAACGTCCTTTGTCCGCAGGCGCTCCTGCAATGTGACCAGGTCTACCGGCTGGCTTTCGTTAAATAATTCCACCATAGAATCAAATACAATGCCATAAGCGCTCTGATAAAAATCATTGCCGCTGATGATCTCAGCGGCAGTTGTAATGGCATCACGGTCCATCAGCATAGCGCCGACCACTGACTGTTCAGCCTCGATGCTATGGGGCATTACCCGTTTAATGAGTGCCTCTTCCATAAAATATCTCCTTGATATGTGTGATCTAATTCTCCTCGCTTACCAATACTTTCAGTTCTGCGGTTACTTTCGGATGTAATCTGACCGGCACGTTATGGGCGCCCAGGGTCTTGATCGCTTCTTTAAGCTGTATCTTCTTTTTATCTATGTCAAGCCCCATCTGTTCCTTTACTTCTGCCGCAATCTCCTTAGAAGCGATGGAGCCGAACGCTTTACCGCCCTCGCCGGTCTTGATGGACATCAGGACTTTGCCTGCTTCGATCTTCCTGCCCAGTTCCTGCGCCGCCTCATACTGTTCCTGGGCCAGTTTATCGTCGTTGGCTTTCTTAAGCTTCAGGTCGTTGAGATTCTTACTGTTGGCTTCTAAGCCTTTCTTCTTCTTTAGAATAAAATTCCTTGCGTATCCATCGCTGACCTCTACAATCTCGCCCTTCTTTCCCAGGGATTTTACGTCTTCTGTCAGTATTACTTTCATGTTAAATGTCTCCTCCTTCTATCATATCGTCAATTACTTTCTTAAGGGTGCTGATGGCCTCTTCCATATCTGTGTGGTCAAACTGTGCGCCGGAAGCATTCATATGACCGCCTCCGCCAAGGCGTTCCATGATGATCTGCACATTTACCTCGTCAATTGATCTTGCGCTTACATAAATCCTTCCGTTGTATTCTGTCAGAACGAAGGAAGCCTTGATATTGCTGATATCCAGCAGTTCGTTTGCCGCCTGGGCGCCGATAATGGTAGGACTCTCAATCTTCAGCGCGGTTCCCCTGGCAATAGCGAATTTCTTATAGTAAACTTCGGCGCTGCTGATGATTTCCGCCTTGGCGCGGTAGGACTCGATATCGTCCCGGAACATCTTGCGCACATGAGTAATATCGGCCCCGCATCTGCGCAGGAAAGCGGCGGCTTCAAAGGTGCGTACGCCCGTATGGTTCACGAAATTGTTCGTGTCAATCATAATGCCGGCGTACATGCTGCTGGCCTCAATCTTAGGGATCTTGATGTCGTCCACAATATATTGCAGAACCTCGGCAACCATCTCGCAGGCAGAGGAAGCATAAGGCTCGATATAAGACAGGAGAGCGTTATCAATATTGTCGCTGCTCTGTCTGTGATGATCGAGCACAACGATCGTTTTCGTTTTCTTCAACAGGTCTTCGCATTCCGTCATCTTCGGGCGGTTCGTATCCACTACAACTACCATTGAGTTCTCGTCCGCCATTTCGATTGCCTGGTCAGACTTCAGAAACAGACCCTGGGGATAATTGGAGTCTTTGATAAAGCACTCATACAGCGGCCTGAGTGAAGCCGAGACTTCATTGATCACAACATAAGCTTTTTTCTCCATGGCTGCCGCCGCACGGCAGATTCCGATGGCGGCGCCGAATGCATCGGCATCCGTCAGTTTGTGGCCCATTACGAAAATCTTATCTTTTAAAGTAATAAATTCACGGAGGGCCTCTGCCTTCACCCGCGCCTTTACCCGGGTGTTCTTGGAAGTCTGCTCTCGTTTTCCGCCATAGTAGGTAATACCATGGCTGTCTTTGATAACTGCCTGGTCGCCGCCTCTTGCAAGCGCAAGGTCGATGGCGACGCGCGCATAATTATAACCCTGTGAATAGGCGTCGTTAGAAAGACCGAGACCAATACTTAAGGTAGCCGGAATTCCATTTCCGATGTTCACGGATTTGACGTCCTCAAGAAGTGAGAATTTGTCAGCCTCTAATTCCTTAAAATACTGCTTCTTGAGTACGATAAAGTATTTGTCAGCCTCCATCTTCTTAACAATCCCGTCCACCCTTGCAATATACTGATTGATCTTTCTGTCTACCAGGGCAAGTAAAAGGGACTGACGAACCTCTTCCACGCTGTTAATGACCTCGTCATAGTTGTCGATATAGATCAGTCCTGCAACCAGACGCTGCTCTTCGTTCTCCTTAATATAACGGTTCAGATCCGTTACATCCTGGAGATGTACGGCGATAAAATATTCTTTTTCTGAGGGCATCTGAAGAATCAGCCCGGTATCGTTGATCCCTTCTACAGAAACCTGCCGAAGTTCTGCCTTGTATTCCCGGTTTCCGCAGTAAACGTCCATCTCCACCGTATCCTTTAGTTCTTTGGGGAAAATACTGCGATTCAGTTCGGGAATGTACTTGCTGATGGGAATATCCCGTCTGGGACGTCCCCCCAGAATGTTCTTGAACAGGTCGTTCATCCAGATTGTCTTGCCGTCGCTCATCAGGATTGCGTAGGGCACGGTCAGTTCTTTCAGCAGAGTATTCTGGACAATCCCATATTGTGCGGCGAATTCCACCAGATCTTTCAGCAATACTGTCTTACTGCGGAAATACAGTACGAGCGCAATCAGACTGTAGATCAGGACAAAGATTCCCATCAGGCTTCCTGCCCGCCGGTCGATGGCATAGACCCATATATTCATTGCGATCAGCAGTACCGCCATGATGGACGGCCACTGGATATACATTTTTAACTGGCCTCTTAGTTTCAACTTTTCGTTTTCAGTTTTCTTCTCTAACATCCGCCCATCCTCATGTTCTCTAAAGAATAAAATATACGAAGAGTATTATACCACTTTTCAGAGTAAAAGAAAAGGCATACAAAAAAGTCAGGGAAAATTAAGAAAATATTTAACATTTTCCATTAAAATTGGTGTATAGTGTTCCATGGAATTGTTTCACACTAATTCTATAGCGCTGGGAGAGAGGTATGATGAAGAAGATCAGAGAATGGATGGCCGTTGCCTTGTGTGCGGCGATGTGTATATGTGGATGTGCGGCCGAGGAAAGCGCAGATAAGCCGGAAAAGCCTGCGGTTTCGAAGGAAGAGGAGGAGAAGCCATACCAGAAGAAGCTGGATATGGTGAATCCTTCAGCCTATGATAACGTAATGGGGCTTAATCTGGAACCGGGTACGTCATTGTCCGTTATCGGCAAGGCGGAAGGAGTGCCCTACTGGGACGAGGTAAAGCGCGGAGCAGAACAGGCGGTCAAAGATATCAATAAGAATCTTGGATACGAAGGAAAAAAGCAGGTGAAGATGACTTATAGTGCGCCCGGGACGCCGGATAACGTGGATGAACAGGTGAATATTCTCGACGAAGAACTGGCAAGATATCCGGCTGCACTTGCGATTGCAATTGCGGATTCCAAGGCGTGCGAAGTACAGTTTGACCTTGCGGCAGAGAGCGACATCCCTGTTGTGGCTTTCGATTCCGGGAGTGATTACCAGGGGCTGATGGCAATGGTGTCAACGAACAATCGGGAAGCGGCGCAGGAAGCAGCCCGGAAGCTGGCGGAATCCGTGGAAGAGAAGGGGGAAGTGATTCTTTTTATTCATGATTCCAAGTCGGGTTCAGCGATGAGCCGCGAGCAGGGATTCCGGGAGGAGATTGAGGCGAATTATCCGGAAATTACGGTTGCAGAGGTGTGTTATATGGACCGGCTTTCTGATATGAAAGAAGGGATTGCGGCAGAGATGAACGGGCAGGTCGATCCGGCAGAAAGCGGCGACGTGGAAGTAATAGAGGAGAATGAAGGTCAGATACAGGATGAAAACGCAAATCCTGAGACAAAAGAGCAGATACCGGACGATGGAGAAGCAGTCGAGGCAGACATGATTACGGATGAGGATGTGATTGATTATCTTTTCGAAAAGCATCCGGAAGTAACAGGTATCTATGCAACAAACGGTGATTCGGTGAAGCAGGCTGTGGAAGCGCTGGAACGTAACGAATCGAAAGCTTCTGTGGTTGGGTTTGACGCAGATACGGAAGAACTTGACGCACTTAAGGATGGCGCTGTGGAGGCGCTGGTACTCCAGAATCCATTCGGAATGGGGTATGCGGCAGTCATAGCTTCGGCAAGGGCGGCGCTTTCCATGGGAAATGAGGCTGTGGTAGACACTGGATATACGTGGATTACGAAAAAGAATTTAAAGGACGAGGAGATACAGAAGTTGTTATATCAGTAAGGTATATTATAACACTGTGATGCATGAAAAAGGCAGGTTTCAATAGAAACCTGCCTTTTTCAGTGATATGCCATCTCTGCATTGTGGATGTTCTGAATACTGAGGTGCCAATATAAATCGACTTTTCAATACACTGGCAGTCAGATATCAGCGAAAATTATATGTCAAACGCCGGCGGCTCGCTGCTGTCGCAAGCCGTCTCAGGAAGATACAGGTGTACGAGTTCGATCCTGTTCTTGTCTAACTTATCAACGACCATATGAATGCCATCCTCGGTATGGATGCTGTCGCCGGCTTCTGGAAGCCGGTCGAGGCGCTCAATGATAAATCCTCCCAGTGAATCGTATTCGGCAGAATTAAGATCCAGAGCAAGCCGGTCGTTCAAGTCGTCCAGGTTCGTGGAACCTTCTACAATATACTCGCGTTCATCAATTTCCTGAATGAAGTCTTCTTCATTCTCATCATACTCGTCATGGATTTCACCGACAATCTCTTCCAGAATATCTTCTAGTGTAATCAGACCGGCGGTCTCTCCATATTCATCGAGAACGATTGCAATATTAAAAGAAGCTTTCCTCATCTCCACAAGAAGTTCGGAGATATTCTTATATTCATAGGTAAAATAAGCCTCTCTTAAAATATCCTGAATATGAAATCCCCTGGTGTTGTCATATAACAGCAGGTCTTTCATATTAATAGTACCAACCACATTATCCGTTGTATCCCGAAATACCGGAAGCCTTGTAAATTTGTCTTCCCGGAAGATATTGATTAGTTCCTCATAGGTGCTGTTGACGTCTGCAAATGTCACATGGACACGCGGAACCATGACGTCCTTGGCCCTTGCATCACCTAAATCAAATACGTTATTGATCATCTCCCGCTCATCGGATTCTATGACTCCGTCCTCGTGGCTTACATCCACGATGGTGCGAAGCTCGGTCTCTGTCATGACGTTATTCTTGGCATTCGGATCAACGCGCAGTAAAAAAAGTACGCCGATGGAAAGCCCGTTAATGACGAAAATTGCAGGCGTCATAACCTTCATGAATACGCTGATGACAGGGGCATATATCAATGACATCTTCTCAGAATGGATGGTAGCCATGGTCTTAGGGGTAATCTCCCCAAACAGAAGAATCAGTATGGTCAGGATTCCGCTTGCGATTGCGACCATAGAACCGCCAAAACTGTAAGCAAGGGAGGTCGTTAAAGATGCTGCCGACAGGTTCACGATGTTGTTGCCGATCAGTATGGCGCTTAACATCTTGCCGGAATCATCTGTGATTGCAAGAACTGTCCTGGCACGTTTGTTCCCTTCCTCCGCCAGGGTTCGCATCCTTATCTTATTAACGGTAGTCAGCGCTGTCTCTGCGGATGAAAAAAATGCAGACAGCAATAATAAAATAAACAGAATAATGAGTCGTGTGGCATCACTCGAGTCCAATTGATCAGTTCACTCCTTCTTTGCGTAAAATTAACTTGAATGAAATTCCTTTGGAACTAATATAACGCATTTCAAGAGATTTTGCAAGTGTACATTGAATTTATCATAAAATTAGTGTATGATACTGTTACTGTTCACTCCTGGGGCGGGTGGACTGCATCCATTTATCATTACGGAAAATAATATTTTAGAAAGTGGAAGGAAAGTTTATGGAGAGTATATATCATAAATTGACAGAAATATTGCCTGTGGATCGGATACGGACAGAAGAACCTATGTGTAACCATACGACATTCCGGGTCGGCGGAACTGCAGCGTTCTTTGTGATGCCGGGTACTTTTGAGGAAGTGTCGGGAACGGTCAGGCTTTGTAAAGAGCTTCATATCCCTTATTATATTGTGGGAAACGGCAGCAATCTTCTGGTTTCTGACCAGGGATATCGGGGGGTGCTGATTCATATTGGGAAGGAATTGAGCCATATCCGTATAGAAGGGGACGTTCTGTGCGCCCAGGCGGGCGCACTGCTGTCTGTGATTGCAAACCGGGCCATGGAGGGAGGACTTTCCGGATTTGAGTTTGCTTCGGGAATCCCGGGAACCCTTGGCGGCGCATGTATTATGAATGCGGGAGCCTACGGCGGTGAGATGGGAGACGTTCTGACAAAGATGACCGTGCTGACGCCGGAGGGAGAATTGTGCGAGATCCCTCGGGAACAGATGGAACTTGGATACCGGAGCAGCATTGCCGCAAGGAAAGGGTATATTGTACTGGAGGCGTCTATGAGGCTTAAGCCGGGTGATCGGCAGCAAATCCGGTTAAGGATGGAAGAACTCAGAGAGAAAAGAGTCAGCAGGCAGCCGCTGGAATATCCAAGCGCAGGCAGTACGTTTAAAAGGCCGGAGGGATATTTTGCTGGAAAACTGATTGAGGACGCAGGGCTTCGCGGACTTTCGGTGGGAGGCGCGCAGGTGTCTGAGAAGCATTGCGGGTTTGTGGTGAACAAAGGCAATGCAACGGCTAAGGACGTGGCAGAACTTATGCGCCTGGTAGCGGAGATCGTGGAGGAGAAGTCTGGTGTGAGACTGGAACCGGAAGTGAAGAGGCTGGGAGAATTCTGAGATGAGATGTGTGATTGTGACAGGAATGTCGGGCGCAGGTAAGAGTACGGCGCTTAAGATGCTGGAGGATGTAGGATATTTCTGCGTGGATAATCTTCCGGTGCCTTTGATTCCTAAGATGGCGGATCTGCTTAGGGTGCCGGGCAGCGAACTGAATAAGGCGGCTCTTGGCGTGGATATCAGAAGCGGACAAAGTCTTGCGGAAATGGCGAAGGTACTGGAGGAACTGGATGGTGCGGGGATGAAATACGAGATTCTGTTTCTGGAGTCTTCCGACCATGTATTGATTAAGAGGTACAAAGAGACAAGGCGGTTTCACCCTCTGGCAGGTAACGACGGGCGGGTAGATGAAGGAATCCATAAAGAGCGGGAGCGAATTAAGTTTCTCAAAGGACGGGCGGATTATCTGGTCGATACCAGCCATATGCTTACCAGGGAACTGAAGAGAGAACTGAATAAAATTTTTGTAGAAAACAAAGAATATAAGAATCTCTATATTTCAGTGCTTTCCTTTGGGTTCAAATATGGGATCCCGCCGGATTCAGATCTGGTGTTCGACGTGCGTTTTCTTCCGAACCCCTATTATATAGAAGAATTGCGTCCTCAGAGCGGTAATGACAGAGAAGTCCGGGATTATGTCATGAATAATGAAAAAGCGGCGGAATTTCTGGGTAAGATGACAGATCTGGTGGAATTTCTGATCCCCAATTACGTGCAGGAGGGGAAGACTCAGCTTGTGATTGCAATCGGGTGTACCGGAGGGAAGCACCGTTCGGTTACGCTGGCCAATGAACTGTTCGAGAGTCTGAGTAAGAATGAGAATTATGGTATCCGGGTGGAGCATCGTGATATCGGGAAGGATGCGATCACTAAGGCGAGGTAGGAGCAGGAAATGTCATTTTCGGGTAAGATAAAGGAAGAACTGGCAGGGCAGTACGCAAAGGCGAGGCACTGTAATCTGGCGGAATTATCTGCGATTATCCGCATGTCAGGGGCATTTGGCGAGGATGGAAAGGGCAATTGCTGTATTCGTTTTCATACGGAAAATTTTACAGTTGCAAGAAAATGCTTTACATTATTGAGAAAAACATTTAATATAGGGATAAGTATCGCAATTCGCAGGAATATGACAAAGGGAAACATAACCTATGATATATATGCCAGAGGAGAGGAACTGCTGGCGGCCAGGAAGGCGATGGTACAGGCTGTCTGCTGTAAGCGGGCGTATATCAGGGGAGCGTTTATCGCAGCCGGTTCTATGAGCGATCCGGGCAAATCCTATCATTTCGAGATTGTCTGTGACACGCGGGGAGAGGCAGAGTATCTGAAAGAAATGATGAATTCATTTGATATGGATGCGAAGATCGTCAGAAGAAAGAAGACTTACGTCGTATACCTGAAGGAAGGCTCACAGATTGTGGACATACTGAATGTGATGGAAGCGCATGTGGCTCTTCTGGAACTGGAGAACGTCAGAATCGTAAAGGAGATGCGAAACAGTGTGAACCGCAAGGTGAACTGTGAGACGGCGAATATCAACAAGACGGTATCTGCTGCTGTCAGGCAGATGGAAGACATTAAGTATATACGCGATACGATTGGTTTTGACAGGTTGCCGGAAGGTTTAAAAGACGTTGCCCTTACGCGTCTTGAAAACCCCGATGCGACTTTAAAAGAGCTTGGAGGGCTTCTGAAGGAGCCGGTGGGGAAGTCGGGAGTCAACCACAGGCTCAGGAAGTTAAGTGAGATAGCGGTAAAGTTAAGGGATTAGCAAGGAGGAGCATTTTTTTATGACTAAGAGACCTGTTACGATTCAAAACAATATGGATATGGAAGACCGTCCGATTGCGCACCTGGTGCAGGAGGCAAGCCAGTATGCGAGTCAGGTGTTCATTGAGATTGATAATAAGAAGATCAATGCGAAGAGTATCATGGGGATGATGAGTCTGAGGTTACAGAAAGGTGAGTGCATTACGGTAGTGGCTGAGGGGCAGGATGAGCATGAGGCAGTGGCAGGGATAGAAGGTTTCCTTGTTGCGAGTAACTAGTTGTATGGAATCGGGAAAACCTGTTTGCTGAGCAGGTGTGTTATGAGAGGAACCCGAATGAGTATACATAGTCGGTATGGATTGGAACTGCTGCAAGATCTTGGCGGCAGTTCCTTGCTATTGTTAAGGAGATGTATGTGCTATGAAGAGATTGCTGTTTATCTATAATCCGAGGGCGGGGAAGGGTCTTCTGAAACCACAGTTATCGGATATTATTGATATTTTTGTAAAGGCAGGATATGAAGTGGTGGTCTATCCGACCCAGGCGTACCGGGATGCATATAAGAAGGTCCTGGAGTATGAGGCCGACCGATATGATCTGGTGGTCTGCAGCGGGGGAGACGGTACGATTGACGAGGTGGTAACCGGGATGATGCACCGGAATGTAAGAACACCGGTAGGGTATATCCCCACGGGAACCACAAATGATTTTGCCAACAGCCTGCATATTCCCAAAGGGCTTCTGAAAGCTGCGGATAATGCGGTGAACGGTGTGTTGTTTCCCTGCGATGTAGGCCAGTTTAATGAGGATATCTTTGTATATGTGGCGGCGTTCGGTATTTTTACAGATGTGTCTTATGAGACGAAACAGGAGGTAAAGAACATCCTGGGGCATCTGGCATATGTGCTGGAGGGAACGAAGCGGCTGTTTAATGTGCCTTCCTATCGTATTAAAGTGGAACATGACGGGGAAGTGATTGAGGATGAATTTATCTTTGGTATGGTGACCAATTCCCGTTCGGTAGGCGGTTTCCGCAATATGATTGGGAAACAGGTGGTGTTTGACGACGGGCTGTTCGAGGTTACGCTCATCAGGAAACCGGCCAATCCCATTGCGCTGCAGGAGATTATTGCTTCATTGCTGATTGAACAGGTGGATACGAAGCATATGTATACGTTTAAGACAGGGCACATTACCTTTGAGTCCCTGGAAGAGATACCCTGGACGCTGGACGGGGAGTTTGGCGGGGAGCATGATGAGGTTGTGATTGATAATCTGAACAGACAACTAGAGATTATGGTTCCCGGGCAGCATGTTGGAGAACTTAAGTGCGGCGAAAAGTAACGGTTTCATCTGCGGCCGCGCAAAAATAAATATGAAATAAATATGACTAAAAAACAGTTGACAGAATCCCCCGGTAATGCTATAGTAAAAAATGGCTGCCGAAGACAGCAGGTGCTCGTAAGAGCGTAAGCACACCAACGCCTGCCGAGGAAAGTTAGATTCGTTGACGATGAATTTACAATCCCTTTGTGTCTCTGGCACGGAGGGATTTTTGCATAAGCACTTTTCCGATACCGCAGTCGAACAAACTATATAAGGAGGTGCACCATTCGTGGCAAAAGTTGAATTAAAACAACCTATCGTACAGGCTATTGCAGATGATGTCAAGGACGCTGCCAGCGTTGTGTTAGTTGACTACCGTGGTCTTACCGTTGCGCAGGATACAGAATTGCGTAAGCAGTTAAGAGAAGCGGGAATCGTCTACAAGGTTTGTAAAAACACAATGATGAAGAGGGCTTTTGAAGGGACTGACCTTGCAGCGTTAGACGAGCATCTGGAAGGTCCGAGCGCAATCGCTATTTCAAAAGATGATGCGACTGCTCCTGCAAGAATTCTTTGCAAGTTTGCGAAGGATGCGAAAGCTCTTGAACTGAAAGCGGGTGTGGTTGAAGGTACGGTCTATGACAGCGCCGCGCTGAATGAACTGTCCAAGATCCCTTCAAGGGAAGAACTGCTGTCCAAGCTGCTTGGAAGCCTGCAGTCACCGATCACCAATCTTGCCCGGGTTCTCAATCAGATTGCAGAACAGGGCGGCGCAGAGAATTGTACGCCGAATGCGGCAGAAGAAGCTGCGCAGACGCCGGCAGAGTAATCTGTGCGGTCTGGTTCTTAAGAACTTTTTGTATCAGAAAGATACAGACAATAATATGAATAAATGGAGGAAAATATAATGGCAAAGTTGACAACGGCTGAATTTATTGATGCGATCAAAGAGTTATCAGTGTTAGAGTTGAATGATTTAGTAAAAGCATGTGAAGAAGAATTTGGTGTATCTGCAGCGGCAGGCGTAGTAGTTGCGGCAGCGGCAGAAGGCCCGGCAGAGGAAGAGAAGGACGAGTTCGATGTAGAATTAGTTTCTGCAGGCGCTTCCAAGGTTAAGGTTATCAAGGTTGTTCGTGAGATCACAGGTCTTGGTCTGAAAGAGGCTAAGGCAGTAGTTGACGAAGCTCCGAAGGTAGTAAAAGAAGGCGTTTCCAAGGCAGAGGCTGAGGAGATCAAGGCAAAACTTGAGGCTGAAGGCGCAGAAGTAAACTTAAAATAGGAAACTGCAAAAGAGTTGACTTTATAGAGGCTGTCCTAAAAAGGGCAGCCTTTTTGCGCAGCGTTTATGGAAAATTCTGTTTACTTTCCAATTTATTATACCCCCAGGGCACACCTGAATGCGTGCCCTGGGGATTGAATCTGACAGCGTGCCCTGTTGTATACATGCGGAATTCGAGAAAATTCATGAAAAAATAGCAAAAAAATCGTGAAATTTTGCCAAAATTTCATTGACAAGCCTTGCCTGGATGTGGTATAGTAAAAAATGCACTATTGTGGAAAGTTCTGCCATAATATCGCATGGAGGCAGTGGGGAATGCGCTGTTTCCAATGGTTTTACAATATTGTTTTCCAAAAAATTGTGAGGAGAGTGAAACGTCAATATGGAGAAAAACAGAATTCGTCCCATTAAAAGCGGAAAAAGTTCACGCATGAGCTATTCCAGACAGAAAGAAGTTCTTCAGATGCCGAATTTGATTGAAGTCCAGAAGGATTCCTACCAGTGGTTCCTGGATGAAGGGCTGAACGAAGTATTTGATGACATTTCCCCGATTACCGATTACAGCGGTCATCTGAGCCTGGAATTTGTTGACTTTACTTTGTGTGAGAAAGACGTGAAATACACGATTGAAGAGTGTAAAGAACGTGATGCCACCTATGCGGCGCCACTTAAGGTACGGGTAAGACTTCATAACAAAGAGACAGATGAGATCAACGAGCACGAGATATTCATGGGTGATCTGCCGTTGATGACGAGTACGGGTACGTTCGTAATCAACGGGGCGGAGCGTGTAATTGTAAGCCAGCTGGTGCGTTCGCCTGGCATCTATTATGCAATTGCTCATGACAAATTGGGCAAGAAACTGTATTCCTCCACAGTGATTCCGAACAGGGGCGCATGGCTGGAATATGAGACGGACTCCAATGACGTTTTTAGTGTACGTGTAGATAGAACGAGAAAGGTGCCGATTACGGTATTAGTCCGTGCTTTGGGAATCGGAACCAATCCAGAGATTATAGAATTGTTCGGCGAGGAGCCGAAGATCATGGCCAGTTTCGAGAAAGATGCCGCCACCAATTACCAGGAAGGTCTTTTGGAATTATATAAGAAGATCCGTCCGGGTGAACCTCTTGCGGTGGACAGCGCAGAGAGCCTGATCACCAGTATGTTTTTCGATCCGAGACGTTATGACCTGGCGAAGGTAGGAAGATATAAGTTTAATAAGAAGCTCTCCATGAAGAATCGTATCACGGGACAGGTACTCGCCCGGGATGTGGTCAGCCCGATCACAGGGGAAGTCATTGCCGAGGCGGGTAAAAAGGTAACAAGGGAAATGGCAGACCAGATCCAGAACTCGGCTGTTCCGTATGTGTGGATTGACCGGCCGGAGGAGGAGCGCAGCATTAAGGTGCTCTCCAATATGATGGTAGACCTGGAGGCTGTGGTAGAGATAGACCCGAAGGAAGTAGGGGTTACAGAGCAGGTGTATTATCCGGTTCTTGAGGGGATCCTTGAGGAGACGGGCGGCGATATTGACGAACTGAAAGATGCTATCCGCCGGGATATTCATGATCTGATACCGAAGCATATTACGAAAGAGGACATTATTGCGTCCATTAATTATAATATCCATCTGGAGTATGGACTGGGCAATGACGACGACATTGACCACCTGGGCAACCGTCGAATCCGTTCTGTGGGTGAACTTCTGCAGAACCAGTACCGGATTGGTCTTTCCAGACTGGAGAGAGTGGTGCGTGAGAGAATGACCACCCAGGATCTGGAAGGGATTTCTCCCCAGTCTCTGATTAATATTAAGCCTGTGACTGCTGCTGTGAAGGAATTCTTCGGTTCCTCCCAGTTGTCACAGTTCATGGATCAGAACAACCCATTGGGCGAGCTGACCCATAAGAGACGTCTGTCAGCGCTTGGACCAGGCGGTCTGTCCCGTGATCGCGCGGGATTTGAGGTGCGGGACGTTCATTATTCACATTATGGAAGAATGTGTCCGATCGAGACGCCTGAAGGTCCTAACATTGGTCTGATTAACTCTCTTGCGACCTATGCAAGGATTAACCAGTATGGGTTTATTGAGGCTCCATACCGCAGGATTGACCGCAGCGACCCGGCTAATCCGGTCGTTACGGAGGAAGTTGTCTATATGACGGCGGATGAAGAGGATAATTACCATGTGGCCCAGGCTAACGAGGCGCTGGATGAGGAAGGGCATTTTATCCGCAGGAATGTATCTGGACGTTATCGGGAAGAGACCCAGGAATATGAGAGGCGTATGTTCGATTACATGGATGTTTCGCCAAAGATGGTGTTCTCTGTTGCGACGGCGCTGATTCCCTTCCTGGAGAATGACGATGCCAACCGTGCGCTGATGGGATCCAACATGCAGCGTCAGGCGGTGCCGCTTCTGATGACAGAGGCTCCTGTGGTGGGAACCGGTATGGAGGAGAAGTCTGCGGTGGATTCCGGCGTGTGTGTGATCGCCGAGAAGGGCGGCGTGGTAGAGCGCGCTACGTCTACGGAGATCACGATCCGTCAGGCAGACGGCAACCTTAAGAGATATAAACTGACAAAGTTCTTAAGAAGTAACCAGAGCAACTGCTATAACCAGAGACCCATTGTGTTCAAGGGTGACAAGGTGGAGGCAGGCGACGTGATTGCAGACGGACCGTCCACGTCTAACGGCGAGATGGCCCTTGGAAAGAACCCGTTGATCGGATTCATGACCTGGGAAGGCTACAATTACGAGGATGCCGTTCTGTTGAGCGAGAGGCTGGTGCAGGAGGATGTATATACATCCGTTCATATAGAAGAGTACGAGGCGGAAGCCCGTGATACGAAGCTGGGACCGGAAGAGGTTACGCGCGACATTCCGGGTGTGGGCGACGACGCCCTCAAGAATCTGGATGAGAGAGGAATCATCCGAATTGGCGCGGAAGTGCGTGCAGGAGATATCCTGGTGGGAAAAGTTACTCCAAAAGGCGAGACGGAACTGACGGCGGAAGAGCGTCTGCTTAGGGCGATCTTTGGCGAGAAGGCCCGGGAAGTAAGGGATACGTCATTGAAAGTGCCTCATGGAGAGTACGGTATTGTCGTGGATGCGAAGGTATTTACCCGCGACAATGGCGACGAACTGTCCCCGGGCGTAAACCAGGCGGTTCGGATCTACATTGCGCAGAAGAGGAAGATTTCCGTCGGTGACAAGATGGCGGGACGTCACGGTAACAAGGGTGTTGTTTCCCGTGTGCTTCCGGTGGAAGACATGCCGTTTCTGCCAAACGGACGCCCGTTAGATATCGTGCTGAATCCTCTGGGCGTGCCTTCCCGTATGAACATCGGGCAGGTACTTGAGATTCATCTGTCCCTGGCTTCAAGAGCATTGGGATTCAATATTGCAACGCCGGTATTTGACGGCGCAGATGAGAATGATATTATGGATACTCTTGATCTGGCGAATGATTACGTGAATCTGAGCTGGGAAGAGTTTGAAGCGAAACATAAAGAAGAGTTACTTCCAGAAGTTATGCAGTATCTGTCTGACAACAGGGATCACAGAGAACTGTGGAAGGGCGTTCCTATTTCCAGAGACGGAAAGGTGCGCCTGCGTGACGGACGTACGGGAGAGTATTTTGACAGCCCGGTTACTATCGGCCACATGCATTATCTTAAGCTGCATCATCTGGTTGACGATAAGATTCACGCCCGTTCAACAGGACCTTATTCGCTTGTAACACAGCAGCCGTTAGGCGGTAAGGCACAGTTCGGCGGACAGCGTTTCGGAGAGATGGAGGTATGGGCGCTGGAGGCATACGGCGCGTCCTATACTCTGCAGGAGATTCTGACGGTTAAGTCTGACGACGTAGTCGGACGTGTGAAGACCTATGAGGCGATCATTAAGGGCGAGAACATTCCGGAGCCAGGTATTCCGGAGTCCTTCAAGGTATTGCTGAAAGAACTTCAGTCTCTGGGGCTGGATGTGCGCGTGCTGCGCGACGATAATACTGAGGTTGAGATTATAGAGACGGCGGATATGGGAGAGACTGATTTCCGCTCGCTGATCGAAGGAGACAGGAAATATCATCAAGACGATGACCTTGGGGAACACGGGTATACCGAACAGGAATTCCAGGGAGAGGAACTGATTGATGTTGAGGAGGAACCGGAAGAGGAAGAATTTGATGATATGGAATATGATTCAGATGATGAGTATTATGATGATCTGTCGGATATTGAATAGGAAGGGGTGCCAGTATGCCGGAAAACAATAAGGAACAAGCGTATCAGCCAATGACATTCGATGCAATCAAGATTGGTCTGGCGTCGCCGGAGAAGATTCTGGAATGGTCCAGGGGAGAAGTGACGAAACCGGAGACGATCAATTACCGTACGCTGAAGCCGGAGAAGGACGGATTGTTCTGTGAGAGGATCTTCGGGCCAAGCAAAGACTGGGAGTGTCATTGCGGCAAGTATAAGAAGATTCGTTATAAAGGCGTGGTCTGCGACCGCTGTGGTGTAGAAGTTACGAAGTCAAGCGTGCGTCGTGAGCGTATGGGGCATATTGCCCTGGCCGCTCCTGTGTCTCATATCTGGTATTTTAAAGGAATCCCAAGCCGGATGGGACTGATCCTGGATCTGTCGCCAAGGACGCTTGAGAAGGTGTTGTATTTCGCATCTTATATCGTGCTGGACAGAGGAGAAAGTGATCTGCAGTATAAGCAGGTACTCTCAGAGCAGGAATATCAGGAGGCCAGAGAGAAATGGGGTTACGGCTTCCGCGTGGGGATGGGGGCAGAGTCTATTCAGGAACTTCTGCAGTCTATTGACCTGGATAAAGATTACGAGGAATTACAGGAAGGTTTAAAAGGCGCAACAGGACAGAAGCGCGCGAGGATCGTGAAGCGTCTGGAGGTTGTGGAGGCTTTTCGTGAATCGGGAAATAAACCGGAGTGGATGATCATGACTGCAATCCCGGTCATCCCGCCTGACTTACGTCCCATGGTGCAGCTGGACGGCGGGCGTTTTGCCACGTCGGACTTAAATGACCTGTACCGTAGGATCATCAATCGGAATAATCGTCTGAAACGTCTGCTGGAGCTTGGCGCGCCGGACATTATTGTAAGAAATGAAAAGAGAATGTTACAGGAGGCGGTGGATGCACTGATCGACAACGGCCGACGCGGCCGTCCGGTCACAGGGCCAGGCAACAGGGCGCTTAAGTCTCTGTCTGACATGCTGAAAGGTAAGTCCGGCCGTTTCCGTCAGAATCTGCTCGGAAAACGTGTGGATTACTCTGGACGTTCCGTTATCGTAGTAGGACCGGAACTTAAGATTTATCAGTGCGGTCTGCCTAAAGAGATGGCAATCGAGCTGTTTAAGCCTTTCGTTATGAAGGAACTGGTGCAGAACGGAACTGCTCATAATATTAAGAATGCAAAGAAGATGGTGGAGAGGGTACAGCCGGAAGTGTGGGACGTACTGGAAGACGTTATCAAGGAGCATCCGGTTATGCTGAACCGAGCCCCTACGCTCCACAGGCTTGGAATCCAGGCATTTGAGCCGATCCTGGTAGAAGGTAAGGCGATCAAGCTGCATCCATTGGTATGTACTGCTTACAATGCGGACTTTGACGGGGACCAGATGGCGGTGCATCTGCCTCTGTCCGTGGAGGCACAGGCTGAATGCCGTTTCCTTCTGCTGTCGCCGAATAACCTGCTGAAACCGTCAGACGGCGGACCTGTTGCGGTTCCGTCCCAGGATATGGTTCTTGGTATTTATTACCTGACCCAGGAAAGGCCGGGGGCAAAAGGAGAGGGCAAGTTCTTCAAGAATGTAAACGAGGCGATCCTTGCCTATGAAAACGAGGCGATTACTCTGCATTCCCGTATCAAGGTACGTGTGAAGAAGAAGATGCCGGACGGTACGATAAAGAGCGGCAATATCGAATCCACTCTTGGACGTTTCCTGTTTAATGAGATTATTCCTCAGGATCTTGGATTCGTAGATCGTGAAGCAGATGGGAATGACCTTCTGCTGGAAGTGGATTTCCACGTTGGTAAGAAACAGTTAAAGCAGATCCTTGAGAAGGTTATTAATACCCATGGTTCTACCGCTACGGCTGAGGTTCTTGATGCAGTCAAGTCTATTGGATATAAATATTCCACAAGGGCGGCCATGACCGTTTCGATTTCGGATATGACGGTGCCGCCGCAAAAGCCGGAGATGATCAAACAGGCGCAGGATACGGTTGATAAGATTACCAAGAACTTCAAGCGTGGTCTGATTACAGAGGAAGAGCGTTACAAAGAGGTTGTAGAGACCTGGAAGGCAACTGACGATGCGCTGACAGAAGCGCTGTTATCAGGGCTTGATAAATACAATAACATTTTTATGATGGCGGATTCCGGCGCCCGAGGTTCCGACAAGCAGATCAAACAGCTTGCAGGTATGCGCGGACTGATGGCGGATACGACCGGACGTACCATCGAGCTTCCGATTAAGTCCAATTTCCGTGAAGGTCTGGATGTACTGGAATATTTCATGTCTGCCCATGGCGCGCGGAAAGGTCTGTCTGATACGGCGCTGCGTACCGCTGACTCGGGATATCTGACCAGGCGTCTGGTTGACGTGTCTCAGGAACTGATTATCCATGAGGTGGACTGCGTAGAGAAGGGAGCCGAGCTTCCGGGTATGTATGTCAAGGCTTTTATGGATGGCAATGAAGAGATCGAGAGTCTGCAGGAGCGTATTACGGGACGCTATCTGTGTGAGAATATTGTAGACAAGGATGGCAATATCCTTGTGAAAGCGAATCATATGGTGACGCCGAAGCGTGCGGAACTGATTATGAAGAAGGGTGTGGATGAGAACGGCGGAACGCTGACACAGGTGAAGATCCGTACAATTCTGACCTGTAAGTCTCATAACGGCGTCTGTGCGAAGTGTTACGGAGCCAACATGGCTACCGGCGAGCCGGTACAGGTGGGTGAAGCCGTCGGTATTATTGCGGCTCAGTCTATTGGAGAGCCTGGTACGCAGCTTACCATGCGTACGTTCCATACGGGCGGCGTTGCGGGCGACGATATCACACAGGGTCTTCCGCGTGTCGAGGAGCTTTTTGAGGCGAGAAAGCCGAAAGGACTTGCAATTATCACGGAGTTTGCCGGAACAGCCAATATCCATGATACAAAGAAGAAACGGGAAATCATTGTGACGAATAATGAGACCGGCGAGGCGAAAGCTTATCTGATTCCCTACGGTTCAAGGATCAAGATTCAGGACGGCGCAGTGTTAGAGGCCGGAGACGAGCTGACAGAAGGTAGCGTGAATCCCCATGATATCCTGAAGATTAAAGGACTTCGCGCTGTGCAGGATTATATGATCCAGGAAGTACAGAGGGTGTATCGACTGCAGGGTGTTGAGATTAACGATAAGCATATAGAGGTCATTGTGCGTCAGATGCTGAAGAAGGTCCGCGTAGAAGAAGCCGGAGACAGCGAGTTCCTGCCGGGCACCAATGTAGACAGACTGGAATTTGAGGATGTGAATGCAGCCTTAGAGAGGGAAGATCTGGTTCCGGCTCTGGGCGAGCAGATCATGCTTGGTATTACAAAGGCTTCCCTGGCTACCAATTCCTTCCTGTCGGCGGCATCTTTCCAGGAGACAACCAAGGTTCTTACCGAGGCTGCCATTAAGGGCAAGGTGGATCCGCTGATTGGTCTGAAGGAGAATGTTATTATCGGTAAGCATATACCGGCTGGTACGGGTATGCGCAAATACCGCGATATCAGACTGGACAGTGACAGAGAACTTGAGGATGAACTTATACTGGACGAGGAACTTGAGGATGAATTTGCAGAAGGTGAAGAGACGGATGTAGAAGAACTCGAGGATGAGTCTGGACTGGGATATGAAGATTCAGACGATGAAGATGGGATGAGTTCAGAGGATGAGGCAGATCTTGCAGAAGAAGAGGCTTTTGAGGAATTGATAGAATAAGAAGTATATGGTTAGAGAGCAGTAGATCTAAGGGGTTTACTGCTCTTTTTTTTGCTTGCTTATTGAGAAAAAAACATCAATAATGTTATTGACAATCAATATCATTTGGAATACAATACCATTGTAAATGATAATCAATATCATCAGTAGCGAGGTAAGATATGAGCCGGGAAGAGAAAGCGGAAGACGTAATCCGGAAAATGAAAGAAAATGGGCACAGGATCACAACGCAAAGAAAACTGCTGATACAGATTATTCTGGAAAATGAATACTCTTCCTGTAAAGAAATTTATTTTGCTGCAAAGAAAAAGGACCAGAAGGTAGGAAAGGCCACTGTCTACCGGATGGTACGGTTATTGGAAGATATGGAACTGATACATAAGGAAATGGTTTTGCGATTATGAAGGAGGGATTATGATGCCGTTAACGATGCTGAATTCTGGCGAGGATGCCGCAATAAAGAGGGTCCTTGGAAAGGAAGAGTCGAGAAGATTCCTTGAGAATCTGGGATTTACCGTGGGGGAGAAGATTAAGATTGTATCGAGTAATGGCGGGAATGTCATTGTTCAAGTGAAGGATTCCCGAGTTGCGGTGAGCAGGGGAGCTGCAAATAAGATAATGGTATAAGTAGGAGGAATGGTAATGCTTACGTTAAGGGATGTAAAATGTAATCAGAATGCAGTGGTTGTGAAATTGCATGGAGAGGGAGCTACAAAACGTAGAATTATGGATATGGGTATTACGAAGGGAACGCCGGTCTATGTCAGGAAGGTCGCTCCCTTTGGAGATCCGGTAGAGGTGACTGTCCGGGGATATGAACTATCGCTGAGGAAAGCAGATGCGCAGATGATCGAAGTACAGTGAGCGGGCAGACCGTTGTACATAAGATTAATCTGCATGCGAATTGATTAAAAAGGATTAGGAGGCAGGAAAATGGGAATAAAAATTGCGCTTGCTGGAAACCCAAACAGCGGAAAGACCACGCTTTTCAATGCGCTTACCGGTTCCAACCAGTTCGTTGGAAACTGGCCGGGCGTTACCGTTGAGAAGAAAGAAGGAAAGTGGAAGGATGATAAGGATGTTACGATTATGGATCTTCCGGGTATCTATTCCTTATCGCCCTATACTTTGGAGGAAGTAGTGGCCAGGAACTATCTTACTACAGAACGGCCGGACGCAATCTTGAACATTGTAGACGGAACGAACCTGGAACGAAATCTCTATCTGAGCACCCAGTTGATGGAACTTGGCATTCCGGTTGTGATGGCGGTCAATATGATGGATATGGTAAGGAAATCCGGCGATCAGATCGATGCACAGCAGCTTGCGGAGAAATTAGGATGCGAAGTCGTACCCATATCTGCGCTGAAGGGAGACGGAATCAGGGAAGCGGCAGACAAGGCTGTAAGGATGGCACAGAATAAAAATGCGGCCGCCCCAGTCCATGAGTTCTCGCAGGAAGTGGAAGATTATCTTGAGGAGATTGAGACTAGGCTGACGGGTGTGCCGGATGAACAAAAGAGATTCTATGCCGTGAAATTATTTGA
Organism: uncultured Dorea sp.; assembly: GCA_910579925.1. Taxonomy (GTDB): domain Bacteria; phylum Bacillota; class Clostridia; order Lachnospirales; family Lachnospiraceae; genus Sporofaciens. The sequence goes on from CAJTVY010000008.1 coordinate 68,056, forward strand.
AAGGGATGATAAGATACGGGATCAGCTGACGGCCGCCCCGGATATATCGGACGTCATTGCCAGAGCGGAGAAGAATATGGACGACGATGCCGAAAGTATCATTACCAGCGAACGCTACCAGTATATTTCATCTGTCATAGAAAAATGTCTGAAAAAGGCGGCCAGGGAGAAGTTGACAATTTCCGATAAGATTGATAGAATCGTTACCAACCGATGGGCTGCGCTGCCTGTTTTTGCCGCGGTAATGTGGCTTGTGTACTATGTATCGGTGACAACGGTAGGAGGTATTGCGACCGACTGGACCAACGACGTACTTTTCGGGGAAATTATTCCGCCTGCGATTGAGAATTTACTGGTAAGCATCAATTGTGCAGACTGGCTTTTGGGGCTGATTCTTGACGGTATTGTAGCCGGCGTGGGATCGGTTCTTGGATTCGTGCCCCAGATGCTGGTGCTGTTTATCTTTCTTGCGTTTTTGGAGTCATGTGGATACATGGCGAGGATTGCCTTTATCATGGATCGGATTTTCCGTAAATTCGGGCTGTCCGGCAAGTCGTTCATCCCGATGCTCATTGGCACAGGATGCGCAGTTCCGGGGATCATGGCGTCCAGGACGATTGAAAATGACCGTGACCGTAAGATGACGATTATGACGACGACGTTTATCCCCTGCGGTGCAAAATTACCGATTATTGCCTTGATTGCGGGTGCGCTGTTTGACGGAGCGTCATGGGTGGCTCCCAGCGCATATTTTGTAGGAATGGCGGCAATTATCTGTTCAGGGATCATTCTGAAGAAAACAAGGATGTTTGCCGGTGATCCGGCTCCCTTTGTAATGGAACTTCCGGCTTACCATATGCCGACGGTGGGGAATATACTGAGAAGCATGTGGGAGAGAGGATGGTCCTTTATCAAGAAGGCCGGGACTGTCATTCTTCTGTCGACAATCTTTATCTGGTTTACGTCAGGATTTGGAATAACGGACGGACGTTTCGGTATGGTGGACGACTTGAGCGACGGATTGCTGGCAGGCATTGGACGGATGTTTGCATGGATTTTCATACCTCTTGGATGGGGAGACTGGCAGTCGGCCGTTGCGGCAATTACAGGGCTTGTGGCTAAGGAAAACGTGGTCGGAACTTTGGGAATTCTCTTTGGATTCGCAGAAGTAGCAGAGGACGGAGAGGAGATCTGGGGAACGCTTGCAGGAAGCATGACTATGGTTTCCGCATATTCTTTCCTGGTATTCAATCTTCTGTGCGCGCCTTGTTTTGCGGCGATTGGCGCAATCAAGAGAGAGATGAACAATGGGAAATGGACCTGGTTTGCCATCGGATATCAGTGTGTGTTTGCCTATGGAGTGTCTTTGTGTATTAATCAGTTCGGGAAACTGTTTACTGGCGGCGGTTTTGGGATTGGAACGGCTGCGGCGGTTCTGGTACTGACTGGATTCCTGTATCTGCTGTTTCGGCCTCATAAGGAAACGGCAACGCTTACGGTGAATCTGTCCAGTGTGGCGGCCAGGGGAGCGAAGGCATAGTATTACAGGGGTGCAAAATACTCTTTGCCCCCAACATCATATTAATAAGGAAAGGAAAGAAAGCGTATGGCATTGGCGGCAGGCAGTATTGTTTCAACAACGGTCGTGGGAGCGGTTGTACTGGGAATTGCGGCGCTGGCTGTAAGGAGTATCTGGAAAAAGAAGAAAGCAGGGGGCGGCTGCGGATGTGGCTGCAGCGGCTGTAACGGAATGTGCCCCAGTAAAAATCTGGATACAGACAGGCGGTAATCAATTGACTTTTTGTGATGGAAATACTATAATGAATGAAATAATATTTTCAACGAAAGGTTGGGGAAGACAATGGATCAGAACAAAGTGGCAAGAGTATTAAAATCAATGGAAGAACATGAAATCCCACAGATGATCATATCAGATCCGGTTGCGATTTTCTATCTTACGGGTAAATGGATCGCACCAGGAGAGAGGCTTCTGGCGTTATATCTGAATGTCGACGGCAATCACAAGATGGTGATTAACAAATTATTCCCACAGGAGAAGGATCTGGGAGTAGAACTGGTATGGTATGACGATATTGAGGACGGTGTGGAGATCTTAAGCAGATTCGTAGACAAGGACAAGACAATGGGGATTGATAAGACCTGGCCGGCAAGATTCCTTCTTCGTCTGCAGGAACTAGGCGGAGGAAGCAAGTTTGTGAACGGCTCTCCGATTATCGACTATATCCGTATGGTGAAAGACGAGAAAGAGAAAGAGTTGATGCGCGAGTCTTCAAGGCTTAACGACATTGCTATGGAGAAGCTGATTCCATGGGTGTCCAAGGGACTGACTGAGAAGGAACTCAATGCAAAGATCCGTGAGATCTACAAAGAACTCGGCTGCGAGGATGTATCCTTTGATCCGATTACGGCATATGCAAAGGGAGCGGCAGATCCTCATCATGTAACCGATGATTCTAAGGGAAAACGGGGCGACTGCGTTATCCTTGATATCGGCGCATTCAAGGACAACTATGCTTCTGATATGACAAGAACCGTATTTATCGGTGAAGTGTCTGACCGGGCAAGGGAGATCTATGACATTGTTGTAGAGGCGAACAGGCGCGGAATCGAGGCGGCCAAGCCGGGCAACAGAATGTGCGATGTAGACCTTGCGGCAAGGAATTATATCGAAGAGAAGGGATACGGACAGTATTTCACACATAGGACAGGACACTCTATCGGTCTGGAAGACCATGAGTTCGGCGATGTGTCTTCTGTCAATGAGGACATTATTCAGGTTGGACAGTGCTTTTCCGTAGAGCCTGGTATCTATCTCGCAGAAGAAGGGATTGGAGTTCGTATCGAAGATCTTGTTATTATTACGGAGGACGGTTGCGAAGTATTGAATCACTATACTAAGGATCTGATCGTAGTGCCGGAAGAGTAAGCTTGACAGATGATCTGAAATCTTACTCAGACCATTATATTGAATCTTGATACAGGCAGGATAAGAATATATCCTGCCTGTATTGCATATGATCTGGCAGTAGGAAAAAGTGATAGAAATGTCGGATCCTGTCGAAGGAATGTCTGCTTTTTTTTCCGTAAAGGCTTGTATTATATGGAGGAAATCTGGTAGAATGTATTCGTAAGGAAGCCAGTTAAAGAGTGTAGCTGCAGTGATTTGGCCGAGTAGAGAACGAGGTGGCGTTCTTTCAGGCTATCTGGTAATTTCAAGGATAATCTGTCCGTTTCGGACAATATTTTCAAGTGTAATCAATAATAAGGTCAGCGTCCGTCCTTGTGGCGGAGACAACCGTACTGAGGGGTATTTTTCCGGCGGAATCTCCATGCATCTGTCTGCAAATTTTACAGACGATGTGTCATATGACAGGACAAAGTGACAAAATACCTTTTAGAATAGGAGAGTGATACGATGAATCGTGAAAAGACGGATAATGAGTATGTAGGGCTGATGGTGAATATGTACGAGAAGTCTAATGAGGAACTCTGTGCGATTGCAGAAAGCGGGCGTATTGATGATATTATGACAGGGTATCTTGTGCTGATTCTGCATAAAGTGGGAGTTGCCATGGACAAGGTGAATGAGATAGACTATTGTTCTATTTTTCGGAAAATTGACGTAAGGGAAGCACAGATGTTAGGACGATTATATGGAGGAAAGACGGCATAGGTTAAGAGAGTGATAAAGAACATAGAAAGAAGCTGTTTTATGGCTTGACCTTTGGGACCAAAGCGATTATAATTTTGAACGAAAGACTTACATTAGATGTATCTGCGGGGCATGCATTACTGTGTGCCCCTGGGTATACCTTAGCGGACGAAGCCCGCCGGTCCGCAGGGCATGCATTAGGGTGTGCCCTTGGGGATACATAATGATAAAGACGGGGAACTGTGGGGAAACGCCTAGTGTAATCTGCAAAGGATTGTTCTGTACGGTTTCTGGTCAGATGAAGGAGGAGTATAATGAACAGGGAGCAGGCGCATGATATCTTGATGCGGTATATGAAGGGGGAGAATTATATTTCACATTCTTATGCAGTTGAGGCGATCATGAAGGGACTGGCGAAACGCCTTTCGCCAGAGGACGTGGAATATTGGGGAATCGTAGGATTACTCCATGACCTGGACGAGGAACAGTGTGACTGGCAGCATGATATGGGGGTGCATGGCCCTACGTCCGTGGAGATTCTTAAAAAAGAAGGAATTGATGACAAGGTATTGTTTGATGCCATCTGCGCGCACAATCCGAAGTGCGGCATGAAGGCCAGGACGAACTTGCAGTATGCGATTCTGGCGGCGGATCCTATGAGCGGATTTGTGAAAGCTGTTGCGCAGATTTATCCGGATAAGAAGATCGCAAGTGTTAAACATAAGTCGGTCATGAAGCGGTTCAATGAACTGCGTTTTGCGGCAGGGGCTAACCGGGATTATATGGAGTCCATCGAGTTTACCGGACTTAGTCTGGACGACCTGATAGATGTCGCTCTGGAAGAGATGGGAGCAATCGCTGACGTACTGGGGTTATAAATTTGGAAATTGTTGATTTAATATCAAAAAAATGGTAGGGTTTACGGCATCCGCATTGGTGCAAAGCTGTTGACAAAACCACACTGAGAGGGTATTATTAAGTACAGGCCATGTATAAATAAGAAAGGTGTGAAGGTATGGAAGGCTATATTGACATGCATTGTCATATATTGCCGGGAGTAGACGACGGCGCGAAAGATATCGATGAGATGAAACAGATGTTAAGAATCGCATATGAGGAAGGGATACGCTGTATTATTGCTACTCCGCATCATCACCCGAGACGTGGCAGAGAGAATCCGAAGATTTTACGAAGACAGGCGAAGCTGCTAAGAGAGGCGGCTCATGAGATTGACGATCATTTCCGTATTTATCTGGGTACGGAGATTTTCTTTGGTCAGGATATTGTGGACAAGCTGGAGGCCGGACGGGTTCTTACCATGAACGGCAGAGATTATGTGCTTGTAGAATTTACACCTACTGATACATTTACCTATATACGCCAGAGTCTTCAGCAGTTACAGCTTGGAGGTTATGAAGTGATTCTGGCCCATGTGGAGAGATATAACTGTATTGTAAAAGAGGCTGAACTGGCGGATCAGTTATGTGAGATGGGAATTCGTCTGCAGGTGAATGCAGACAGTATTATCGGTGAGAGTGGAAGAGAAGTTAAGAAGTTCGTGAAATATCTGATGGATTCTGATCTGCTTTTCTGTGTCGGTACGGATGCGCACAGCAGCAGGCACCGGGCACCTAGGATGAAGAAGGCAGCAGGCTATGTGAAGAAGAAATACGGTGAAGAATATATGAGGAGGATTTTCTTTAGCAATGCAAAAATCATGCTGAAGAAGCTACAGAAAAAATGAGTTACGATAAGATGACGAATCCGGAATTTGATAATGACGAGATTACTATAGATTTGACTGAGCTGTTTATGATGCTGATGTCTGAGATTCATATTATAGTGCTGGCAGGGATTATGGCGGCATTAATGGCATTTGTAGGGACGAAGCTCTTTATTACGCCGCTCTATACATCGACGACGCAGATGTATGTATTGACCAAACAGGATAGTAATTCCAGTGTCACCTATACAGACCTGCAGACAGGTACGCAGCTTACCAAGGACTATATGGTTCTGATCAAGAGCCGTCCGGTGCTGGAGCAGGTAATCTCGGTGCTGAACCTTGACATAGAAGTTGAACGGCTGGCAGATATGATCAGTGTAGAGACGGAGACGGATACCCGCGTCTTAAATATCAGTGTTAGGAATGAAGATCCAAGAGTTGCCAAGGAGATCGCAGATGCGGTCAGAGAAGCGGTAGGAATTCAGATTACGGAGATTATGGATGCGGAAGCGGTTAATACCGTGCAGGAAGGAAATCTTGCTACGGCGCCTTCTTCTCCAAGCGTGATGAAGAACGTGCTGATCGGAGGTGTCCTTGGACTGATTATTTCGATAGGTATCTTCGTGCTGATCTTTGTTCTGGACGATACGGTAAAAACGCCGGATGATGTGGAACAGTATCTTGGACTGAATGTGCTTACGTCTATTCCGCTGCAGGCGGGAGCGGAAAAGAATAAGTCTAAGAAGATCAGAGGAAAGACCGCCAAGAAGCTTATGCGGAATATGAAGAAGTAAAGAGGAGAGAAAAAGATGCAGGAAGTAACATTGAAGAATATTGAAAAAGACTATCGAAGCAATGAAGCATACAAGACTCTCCGAACGAATGTGGAATTTTCTGGTGCAGACAAGAAGGTAATCGTCTTCTCGTCCTGTACGCCGAACGAAGGTAAGAGTACGGTGTCTCTTTCCCTTGCCATGTCTCTGGCGGAGGGAGACAAGAATGTGCTTTTTGTGGATGCGGACTTGAGAAAGTCAGTACTGGTCGGACGACATCAGATTAAGGGGCAGATCAAGGGACTCAGTCATTTTCTATCCGGACAGGCTGACGCTAAGGATGTGATTGCCAAGACGCAGGTGAACGGCCTCTTTTGTGTGCTTGCGGGAGTCGTGCCGCCGAATCCGGCCGAACTGCTGGGAAACCGTCGTTTTGAAGCGTTTGTCGAAGGCGCTAAGAAAGCTTATGATTATGTGATTATTGATGCACCGCCGATCGGGAGTGTTATTGACAGTGCGATCATTGCCAAATTCTGTGACGCTTCAATTCTGGTTATCGCAGCGAATACAATCAGCTATAAATTCGCCAGAGGCGTGAAGGATCAGCTGGAGAAATCGGGCTGCCCGATTCTGGGAGTGGTGCTTAATAAGGTGAATATGAAGCAGAATAAGTATTATGGCAAATATTACGGTAAGTATTATGGTGCATATTACGGAGATTATTACAAGAAAGACGACGATGAATAGGAATAGAGGGTTTGAGCGATGAAGCATCGGGGATTAGCGCTTGTGATGGCCGCAGTGTGTGCGGTGCTGACAGTGATAGCGGCATTTATTTATTTACGGCAGGACAATACGCCGCCGGACATTAAGATTGAAGAAAGAGACATTACCTATACAGAGGGCGAAGGACACGAGGGTCTGATGGACGGAGTGTCTGCGAAGGACAAAGTAGACGGAGACCTTACCGGTAAGGTGTTTGTAAGTAAGATTGTTGTTACGGGTGAGGATTCTGCAATCGTCTACTATGGTGTTATGGACGAACATAAGAATATAGGTACTGCAAGAAGAAGGGTGACTTACAGAAGTGCAGAAGCGGCGCCGGAACAGACGGAAGAGACTGCCGGAGAGGCGACTGCACAAGGCGAGGCAGGAGAGGCGGCGCCGGATGAGATGGAGTTACAGCCGGATGGAGTGAGGCCGGCTATGGCGCTTACTACTGACCAGATGACGATCAATGTAGGAGACACGTTTGATCCGTTGAGCATTGTAAAGGGCGTGGTAGATGATAAGGATGATACGAATACTTTGTATCAGAATATTCATGCAGACGGTCAGTATAATCTGCGTGCCCGAGGAACGTACGAGATACGTTATTATGTGACAGACAGTAATGGGAACGCATCGGATCCCCATCTGTTTACATTGACGGTTCAGTAGAGCCTTGACAGGCTGAAAGCTGTCGGAAGTTTTTTGCCGGACAGAGGAGATGGATATATGACGGAGTACCTCACCAGGAGAAAAAGAAACAGCATTCTTGGCAGGATGATTTTTTTGCTGCAGTCGATTATTTCGACAGGGTTTGTTGCAATTCTGTGGAAGAGCGGAATGATACCATGGCAGTTTCTGCTGATTGCAGGGGTTGTACTGCTTGCGTTTCTTGGAGTAATCTTCATATTGCTTGGAGAGGCATTCGGGTTCCAGTTTGCAGGAAAAAAGGGCAATCTCACAGGCGTTGTGCTCAGTCTGCTGGTTTGTCTGATTCTGGGGATTGGAATTATGTATCTGGCAAAAACGGAGTCGGTTCTTAAGAACGTCGGAGGGGCGACATACAAGACAGACAATATGATTGTCGTGGTCAAAAAGGAGAATCCCGCAGAGAAGCTGGAAGATGCGAAGAACTATCGCTTTGGGATTCAGACAGCAATGGACCAGAACAACAATGCGCTGATGGTTGAAGATATTGAAGCGAAAGTTGGCCGAGAGATCAAACTGATCGAGAGCGGGACAATTATCGAGGAAGCCGAGGCGCTTCTTGACGGCCGGATTGAAGCAGCTATCTATAACGAGGCCTATAGCAGTGTAATTGAAGAAGCGGTGGAAGGATATGCAGATCAGGTAAAGGTTCTGTATCAATATGGGATTGAGACAGAGATCCCGACAGAAGAGACGGATATTGAGAAAGCGTTTCATATATATATCAGCGGGATAGACGTGGCTGGTTCGATTACCACAAACAGCCGGAGTGACGTCAACATTATCATGACGGTTAATCCGAGTACTAAGAAGATACTTCTGACAACCACACCCAGGGATTATTATGTGCAGATTCCCGGGGTGTCGGGAGAGGCCAGAGATAAGCTGACCCATGCCGGTATCTACGGCGTGGACCGGTCTATGGCTACTTTGGAGAACATCTATGGCATTGATATTTCTTATTTTGCAAGAGTGAATTTTACTTCTTTGATAAAGATTGTGGATGCGCTTGGAGGAGTGAACGTAGAATCAGAGTATGCATTTGAGGCAGGGGGTTACAGCTTTGAGAAAGGCATGAACCATCTGAATGGAGAACAGGCTCTTGCATTCGCAAGAGAGAGACACAGTTTTAAAGATGGAGATAACCAACGGGGAAAGAATCAGGAAGCAATCTTGAAGGCAATTCTGGAGAGAGTGATGTTTCCAGATATTCTTTTTCAGGCGAATGAAATATTAGACAATGTTGCAGATTGTGTGGAAACCAATATGACGCGGGATGAGATGGCGAAGTTTATTCATATGCAGTTATCGGAACTGACCGCATGGGAGATTGAGACTACCGCTGCAACCGGAAGCGGAGACAAACAGGCCTGCTTTTCATCGGGGTCACAGCCGCTATATGTGATGTGGCCGGACGAGGCAGTTGTTTCAGATATATCTAGAAAGATGATGAAAATAGAAGGGGAGAACTAAGGATGATGAATGTAATTGATCCGCAGAGAGCTATTATTGCTGCCGGAATAGTAATTCTGGTTGGTGTCGTAATCTTCGTAGTAAGAAATAATAAGATGATTGGAAACAGGTTGAGAAGCAGATATGAATAAGTTATTGGAAGGCAGAGGAGTGCCTTGGGTCCACCAGGCAATCCTAGTGGCGTTTCTGGATGCACTTTTTGTTGTGATATCCTATGGCGTGGCACTGATCCTTCGGTTTGACTTTTCCTTTTCATCGATTCCGGAGGCATACCGGAGCGGATATCTATGGTCTATGCCGTTCTGGATTTCCGCCACGATTGTAGTATTTTATGCATTTCGGCTTTATCATAGTATCTGGAGGCTGGCAAGTATATCAGAGTTACAGATGAGCGTTGCCGCATATATTGTGCTGTTGCCGGTATATGGTCTGGGCGTGCTGTTTATGCATCTTCGGATGCCGAAAGCCTATTATTTTATGGGATATATTATTAGTTTCTGTATGACGACTGCATTACGGTTCTCCTACCGGATGTTCCAGACTTATTTTGGAAACAGAGAAGGAGTTGGAGAGGAAGAGCAGAATCGTATCATGGTGATTGGCGGCGGCGCAGCCGGACAGACGTTGATCCGGGAACTGATTAACAGCAGAAGGCTGCATACAAAGGTGTGCTGCGTTATTGATGATAATCCGAACAAGATTGGCAGAGTTCTCGAAGGCATTCCCATTGTGGGAGATCGCAATGATATTCTGACGATGGTAGACCGATATAAGATTAATCATATCATTTATGCGATCCCGGCAACCACGGGAAAGAACCAGAAGGAGATTCTGAATATTTGTAAAGAGACAAGATGCCGGCTTCAGACAGTACCAGGAGTTTATCAGCTGGTAAATGGAGAAGTCAGTGTCAGCAAACTTAGGGATGTAGATATTGCAGATCTTCTTGGAAGAGCGCAGGTAAAGGTTAATAATGATGAGATCTTCCGGGCAATCCGGGGACGCAAAGTACTTGTTACCGGAGGCGGAGGATCTATTGGAAGCGAGTTGTGCAGACAGATTGCCAAGGCAAAACCGAATCAGTTGATTATTTTCGATATCTATGAGAATAATGCCTATGAGATTCAGCAGGAGTTACGGAGAGTATACCCTCAGCTTAATCTGGTGGTTTTGATTGGATCTGTACGCAACAGTAACCGTATTAACCAGATAATGCATACCTATAAGCCGGATATTGTATATCATGCGGCAGCCCATAAGCATGTGCCGCTGATGGAAGAGAGTCCGAACGAGGCGATCAAGAATAATGTGCTGGGCACTTATAAGACGGCAACGGCAGCTGCGAAGATCGGGGTAAAGAAATTTGTTCTGATCTCTACTGATAAGGCTGTGAATCCCACGAATATCATGGGAGCGTCAAAGCGGTTGTGCGAGATGGTTGTACAGATGATGAACCGTAAGTCGGAGACAGATTTCGTTGCGGTACGGTTTGGCAATGTGCTGGGGAGTAATGGAAGCGTTATTCCGCTCTTCAAGAGACAGATTGCAGAAGGCGGTCCTGTGACCGTCACAGACAAAGATATCATTCGGTATTTCATGACGATACCGGAGGCAGTGGCATTAGTGCTGCAGGCTTCTTACTATGCACAAGGCGGAGAGATCTTCGTACTGGACATGGGAGATCCGGTTCGTATTGACGATATGGCGAGAAATCTGATCAGATTGTCGGGTTATGAGCCAGACATCGACATACCGATTGTATATACAGGGCTTCGGCCCGGTGAAAAGCTGTATGAAGAACTTCTGATGGATGAAGAGGGACTTCAGGATACGGCGAATGAAATGATTCATATCGGACATCCTATAGAAATGGATGACGAGTGGTTCGAAGAGAAGCTAAAACTGCTTGATAAGGTCAGCAGACAGGATTCTGCCAGGATTAAGGAGATTGTGGCGGAGATTGTGCCGACTTATCATTATAAAAAAGAGAAGTAATACTAATTTTGCATATGATCTAAGAATATACAAAATCTTAAGGTTTCAAATCGTCGCCTTGCCGCGTTTGGAAAGTTGGGATGTCATGACTGAAGTTGGAATCTGCCCAAGAGAGACAGAATGGCGAAGCATACCCTTTTTTCGGAGTGTGGAAGAAGCATAGGATGTCTTGTAAGGGGCAGTTTTTATTTTGCCCCAAAATGTACTTAAATGTATCTGGGAAGGGGCTGTATTATTACATTTTATTGGAAATGTACCTGGAGGGGCAGATTTCGGATCATGGCTTGTGATCAGGTAATAAAAATTTAGAATCAGAATTCAGATACGATTAGATATGGGGCTGTCGGTGAATGGCATCTGCATACATGCAGGTGTTTACGATAGCTTCATATCTAATCGTATGTGAATCGGCGTGTATGAATCAACTTATACGAGAATCACTATATATGAATTATTGTATGGAGATTCATATACGATCATTGTATGTGAATAAGGCAAGGGATAGATCAAGGCAGCGTTTTGAAGAGGTGGATGTCAGATGACAGAACTTGGACCGGCGCGCCGGTAAAAGAATAGGAGAATTGCCATGTGGTATGTTGTGCAGGTGCGCACAGGCACAGAGGAAAGTATTCGGATACAGTGCGAAAAGCAGATGTCCGAGGAAGTGCTTAGGCGTTGTTTTATCCCTTATTATGAAGAATCGAAACGTATCCGTGGAAGATGGACAACTTTGGAAAAAGTCCTGTTTCCCGGGTACGTTTTTATGATTAGTGAAAAGATGGAGAAACTCTATGATCAGCTTCATGGAGTAATCGGGCTGACCAGGATAATCGGAACCGGGCGGGAGATTGTGCCCCTTCGGGAGGAAGAGATTGCATTTATGCAGGGAATCGGCGGTGAGAACCAGGTAGTGGAGATGTCAGAGGGCGTGATTGAGCAGTCAAGGGTGAGAATTACGTCCGGGCCGCTGGTGGGAATGGAAGGACTGATCCGGAAGATTGACAGGCATAAGAGGAAGGCCTGGCTGGAGGTGCCGATGTTTGGGAGCGTGCAGACGGTGCAGGTGGGGGTTGAGATTGTAGCGAAGGTGTAAGGAAGATGAGAGTTATCGGAACGTCTGCTTGAGGCAACCTGGAGGATGGATTGTGACGCAGTGGCGAAAGGGATTCGTGATGTGCATATATCGAATACTTCGATATTGGCTTATAATGATAAGAATGCACTGAGCTGTGTGATTATGTTGGCGTATTATAATGCGGTGAATGAGTATACGGTGGTCAGGGAGATGCCGACGGGGAAGGGGTATGCAGACGTGGTGTTTCTTCCAAGGAAATGCTCGGATAAACCGGCGATGATTGTGGAGTTGAAGTATGGAAAATCGACGGGGGAGGCGCTTAGGCAGATTAGGGAGAGCCGTTAATGGATATAGGAAATAAGAGCCTTGAGTAAGGCTCTTATTTTTGTGAGACATAATAAAGATTCTTTCTACAAAGTGTAATGAAAGGAAAGTATCATGTTCGATAAAAGTAAAAGATATGAGAGTGAAGCCAGACCATCACCTATTCTTTTGAAATATACAAAAATCGTGAAACACTTATGAAAACGAGGTTGTAAGCATAATGAAAAAACGACAGATTTCTTTTAGTCCGCCAGATATAAGCGAATTGGAGATTGCTGAAATATGTGAGGCACTGAGATCCGGCTGGATAACGACCGGCCCGCGTACGAAGATGTTGGAGTGCAGGCTGGCGGCGTACATAGAGAGCGGGCAAGTAGACATCGACTGCTCTACGCAAGATGCGATAGCACGATACAGCCAGAGAGTCGTGTGTCTGAATTCAGCGACAGCGGCTGAAGAACTGAATCTGAGAATCCTTGGAGTAAGAGAGGGCGATGAGGTCATCGTTCCAGCTTACACCTACACAGCATCAGCTTCTGCCGCTATCCATTGTGGTGCGACGGTGAAATTCGTTGATATTCAGAAGGATGGAGATAGAACCACTCATGCTCCGGAGATGGACTATGAGAAACTGGAGAACGCCATCACAGAAAATACAAAGACTGTTGTGATTGTCGACCTCGGCGGTATTGTGGCTGATTATGATAGAGTATTTGAGATTGTTGAGCGGAAGAAGAGTCTGTTTAAACCTCTTGATGACCACCGTGATAGTCTCTCTGATCTCGGATCTAGAATTCAAGCCGGCCTTGGACGTGTGGCTGTCGTTGCTGACTGTGCTCATAGTCTTGGCGCTTCTCGTGTGGTTAACCACACTGGAAAAGGAAAGACTGACGCGCCAGAGCGTAGATACTGTGGCACAATTGCGGATTTCACTGCTTTCAGCTTCCATGCCGTAAAAAATTTCACAACCGCCGAGGGCGGAGCAAGTACGTGGTGTTTACCGAAGTCTGTGTATGATAACGGCGTAACGGATAGCACGATATACAAGATGTATCAGCTCTTGTCACTCCACGGTCAGAACAAGGACGCTTTGGCGAAGTCCAGGATTGGTGCTTGGGAATACGATATTATCGGTCCATGGTACAAGTGCAACATGACAGATATTATGGCTGCAATAGGTTTGCGGCAGCTGGATAGGTATCCTAAGCTGCTTGAGAGACGTCTGCAGATAATGGCTGTGTACGATAAGACGTGCGATGAGCTGGGAATAAAGCACTTAGTTCACTACACAGACTATATGGATTCGTCAAACCATCTGTATCTGATTCGTGTTCCGGGTGCAACGGAAGAAACCCGGAACGAGATAATCACAAAGATGGCTGAGGCTGGTGTGGCTACCAATGTGCATTATAAGCCTTTGCCGATGATGACTGCGTATAAGGAGGGCAGCGGTGGTATCGGTAACTATCCGAACGCCTATGACTACTATCAGAACCTAATTACACTGCCTCTCCACACTTTATTATCGGATTATGATGTTGAGTATGTCGTAGAGACGCTGAAACATGTCATAAAGGAAATGAATCTATGCTGAGGCGATGGGAAGACCTTCCGGATTTTATGAGAACTCCCGAGGTTAGACCTTACTGGGAAATATTGAATAAAAGGCGTGGGCAGATGATTACCAAGCGTGTGTTTGACCTTGTTGTGAGTATTCTGCTGCTTATCATCTTATTGATTCCGATGGCGATAATCGCAGTGTGGATTAAGCTGGATAGCCGTGGTCCAGTCCTTTACCGGCAGGAGAGAATCACAACCTATGGTAAGCATTTCAGGATTCACAAGTTCCGGACGATGGTTTCTAACGCTGATAAGATTGGCACAGCGGTGACAGTAGGGAATGATAGCAGGATTACAAGAATAGGCGCAAAATTGCGCCATCTACGACTTGATGAACTTCCGCAGGTCTTTGATGTTATCAATGGTGATATGAGCTTCGTTGGAACTCGTCCAGAGGCTGTCAAATATGTAGAGCGATACAAACCGGAATACACTGCCACGCTGTTGATGCCGGCAGGGATAACGTCAGAGGCGAGTATTAGATATAAGGATGAAGATAAGTTGCTGAACAGGGCAGATGATGTTGATGAAGTTTATGTAAGTCAGGTTCTCCCGGAGAAAATGAAATGGAATTTAGAGTCAATAAGACGATTTCGGTTTCTAAGGGAGATACTTACTATGTTTAGGACCGTGGCAGCCGTGCTTGGTAAAGATTATAACTGATAAATATGGATTTATTAATTTATGGGAAGCAGGAAATGAATGATGGGCAATATATTACGAACAGTTTCATTCGGCGTGATCGCCTATAACGAACACCGATATTTACCAGATCTCTTGAATGATCTTATTCAGCAGACTTATCCTAAAGACCTTATAGAAGTCATCCTCGTTGATGGAGAATCAAGTGATGATACATGGCAGATTATGCAGTCTTTTCAAAGCCAACATCTAAATGAATACAAGGATATTAAGATCCTTAAGAATGGAAAACGAATTCAGCCCGCAGGTTGGAATGAGGTCATAAATAATTACACGGCTGATGTTCTTCTTCGCATAGACGCTCACGCTAGATTACCAGAGGACTTTATCAAGAAGAATATTGAATGTATTAACTCAGGTGAATACGTATGCGGAGGTCCAAGAGAGAATATTATAGATGAAAACACGCCGTGGAAAAGATTGCTTTTGATGGCGGAGCAGTCTATGTTTGGTGCAGGAGCAGCTTCTTATAGAAATGGGACAGAAAAAAGAAAATATGTAAAATCACTATTTCATGGCGCCTATAGAAGAAGCGTTATAGAAACAGTGGGGTTATTCGACGAAGAGCTTATTCGTACAGAGGATAACGAATACCACTACAGAGTTCGAAAAGCGGGGTACAAGATTTGCTATAACCCGAAAATACATTCATTTTATCAGACGAGAAGCAACCTAAAAGGAATGCTTAGACAAAAGTACTTGAATGGTTTATGGGTAGGCAAGACGCTCTTTTATTATCCAGGATGTATCAGCGTTTTTCACTTGGTGCCGTTTGCTTTTGTAATGGCGATACTGGTGACCACAGTTATTTACATGCTTGGATTTAGCTGGCCGAGGATATGTCTATGGACTGCTTATTGTATAGCTGATGTTGGAATGACTGTGATTGCGTGTATTACTAGCAAAATAGGCAGTACGAATATCATTGTTTTACCGATCATTTTCTTACTATTACACATATGTTATGGAGTTGGAACAACGTTTGGAATTGTTGTATGTTTAGCCTCTGGAATTATCGAGGGGGGGGGGTACAGCGAAGAAGTAAATAGCTTCTTTGAAATAGTTGCTCCTTGTCCTATTTGGAAAGGTGTGGCAGCATGAACCAACCATTTTCGGTATTAATGTCTTTATACATAAAAGAAAAACCAGAGTACGCACAAGCATGCTTTGAAAGCCTTTTAAAACAGACAGTTCAGGCAGATGAGTGGGTTATTGTTGAGGATGGCCCTCTCACGGATGAGCTATATGCATTACTAGATAAGTATCAAAAGAATTATCCGGGTTTAATCAAGCGTGTACCGTTGGAAAAGAATCAGGGACTTGGGTTGGCACTTAGAGCAGGAGTCCCGAAATGCCGGAATGAACTGATTGCCCGTATGGATACAGACGATATAGCACGAGAGGATCGTTTTGAAAAACGTTTGAGAAGAATCCTGATTTAGATATCTGTGGTAGCAATATAGAGGAATTTGAAGGTAACTTAGGCAATGTGCTTTCTAAGAGGAATGTTCCGATAAACCATAAGGAAATAGTACAATACCAGAAAATAAGATCGGCTTTTAATCACATGACTGTGATGTATAAAAAAAGCACAGTCATTAAAGCGGGAAACTACGAGCATTGCCCACTCATGGAAGACGATATGCTTTGGGTTAGAATGATACTTTCTGGTGCAAATTGTTCAAATATAGATGATTACCTCGTCTTTGTTAGAACAGGAACAGCTATGATTGAACGCCGTGGTGGATGGTCATATTTTAAGAAATACAGAGATGCTAAAAAGAAAATCAGAGAGATAGGATTTATCAAGAATAGAGATTACTTAGTTGCTGTAGGTCTTCAGCTAATAATATCAATGATACCGTCAAAACTTAGATTATGGGTGTTTAAAAAATTTTTGAGAATGGAGTAAAACAGGTGGAACTATTTGTATGCTCTTCTAATTATCAGTTGTTGAATGCGATTATCATCGTAAAAGAAAATAAAATTGATGCTGATTTAATAATTATGAGAGAGTCAATATGGAATGATTGCAATTTAGATATACTAATTACGGAAGGCATTTTTAAAGAAATATATAAATGGACAGATTTGCTGGAAAACCTGTCGGACGAGAAGATTAAAAAAAACATTCATAGAATCTGTGTTCAAATAAAGAAAATTTTCACCTATATAAATAAGCAGAAGATATGGAAATCTTTACCAAATAAACAAAAACAATATGACAAAATACATATATCTTATGTTGATTCGGTAACTCTTTGGATATATGCTTATTTTAAAAGGAAGGGCGCTGCGCTCTCTTTATTTGAGGATGGCACATATTCATATGGATGTCTAAGTTATAAAAGAACGAGGTTACGAAGAACACTAGAATATATTCTATATAAAGGATATGGAATTGATGAATGTACTCAGATGTATGTAAAGCATCCAGAAAAGGTGAAATTAGGCGATAATAAAGATGTTAGGTTAATAAGGTTCAGCCAAAATATTGACAGTCAAATCATAACAAATGTTATTTTCCCTTTATATAGAACAAACATATCATTTATCTCAAAATTTAAAAAACCTGTTATTATATTCGATCAAAATTTTGAGTTAAATGAAGTAAAGAAAATTCAAATTAATATTGCAAGAAGGACAGTTGATGTATTTGGTGATGAAAATGTACTGGTGAAAATGCATCCCTCATCGAGAAATGTGAATTACGGGGAATCAATAAGTGCTTTAAAAGAGAAATTTCCATTTGAACTTGTGATGGCGTATGAAGATGTGCATAAAAAAATACTTATCTCTATTTTTTCAACGGCGAGTATGTCTCCAAAATTAGATTACGATCAAGAGCCATATGTAATTTACACGTATAAGTTGTACGGTAACTTGTTTTCGATTGGAGATATTTATCTCAATCAAATAGAGGAGTTAAAAAATAGTTATGCTGATAAACAAAAGATAGCTGTTCCTAATAGCATGGATGAATTTATTCATGTATTAAAAGAATTTAAGGATGAAATCGAATGAAAGTATTATTTGCTGTTCCGTATTTTTATGATCCACAGCATGATGAGTTTTCCAAAACTTCATCTGGATATGGATATATGGTTAAAGATATTATAGATGAGGTATCTGCGAATGATGATGTGTTTGTGTTTACACATCAGTTCACAAGTGGTTATAAAGAGAAGTTTAAAGTGATGAAGCATACCAAAAATGATGTCTTAAAGGCACTGAGATTTAAGGATATATGCACCGGAATTGAAGATGCTGTTAAGAATAACGAGGGCATAAATACACGGCTTCACTATCTTTATTATCAACTGAATAAAGGCGCTTTCGTTAAGGTAATAAAAGGATTGAAGCCGGATTTAGTTCATATTCACGGCTTGACATATCAGACGAAACCATTTGTAGAAGTGTGTACTGAGATGCAATGTAAATACATGGTTACATTGCATGGCCTTAATGGAATAAATGAAAGTGTCATTCTTCCAAACGTTGAAAAAAAGTATGAAATGGAAGCATTGACAGAACTGAATAAGAATAGAATTCCAGTGACAGTGATTAGTACAGGAATAAAAAAGAAAATAGAAAAAATATATAACATTGATACTTCTAACATAAGAATAGTTTTAAATGGGACAAGGTGTCAACCTTCTGAGCTTAGATGTATAACTGGCCGTGCAAAAGAAAAATATGAAATTGTCTGTATAGGGTCAATAAGTTATAGGAAAAATCAGATAAAATTGATTGATTGTCTGAAATGTTTGGATGAAAAATATAAGAAAAAGTTACATGTGACGTTTTGTGGTGTAGATTCAGACAACATTGGCTTGGATAAATATATTGAGAAGTATAATTTACAAAATATCGCAGAGTATAGAGGGTTTGTTCCAAGAGAGCAAATGTCGAGTATTTGGGAAAAAGCAGATTTAAATATTGTGATGAGTAAGGAAGAAGGATTTGGACTCTCAATGATAGAGGGATTTATGCATGGAATTCCGACAATTACTTTTTCTGATTTGGATGCGGTTGAAGATGTATATAATGCAGATGCGGTTGAATTATTTTGTTCGAGAACTTGTAAGGATATTAATCAGGGAATTATTAGGTGTATGGAACGTGAATTTGATAGTAAGAAAATAATCGAATGGGGAAAGCATTTTTCTATAAGATCGGTTGGGGATTATTATTCTGAAATATATAAGGCGGTATGCTTGCGTAATAGTATATAAACGCATAATGCCAGGTGTAATAATGAAAAAAAGTCTGTAGCGAAATGAGTATCGCAGCAACTTTAATGGTAGTTGCACTGGTTTTTTACTGAGTTGGATTCCATGAGTTTAAAGGTGGTAATAATGCAAAATATAGTGGTATCAAGAGATAAATTTGTGAGTGTGTTAACATGCATTTTAATGATTATCAATAGTGCGATTTATTCGTCGAATATTCTGGCAATATTGATAATTTCGCTTTCATTGTGTTTGTTACAAAAAAAAGAGTATTTATTTCCTCCGCTTTTGATTTCAACCTATTTTCAAGATGCAGGAATGCTTTTATTTATTACATCGCAAAGATATTTTACATTATTATTTATGTTGAGACTATTTATTGATTTAGTTATAGAAGGAAGAAAAATTAACAAACAACAATTAGATTTCGTTATTATTTTTGCGTTCATGGCGTTTCAAACCATACGTGTAAATATTTCTATAGAATTAGATTTCTGGATCTTCTTCATGAATATAAGCTGTGCATTGCTAATCACAAGACTTAATCCCAAATACGTTCGTGACTGTTTTGATGTTGTCGTTGTTGGTGTTTTCTTCTCAATTATATGCCTTTTAATATCTTTCGTATTAAACCGGAGCATAGATAGCGGAAATTTTTCGTATCTTCTCCTTGAAGAATTAAATGAAAACGTAATGGCTATGTCATTGGAACAAATGGGTATAATTCTTTTTGCATTTTCTATATTATGCCAAGTTAAAAATCAAAAAATAGAGCGCAATACCTGTTACATCGGCGTCTTGCTGTCATTTATTTTACTTGTTGCTACTGGATCCAGAGGAGGCTTGCTTGGATTTTTTGCTGGCATTTTGGTGGGAATCGGGGTTCAATTGTACATTTTCAGAAAAAATGTTAAAAAATATTTTTTGACAGTATTTGGCGTATTATCTTTATTATTACTTGGCACATTTTTGTTTATAACATTTATAATGCATAACAGTCAAATGTTATACCGCTTTGATTTAAGCTTGCTAATTGAAAGCGGTGGGACTGGAAGAACTGATATTTGGAGAATTGTATGGAATGAAGGGTTTTTAAAACACCCGATTTTGGGAATCGGAGTTAATTCAGAACAGATGATTAGGTTTTTATACTCACATGGGAATTATCATTCGGGTACACATAATATGGTTCTGGATATTGCGGCGAGAACAGGGATCGTAGGAATTGTTGTCTTAGGAATGTTTATAATAAAGAATGTAAAAACAAATATTGATAGAATAAATAAACAAATTTATTATTCTATAATACCATTGCTGTTATTTATTGGTCTATTTACTAATGGTGTAGCAGAGAATATATGGTTTTATAGGTTTTTTTGGATTGTGCTTGGAATGACTTTCTGGATATGCAATTCTGACGAAGGGTATATTTACAATAATCAACAGAAAAGAGGACTAACTATATGAAAAACAATAGATACAACTTTCTAATATGCTATGAACATATAAGTAGAGAAGTTGAAAATATTACATTGTTAAAATATGAATTAGAAAAAAGAGGATATTCCTGTAAGATCGGAAGATTCGATAATCCATATATGTATGTTGATAAAATAAAGGCTGATGTGGTTGTTACACCTTGGCTTAGAGATGATGACAATGTTTATCATTTTTTGAGATTTGCAAAAAAGCCTTATAAACTTGTGAATTTACAATGGGAACAAATTTACACTCCAGGAGGAATGGCTACTGGGTGGGATGCGACAAGAGGCGAAGCGAAGAAATGTTATCATTTGTGCTGGGGAAATAATTCTTATAATAGATTGATAGAAGCAGGTGTGAATAAAGATCTTCTTTCAATTGATGGCGCTATTCACTTAGATTATGGTTTCCCTGAGTTTGAATATTATTATAAAAGCAGGAGCGAGATCGCGAGTGAATTTAATTTAGATATTAATAAAAAATGGATTTTTTATGTTTCGAGTTTTAGCTTTGTCAACTATGGAGCTGAAAGTGTTGAAAAACTCGCTGATAATTGGGGAGACTATGTTTTCTCTTTGGAGAAAGTTGAAACAGCCTCTCAAAAAAAAACATTAGAATGGATTGAAAAATATCTTGAATCACATGATTGTGAATTCATATATAGACCTCATCCATCAGAAAAAAACGCTTCCACTTTTTTAAAGGAATTAGATTCTAGGCAGAGGAATTTCCATATTATCGAAAAATACACGGTAAAACAATGGGGTAAAGTTTGCGATAAAGTGAATTTATGGACAAGTACTTCTTGGGCTGAACTTTTATCATTAGATGTTGATTACAGATTTATTAGACCAATCGAAGTTGATAAGGATTATCTTGTTGAAAGTGTTGCGGATCAACCGTCGATTTCTTGTTATGAAGATTTTGAAAAATATAATGATAACGAAGATTGTCATTCTATTGATGTGGAAGATAAAGCAAAGTACTTTGACAAGTATTATGACAGCTCCCCCCTAATTCCTGCATATAAAAGAATTGCTGACAGACTGGTAGAGATATTTAGAGAAAAGAGGGAGTTGGCAATAAGTGTTCCGATGAAAAGAATGATGAAATTAGAACTTTTTGAAAAGAAGAGGTATTTTATTTCTTGGCTGTTATTGATTCCAATAAAAATAAACAACCTTGATATCATTAAATACTATCCTTTAAGGAAGGACATAAGAGTGAGCATGAGACATTATATAGACGATATGCGGAAGGAAAATGAGTTAAGTAATTGCATGTACCGATATATTGAAGAGAATGATTCGTCGAATGCTGAAAATAAGAAATATGGTAAATAATGATTTTATTCGAAAGTACTGCGAGAAATACAAGACTTTATCACTGCCGCTAAAGGCTGCATTTTGGTTTACGGTATGTAGTTTTATTGAGAAAGCTTTTTCAATGATCACTACACCTATATTTACTCGAATTTTGAATCAAAGTGAGTACGGAGTTGTTAATGTATATAGTTCATGGAAAACAATGATGGATTGTTTTCTCACGCTATGTCTTTCATCGTGCACTATGCGGCTCTATATTGATTACAAAAGTGATGAAAAAAAGGTTCTTACAGCTGTTACCTCATTAGAATTAATAATTATGGGCTTTTGGACCTTAATGTGTGTATTGTTTGGCGAAAGTATATCATTGCTTACAGATATGCCGAGTTTGTTATGCTTATGTTTAGTGATCAATGTTACTGCATCCCAGGTTATGAGTTTATGGATGGGTTATAAAAGATTTTTTTATGATTATAAAAAAATTATTTTAGTCACTTTGTTGAATACAGTAGGGTCGTGTATTTTGAGTATTGTTGTTGTTTTGGGATTATCTAGAACAGGAACAGGAAGGATTGTTCCACAAGTTTTAGTTTCTTCATTAATTGCTATGTTTTTAGTATTTAATATTTTTAAGAAGAACAGTGTATTCTGTGATTTAAAAATATGGAAAATTGCGTTTAAGGTGGGGATACCTTATATTTTTATAAATTTATCACATTTCATACTAGGTAGTTCTGATACGATTATGATCAATCACTTTTGTGATTCGCAAAAAGTTGCATTATACGGAATGACGAATTCAGTAGGGAGTATAATTGGAATTTTGACAGCATCTATTAATATGTCACTTGATCCTTATTGCTTTCAATTACTAAAAGATGAGAAATATGATAATTTTGCTAAACGTATTAATGAAATCATGATTTTGGTTGGCTTTTTCCTTGTGGGTATTATCTTATATGGTAGAGAGATAATTCTTGTTTTCGCTGGAGAAAATTATCTGGAAAGTGCCAGTATTCTTTTTCCGATATGTGTTGGTATATATTTCAATTATATGGTTACACACTTTGCTCGAATACAGACATATTACTATAATAATACCATTCTCGTTCTTTTGACGACAGCTTGTGCTATTATTAACATTACTTTAAATTTCGTATTTATTCCTTTAATCGGATATAAAGTGGCAGCTTACACCACACTGACTTCATATTTATCTTTTTTTGCACTACACCTATTGGTATATTATTTAAAAGGGTTTGAAAACAAAAAGATTCTGGACATTAAAGGATTTATTAAATGGACAATAATTTTTGTGTCGCTTTGCATCGTTGCCTCACTCGCAGCAAATTATTTTATAGCAAAAATATTAATCGGGAGTATTGGGGCCGTTTTAGCTTTTTTATTTAGAAAGCAATTAGCAAAATACGCACGTAAACTACTATAAGCAGTATCTGTTATTTAATTCAACTAAAAAGGAGTATATCTTAATGTTTATTCAGAATGATTTTATTAGGACTTATGTTACGAAACGACATAATTCTATGTTTCTTAATGATATAGAGAAAAACAGCGAGATTCTCAAAGAGAATATTTCCGGAAGATCGGTTCTGGTTATCGGTGGAGCTGGTTCCATAGGTTCTTCTTTCATAAAAGCACTTCTTCCGTTTAAACCAGCTTCCCTGGTTGTGGTCGACACGAATGAGAATGCGCTTGCCGAGTTGACTCGTGACCTTCGATCAACCAAAGGCCTGTTTGTCCCTACTGATTATGTAACATATCCTATGGATTTCGCCTCTGATGTGTTTGAGAAGATGTTTAGATCTCGTGGCGGTTTTGATATCGTTGGTAATTTTTCGGCGCATAAACATGTAAGATCAGAGAAGGACATCTATAGCGTCGAAGCACTGTTACAGAACAATGTGCTTCATGCGAAGCTTCTGCTCGACCTCCTTTCAGAGTATCCGCCGGAGGAATACTTCTGTGTATCTACAGATAAGGCGGCTAATCCTGTGAACATAATGGGTGCATCGAAACGAATCATGGAGGATGTCATCTTCAGTTACTCGGACAAGTTCCCTGT
The DNA here is from genome assembly GCA_910579925.1 of uncultured Dorea sp. GTDB lineage: Bacteria > Bacillota > Clostridia > Lachnospirales > Lachnospiraceae > Sporofaciens. The sequence goes on from CAJTVY010000008.1 coordinate 92,015, forward strand.
GAAGACAGCTCGTTTTGCAAACGTGGCTTTCTCAAACGGCTCACTTCCTGCGGGCTTTCTTGCCAGGATACAGAAGTTACAGCCTCTTTCGGCTCCAAGTGATGTACGTCGCTACTTTGTAAGCCCGGAAGAATCAGGGCAGATTTGCTTGCTCTCATGCATCCTCGGAGAGAATCGTGCTATCTTCTTCCCGAAACTTGAAGAAGCACAGATGATGACATTTGATGCAATCGGAACTGAGCTGCTTAAAGCGCATGGGTATGAAGTCCTTGAGTGTGATTCTGATGAAGAAGCAATCGATAAGGCTGAGGAACTGAAGAAGGGGAGCAATCTTTATCCAGTTCACTATTCAGGTTCAGATACGTCGGGAGAAAAACCGTTTGAAGAGTTTGTGACGGACACAGAGTCTGCTGATATGAATCGATTCTCGTCACTTGGCGTAATCACGGGAAAAGAGATTCCAGATAAGAATAGAGTTGAGAAACTGTTTATAGATCTCAATGCTGCATTTGATAAAGAGACTACCAAAAAGGAAGAAGTGGTCGCAATCATAAAGAATTATCTCCCGAATTTTGAGCATATCGAAACGGGGAAATCACTAGATAGCAAAATGTAAAAATTGCCGTTGGGCAGGAAAAAGAAGGTATACAAGATGAATAAGTTTATTCCGCTGTCAATCCCCAACTTTGAGGGGAATGAGAAGAAATATGTAAATGATGTTCTTGACCAGGGGTGGGTATCCACAGGCGGTGCATTTATTACAAAGCTTGAACAGGCGATGGCAAGGTTTCTTCATGTAGATAATGTTGCAGCATGCCAAAGTGGCACATCCTCGCTTCATATGAGTTTTGTAGAGGCAGGAGTCAAGCCAGGTGATGTGGTACTTGTTCCTCCGCTTACCTTCATTGCAGCGGTTAATCCTGTGAGGTATCAGTTTGCAACACCTGTGTTCATCGACTGTGATGACAGCTTTTGCTTGGATCCGATTAAGCTTTGTTCTTTCTGTGAAGAAGAGTGTCAGTGGGATGGAGAAGAACTGCAGTATAAGGGAGCATCTGTGAAAGCCCTTGTGGTTGTTCATGTATTTGGCAACATGGCTGACATGGAGTCAATCATGGACACTGCTGAGAAATATAACCTTAAGGTTATTGAGGATGCGACAGAGGCTCTTGGAACCAAGTATACAGAAGGAAAGTACGCTGGTAAGTATGCAGGAACCATTGGAGATTATGGCTGCTACAGCTTTAACGGAAACAAGATAATCACAACTGGCGGTGGCGGAGCAGTAACAGCAAGGGAGTCCTCAACAGTTGATCACATCAGGTTCCTTTCTACACAGGCCAAGACTGATCCACACTATTACATTCATGACGAAATCGGTTACAACTACCGTATGACAAATCTCCAGGCAGCACTTGGTGTAGCTCAGATGGAAGAACTGCCAGAGTTTATCAAGCGGAAACAACGGAACTTCGACCTTTATAAATCAGAGTTTGAAGGCTTTAAGTATGGAAAGCTGATGCCGTTCCGAGATGGGACTGACTCGAATAAGTGGTTCTACAGTATCGAAATCGACCGTGAGCACATCAAGGCTGCCATGCGTGAGATTATCACAACCCTGGAAAAGGATAAGATTCAAACTCGTGCAATTTGGGGACTTATCAGCGAGCAGAAGCCTTATGAGGGAGAAGAAACATATAAACTTGAAAGAGCGCCTTATTATGCAGAACGAATTCTTAATATTCCTTCCAGTACACAGATCACGGAAGAAGAGATTAAGTATGTTGCTGATAAGGTTAAGCAACTGTTAGAGGAACTTGCCGATGAATGATTTACAAACTTTTATTGCAAAAGATAATCTTACAGTTTCCGAGGCTATGCAGCAGATTGACAAGAATACATTTGGCATTCTTTTCTTGTCTGATGCTGCCGGGAAACTGGTTGGTTGCATAACAGATGGAGATGTAAGACGCTATCTTCTTGCCGGCGGGAAAATGTCAGGTTCCGCATTGGATGCGGCGAATAAGAATCCACGTGCGGCCAAGGATATTGATGAAGCCAGACTTCTGTACCATAAGAAAAACTACATTGTGATTCCTGTGGTTAATAATGAGGGTGCTATTGTTGATCTATATAATGGCGAGGACGGAAGTCAGAATCAGAAGATAAGAAATGTGCTCAATATCCCCGTGGTTATTAATGCAGGCGGTAAAGGGACACGGCTTGATCCATTTACGAGAGTTTTACCCAAGCCGTTGATTCCAGTAGGAGAGTTACCTATTATCGAACTTATCATGAGGGAATACCAAACATATAGCTGCGATGAGTTTCATGTAATTGTAAATTACAAGAAAGAAGTTATGAAGGCATATTTTCATGATAATGAGAATCGCTACAACATTACATGGTATGATGAAGAGAAGCCGTTAGGAACTGGCGGTGGGTTAAGTCTGCTTCGCGGAAAGTTTGATTCAACTTTCTTTTTTGCTAATTGTGATGCATTGCTCACAGCAAACTATGAGAGTATGTTGAAATTTCATAAAGAGAACGGGAATGCCATCACGATGATTTGTGCCTATAAGAACATGAACATTCCTTATGGTGTCGTGGAGATGGGTATTAACGGCGCTATTGAAGATATGAAGGAGAAACCTCTCATGTCTTTCCTGACAAACACAGGAATCTACATAGTCGAACCGGAAGTCATTGACTCCATCAAGGATGATGAAGCTATCGGTTTCCCGGATATTGTGACGAGAGTCAAGGAGAACGGTAAAAAAGTCGCCGTATTTCCAGTCAGTGAAAATGATTGGATGGATATGGGGCAGTTGTCTGAATTAGAGAAAATGAGTATTAAACTGTATGGAGAATAATCCGGAGGATGAACATTTGAGCATGTTGGTTTTAATCGGCGGCGGTGGACATTGTAAATCCGTAATTGATGCGGCTAAAAGAATGAACTGTTTCGATGAAATAGTTATAACAGATCCAAATATAAAACAAGGAACCCGGGTTCTTGGATGCACAGTTGCTGGTACAGATGATTGCCTAGAGGAACTACATCGACAGGGATTTGAATATGCCTTTGTGACAATCGGCAGCGTGAAGATAAATCTGCTTCGTGAAAAGATAGCAGATAAAGTTGCAGCGCTTGGATATACGTTTCCCGTTATTCGGGATCCTTCAGCAATAGTGTCTGGCTCCGCTATTATTGGAGATGGAACTTTCATCGGAAAGAATGTAGTTATTAACGCTGAGACAAAGATTGGCAGACACTGCATAATTAACACAGGTGCAATCATTGAACATGAGTGCAGTATAGGTGATTTTACACACATCTCTGTAGGGACAATATTGTGTGGTGAGGTTACTGTAAAAGATAATTGCATGATAGGTGCAGGAACCACGGTTATTCAGCGTATTAATATCAATAAGAATGTAGTCGTCGGTGCTAATAGCGCTGTATTGGCGGATGTGGAGGAAAATATGAAATGTTACGGAATTGTTAACAATCGGGGGGGAGTATAGCTTAACATCAGTCTATACGCCATCCTTCAGCAATTTGTGTCTGGAGGTGGCGTAAGTGAAAAAACTCGTTATTGTTGGCAATGGAGGATTCGCCAAAGAGGTTGAATGGCTTGTAGAAAGAATCAATGCTGTTTCACCCACTTGGGAATTTATAGGGTTTATTGATAAAGATTGCAGCAATCCTAGGGTGATTGGAGACGATAAATTTGTCATTGATTATGATGGAGACCTCTATGTATCAATTGCCATAGGAACATCTGGTATAAGAGAAAAAATATATTCATCTTATAAAAACAATCCCAATATTCATTTTCCAAATCTTATTGATCCAAGTGTTTTGCTTTCTAAAAGAGTTTCTTTTGGAGAAGGTAATATTATTTGTGCAGGCAGTATTCTGACAGTTGATATTTCGATTGGAAATTGTAATATTATCAATCTGGATTGTACTGTAGGTCATGATGCAATTATAGGCGATTTCGTGACCATAAATCCGAGTGTAAATGTTTCGGGAAATACAACAATTGAATCCGGCACAAATATTGGAACAGGAACGCAAATAATACAGGGATTGTCTGTTGGAAAAAATACCATAGTTGGTGCGGGCGCCGTAGTTAGCAAAGAACTGTCTGCTAATTGTACTGCTGTAGGTATTCCAGCCAAAGTCATAAAGGTTCATTCAGAAAATGAAGGGATTAATGAGAGATTATTGAATGACGTTGGAGATTCTAAAATGATAATTAGAACAGTTACAGTTATCGGTGTTACAGGCACCATGGGAGCGAACATTGCAGGTATATTTGCGTCGTTTGGAGATGCAAAAGTGTACTGTGTGGGCAGAGACATTAATAAGGTCAAGAAGACTATTCCGAGAATTGTAAAATCCGTTAAGGCAGATGCGATAGCAAAGAACCTTGTTCCAGCAGATTTCAGTAGCCTGGATGAGTGTGTGAGCCAGTCTGATTTTATCTTCGAGAGTTCTAAAGAAGATATCAAGGTTAAGACCGAAATTGCAACAAGAGTTGGAAAGGCTATGAAGTGCTCGGCAATTTCTGGCACGGGATCATCGGGTCTCTCCATCACAACGATTGCTGAATGCTATCCAGAAGAGCTGAGAGCACGATTCTTCGGTATCCATATGTTCAATCCTCCATACACTCTACCGCTTTGCGAGATGATTCCTACGAAGTACAGTGATGGTGTCCTTAAGGAAGAACTGAGGGAGTATCTCAGTAAGAAACTGCTGAGGACTGTGGTTGAGGTCAAAGATAGTCCTGCGTTTCTCGGAAACCGTATAGGTTTTCAGTTTATCAATGAAGCGCTGATCTACGCTGAGAAGTACAAGGATAATGGCGGCATAGATTATATTGATTCGCTGCTCGGTTCCTTTACAGGACGAACCATGGCTCCGCTTACTACATCCGATTTCGTAGGACTTGATGTTCACAAGGCTATTGTGGACAACATCTATGAGAATACTCACGACTATGCTCGCGATACCTTTGTGCTTCCATCCTTCGCATCACAGTTAGTTGAAGAGGGGAAACTGGGGCGCAAAAGTGGTTGCGGTCTTTACCAACGTATCAAATACGAGAATGGACTGGTAAGAGATACCGTATATGACATTAACACAGGACTCTACCGCGATATCATTCCTTATGTTTTCCCTTTTGCTGATAAGATGAAGAAGAATATTCAGGAAGGCGACTATCAGAAAGCTTTAGAGCGGCTTGTGAACAATCACAGCCAGGAAGCACAGATCTGCTTGTCCTTCTTACTCAAATACGTCGTCTACTCTTTATACGCTACAGAAGAGGTTGGTTACGATATTACCGCAGCTGATGATGTAATGGCTGCCGGTTTCAACTGGTGTCCGCCTTTAGCAATGTATCAGGCATTGTTCACAGTTACTGATGTTCCTGCTCTGATAAAGGAACGACTCCCTGAGATCTGTCAGAAGATTGATGTTGCTCATTATCTGTCAGACGTAAAATCGTCGAAGTATGACTACAGAAGTTACTTCAAGTCGAGGAGGAAGAACTAATGAGCAAGGTTTATATACTCGGTGGAGCTCAGACCGATTTTGAAAGAAACTGGACTAAAGAAGGCAAGGGTATGGTTGCGCTACTAAAAGAAGCAATAGCTGATGGATTAGCAGGCGCAGGACTGAGCTTTGATGATGTTAGAGAGCTTAATGCAGATAATCAAGTAGCTTGCTTTGTGGGGAACTTTATTGCGGAGAAGTATGTTGACCAGGGACATCTTGGCGCATTCCTTACAGAGGTTGATAAAGCATTCTACGGGGTGCCGAGTGCTCGTTATGAAGCGGCATGTGCGAGTTCATCTGTTGCTATCGACGCTGCTGCTACAAAGATTCGTGCTGACGAATACGATGTGGCTATCGTGGTTGGCTGGGAACTCATGAAGACAGTGGAAAGCCGTGTTGGCGGCGATTACCTCGGTCGTGCTGCTTACTACGATAAGGAAGGAAGAAGCATTGACCTGCCGTTCCCGAAGCTGTTTGGAAAGCTTGCAGATGAGACCCTTAAAAAGTATCCGGAGCTTGATGAAAAGCGATATATGGATGCACTTGCGAAGATAAGCGTTATCAATTACGCAAATGCTAAAAGAAATCCTCTGGCCCAGACCCGTAAGTGGTTCATGAGTTTTGAACAGGCAAGCACAAGAGATACAGAGACCAATCCTCTGGTCGGTGGACGGCTTGGTGTGTCAGACTGCTCACAGGTCACGGATGGCGCGGCAGTTGTGGTATTAGCTTCTGAACGGTTCCTAAAGGAAAGAGGATATGAGAATAAGCCGATTATAAAGGGCTATGGTCACAGAACAGCTCCAATGCTCTTTGAGAAGAAAATGGCTGATAATGAAGGCGGTGAGTACACTTTGCCCTGGACAAGACAGGCTTGTGTGGATGCATATAGAAGAGCAGGCTTGAATGTTGAGGATATAGATGTATTCGAGACTCATGACTGCTTTACAAGTTCTGAATATGCAGCAATCAGTGCATTCGGACTAACTGAGCCTGGCAAGGAGTATGAAGCGGTAGAGGACGGAACTATAGAGTTTAATGGTTTGAAGCCAATCAATCCATCTGGCGGACTTATTGGGTGTGGTCATCCGGTTGGAGCTTCTGGAGGTCGTATGCTGCTTGATCTTTACAAACAGGTAACAGGAACAGCAGGCGGATATCAGGTGACTGGCGCAAAGAACGGCATGCTGCTCAATATTGGAGGATCGGCCACAACAAATTATGTGTTTATAATTGGGTATTAACAGGTAATGTAAAGGAGAATTAAATGGCTGGAAACATTCTTATTATAGCAGAAGCAGGCGTTAACCACAATGGCAGCCTTGATAGGGCTAAGAAGCTGGTCGATGCTGCTAAGACTTGCGGTGCTGATATTGTTAAATTTCAAACGGCAAAATTGGATTCTCTCGTTTCCAAATCTGCTCATATGGCGGATTACCAAAAGAAGAATACTGGTGTTGAAGAAAGCCAGAAGGACATGCTGTCAAAGCTGCTTCTAAGCTTTGATGACTTCGTAGAATTGGCTAAATACTGCAAGGAAATCGGCATTCAGTTTTTATCCACACCATTTGATATCGAGAGCATCCGGTTTCTGAATGATATGCAGGACATTTGGAAAGTTCCATCCGGTGAGATTACTAATTACCCATATCTCGTTGAAATTGGTAAAACAAAGAAGAAAGTAATCCTTTCTACCGGTATGGCAGAAATGGAAGAAATACAGGCAGCGATAGATGTGCTGAAAGAAAATGGAACTGAGGATATTACAATCCTTCAATGTACTACAGAATATCCGGCACCGATTAAAGATGTCAATCTTAATGTGATGCAGACAATGAGAGAGACCTTTGGTCATCCCGTCGGCTATTCCGATCATACACAGGGTATTGAAGTTGATCTTGCTGCCGTTGCGCTTGGAGCTGCTGTTATTGAAAAGCATTTCACATTGGACCGTAACCTTCCGGGTCCCGATCATAAGGCGAGTCTTGAACCTGATGAACTGAGGGCGATGGTTGATGGGATCAGAAAAATAGAGCTTGCACTTGGATCAAAAGAAAAGAAACCTTCTGAGGTAGAATTGAAGAATAGACTGGTGGCAAGAAAGAGCATTGTGGCGAAGGCTTTCATTAAAGTAGGAGAAAGACTGACAGAAGATAATATAACCACAAAACGCCCTGGTTCAGGGATAAATCCTATGCGATGGAACGAGGTTATAGGAACGAAAGCTATAAGAAATTATGAAGAGGATGAATTAATCGAATTATGAAAAGGATTGCAGTTGTAACCGCAACAAGAGCTGAATATGGACTTCTTTCTCCTGTGATTAAAGAATTTAGGAAACAGGAGACTGATGATTTGCGCATTGAACTGATTGTTACGGGAACTCATCTTAGTGATAAGTATGGGAGAACTATAAAAGAGATTAGTGACCGCGTTGATCATGAGGTTGAGATTTCAGTCGCATCTGACAGTGAACTGGATATTTCAAAAAACCAGGCAGAGGTACTGGTGAAGTTTACAGAACTGTTTATAAAAGAAATGTACGATGCCATTGTTCTTCTCGGAGATCGTTATGAAACGCTTGCTATAGCAGTTGCAGCAGGAAACACGCGGACTCCTGTATTTCATCTTTGTGGAGGCGACACAACGGAAGGCGCTCTTGACGAATGGATAAGGCACTCAATTTCAAAAATCAGCTATCTTCATTTTGTGACAAATGAGGAGAGTAGGAAACGGGTAATTCAATTGGGTGAAGATCCAGCGCGAGTGTTCAATTACGGCTCCACCAGTATTGATAATATTCTCACCGTTGCAGATATGAGTAAGATAGAAATTCTGGAGAGCGTTGGCTTATCAGATTGCAGGTACGCACTTTGCACCTACCATCCTGTTACCATGGAGGGTGGGAGTGTTGATGAACAAATCAACAACTTCCTAGATGCGATAAAAGTTTTTCCGGAGTTACAATTCATAGTTACAAAATCCAATGCCGATCAAGGCGGGGAGAGAATTAATGTACTGCTCGATATGGCTGAACCTGAAATAGATAATCTGCATGTATTTACCTCGCTTGGAATAAGACGATATTTATCCTTGATGAAGTATTCTGAGTTTGTGCTTGGAAACTCTTCAAGTGGAATCATAGAAACCCCGGCGTTTTGCATTCCAACTGTAAATATTGGTGACAGGCAGAGAGGAAGATTGCGGACAGAGAGCATTATCAACTGCGGAGAATCTGCGGAGGAGATAGTCAAAGCAATTAGAAAAGCAATGACTGATGAACATAGGACGATATGTAAGAAAACTGTCAGTCCATATGGAGATGGACATGCAGCTGAACTGATAGCGAAGAAAGCCGTAGAAGTTGCAAAAGGGAGGATAGATCTCAAGAAGAAATTCTATGATCTATAAATCATATGAAAAATATTGCCATCATACCTGCTAGAAGTGGTTCAAAGGGCGTGAAAGATAAAAACATAAAGGATCTGTGTGGTAAACCGCTGATGGCTTATACCATCGAGGCTGCCATAAACTCAGGATGTTTTGATGAAGTTATGGTATCTACAGATTCGGATTATTATGCTGAAATTGCAAAGGAATACGGTGCATCAGTTCCTTTTTTACGTAGTGAGCGAACAGCAAGTGATACAGCAAGTTCCTGGGACATGGTAGAAGAAGTATTATCAAAGTATGAGAACCGAGGAGATCAATTTGACGCATTCTGTCTTCTTCAGCCGACTTCACCATTAAGAACTGCAAATGATATTAAATCGGCCTATCAGCTGTATCAGGAACGAGCTGATTTTGCTGTTGTGTCAGTCTGCGAAGCGGAACATTCTCCTCTATGGTGTGGACATTTACCTGATGATAGGGAGTTTGTAGGATTCGTAGAAGCCGAGAATATGAAACAACGTCAAGCCGGCGGTAAGTTCTATAGGCTCAACGGAGCTATTTACATAGTGAATATTGAGAGGTTTAGAGAGGATAGATTTCTATACAAGAAAGGAAGTTATGCATATATTATGAAACAAGAAAGTAGCGTAGACATAGATACGGAATATGATTTTGAATTAGCCACCTTTATTCTCGGGGGGGGGGAACTACCTAACTTATATTCTCATTTGCCTTTACAATTTGAGTACGCACACTTCGGTAAGGAGGTGCGTGTAGCATGAATATTGCAGTTATTGGTTTGGGTTCAATGGGTAAAAGACGTATTCGACTTGTCGAGGAACTGTACCCTGATTTTAAGATCGTTGGCATAGATGGTCGCGATGACAGGAGGAAGGAAGCTGCATCACAGTTTTCAATAAAATGTTATGAATCTTTAAACCTATGCAATGATTCAGTTGATTGCGTATTTGTTTGCACATCCCCATTGTCTCACAATGGGATTATACATGATGCTCTTGGTAGAGGGTATCATGTTTTCACTGAACTAAACCTAGTTAGTGATGGGTATGATGAGAATATAAAACTCGCTGAAGAGAACGGTGTAAAACTGTTTTTGTCCTCAACTTTTTTCTATAGAGAAGAGATAAAATATATCAGAGATAAGATTGATAAGAACAGACAATGGAATTACATATATCACATAGGACAGTATCTTCCAGACTGGCATCCATGGGAAAGCTATAAAGACTTTTTCTTGAGTGATAAGAGAACTAATGGCTGCCGCGAGATTATGGCTATAGAGCTTCCTTGGCTGACAGGGACATTTGGCGATGTGACTGATATAAATGTCATTGATGATAAGATGACGGGGTTGAACATCGATTATAATGATAATTTCATGATTCAGCTGACTCATAGCAATGGGAACAAAGGCTGCTTGATCGTGGATGTTGTTGCGCCTGTTGCCATCAGAAAACTTGAAGTTTATAGCGAAGGAAAATATTTTTCATGGAACGGTACTCCCGACAGTTTAGTAGAATTTGATCCTGTAAATAAAAAAACGACAGCAGTTAAGCTTACAGAAAAGGCAGAGCATATGCAAGGATATAGTGCTTTTGTTGTGGAAAATGCCTATAAGAATGAAATAAAAGATTTTTTTGATGTGGTCACAAACGGTAAAGAACCATTATATGGATTTAATCAAGATAAAAAGATTCTGGAATTAATTGATAAGATTGGAGCTTGAAATGAATATGCTGAAAGTCTGCTTCATTGGAGTGGGATCTATAGCCAAAAGACACATAAGGAACCTGCACGCAATATGTAACGATAAAAGAATAGATGTTACAATAGATGCGTTCAGAAGGTCAAAGGGTGAAATCGAAGGAGTAAATAGTGTCTATTGCATTGAAGCAGAAGTACCGAATGGCTATGATGCAATCTTTATTACAAATCCGACTGATTTGCACTTGGTATCGTTAGAGCAGTTTCATGAAAAGGGGAAACACTTCTTTATTGAAAAACCTGTTGTTTCTATTCCGCAGATTAAAAAAGCAATGCAGTTCAAAACGCATAATGATTCGATTTATTATGTAGCTTGTCCACTTCGGTACAATGCAGTTATCCAGTATGTGAAAAACAATATAAACCCAGATGAAGTAATATCTGTAAGAAGTATTTCTTCAAGCTATCTTCCAGATTGGCGCCCTGGGCAGAATTATAGAGAGACATACTCCGCGCATAAAGACATGGGCGGAGGCGTAAGTATTGATCTTATTCATGAATGGGATTACTTGACGTATCTGTTTGGTCAGCCACAAAGAGTCAAAAGTATGACAGGCAAGAAATCGGAACTTGAAATTGATAGTGATGATTATGCGATTTATATAGCAGAGTACAACAATAAGATTGTAGAGCTTCATCTCGATTATTTTGGGAGAAAGACGATAAGAGAATTACAGTTATTTACTAAAGAGGATAGCATCATCGGAGATATTGCTAATAATAAACTGAAAAGCTTGTGTACAGGCAAAGTTATTGATTTCCAAGAGGAAAGAGATGATTTTCAGAAACGTGAATTAGAACATTTTATTAATATGATTGACGGTTCTGATGAAGTAGAAGATGGATTTCATCACGGATTACAGGTGCTAAATTTGACTCAGGGGGAATTAGAACATGGCTAAGATAGAGTATACACAGGAAGAAATAGAAAAAATTCTTTTTCATCAATTGGGGCAACATTGGCTTGAAATAGATGAAGAAGTGATTAGGAAGGCAGTTCCTGGAGCAATCAAATCGATTGAGGGCAACTTTGCCGGACTTCCAAATAGGCGGTTTTATTGCGATGGTGAGGTACAGTTTTCCCCATATATGTCAGTTCATTGGATGATTTTTCTTTACAGACTTGCACATGAGATATATGTTCAATGCGACTCTTCAACACCGAAGGAAGCTGACCAGATTTACTATCTGAACAAGATTATGCATTCAAATGACTGGCTCTACGCAGTGGAGTTACCTTTACATTTTCTATGCGAACATCCGCTGGGAAGCGTGCTGGGAAGAGCACAGTATGGGGATTACTTGTTTGTATATCAAGGGACGACCATTGGGGGGGGGCAGGAGCAAGGGACAGCTATGCTACCCTGTCCTTGGGAATAACGTAATTCTATTTGCAAACAGTACAGTACTTGGTGATACACATATCGGAAATAATGTAGTTGTTTCAGCTGAGTCTTATATTATAAATGAAGACATTCCTGATAACTGTATAGTATTTGGTCAATCTCCAAATCTAGTTATCAAATCAAAAACAGAGGATGAGATTAAGTCGTATACAAAACATATATGGGGATGGTGATTGACATGAGAATCCTTTTTACTATTTGCGGACGAGCAGGTTCAAAGGGAATTAAGAATAAGAATCTTAGACAGTTTTGTGGTAAATACTTGGCGCACTATACAGTATCTACAATTAATCTGTACCTGAAGAGACATCTTGAAATTCAATATGATATTGTCGTAAATTCCGATAGCCATGAGCTTCTCAATCTGGTGTCAGATAATGGATTAAGAGAAGTAAGCCAGATTGTAAGAGATGAAAACCTGGCTGGGGATTCTATTGGTAAGATTGCAGTTATAAATGATTGTCTTTCTAGAATGGAAGAAAGACATGGGCTTCGATATGATATGGTGGTGGACCTTGATATTACATCCCCACTCAGAACGGTGGAAGACCTTGAGAAAGTAATTGAGACCCAAACCGAAACCGGGGCTGATGTTACAACAACAGTAGCCGCTGCAAGACGAAATCCATACTTTAATCAGGTTAAGAAAACAGAGCATGGATACAAAAAAGTAATCGAATCCAATTTTACAGTCAGACAGCAAGCACCGGAAATATTTGATATGAATGCTTCAATCTATGCGTATAGACCGAAGTTCCTTGCAACTGGAAAAGGGGTATTGGAAGGGTACTGCGAAGTTGTAGAAATGTATGACACAGGGGTTCTGGATCTTGATCATGAAAATGATTTTGAGTTAATGGAAGTGTTAGCGGGATATTTATTTAAGACAAGAGATGAGTTTAGAGAGGTATACGAGCAAATACCGAATGAGGCCGATTAGGTAATAGGTTTTATAAATTAAGAAAAAATTATTGCAATAATAAATGGAGGATAAATAATTATGCTTACAAATTCAACAATTTTAATCACCGGTGGTACTGGTTCATTTGGGAACACTTTTGTTCCTATGACATTGGAGAAGTATAATCCGAAGAAGATTATTATCTATAGTCGTGATGAAATGAAACAATGGAATATGGCGAAAAAGTTCCAAGATGATGACCGTGTACGTTTTTTCGTAGGTGATGTTAGGGATAAAGACAGACTTTACAGATCACTGAATGGTGTTGACTATGTTGTACATGCTGCTGCAACAAAGATTGTTCCGACTGCGGAGTACAACCCCTTTGAATGCATTAAGACGAATGTTAATGGTGCAATGAATCTTATTGATGCATGTTTAGACACAGGAGTTAAGAGACTGGTGGCGCTTTCAACAGATAAGGCGAGTAGCCCGGTTAACCTCTATGGAGCTACCAAGCTGTGTTCGGATAAGATTTTTATTGCTGGTAATTCATATTCAGGCGGTAAGACAAAGTTTGCAGTAGTTCGCTATGGTAATGTAATGGGATCTCGTGGTTCTGTTATCCCGTTCTTTATCGAGACTGCCAAGAGTGGCAAGCTCACTATTACGGATAAACGTATGACCCGTTTTATGATTTCCTTAGAGCAGGGGGTCGAACTTGTATGGCATGCGTTCGACGACATGGAAGGAGGAGAAATCTATGTAAAAAAGATTCCCTCTATGAACATCTGTGATATAGCTACAGCTGTGGATGCGAACGCAGAGCAGATTGAGATTGGTATTCGTCCAGGTGAAAAGCTCCATGAGCAGATGATCGGTGTTGAGGATGCACACTTTACATATGAGTATCCTGAACATTTCAAGATCCTTCCGCAGATTTGTGAGTGGGGACCGTTCAAAGCAATGATCAAGGGTGGTAAACAAGTTCCGGAGGGATTCAGTTATACATCTGATAATAATTCCGAATGGATGACAATTCCTCAGTTCCAGGAATGGATTGAGAAGAACAAAGTTAAGATTGGAAGTATCTAATTGGAATTGATGAGATTTAATATTTTTAATGAGGGTTTTATATATGCTTACAAACAAGTGTAGTGGTGAAGCTTTTTTGTAACATTTGTGGCTGAAAATATATTGGATTGTTGCTTGGAGTCTATCGGAGCTGTCAGCTTTTGTCAAAGGGGGTCTTTTGGTCACCATTTTGTTGACTATGTTCTGGATCACTACCAGCCAAAGAAAATGATTATTTATTCCCGTGATGAGTTCAAGCAGTTTCACATGCAGAATGAATATAAGAACTACGATGACATTCTTCGTTTCTTTATTGGGGACGTAAGAGATAAGGAACGTCTGACACGGGCGCTGTCTGACGTTGACTATGTGATTCATGCCGCCGCTCTGTCATTCCGTTTTTTCAGAACATCATTGACAATGGCGGAACAAAACTGCCGATTACGGACTACCGCATGACACGTTTCTGGATCAGTCTTGAAGAAGGTGTGAAACTGGTGATCAAGGCCC
>CAJTVY010000009.1 GCA_910579925.1 uncultured Dorea sp.
TCGGAATTTCCTATAAAGTAAAAAAGCATGTGCTCTGGCACATGCTCGCGCCGAGTGCGGCCGCCTGCGGCATACTTCCTTTTCGCACGAGTGCGGATCCTCCCGGAGGGTTTTTATAATATAGGGAACGAAGTTTCCTATATTATAAAATCTAAGCAGGGACATTCTCTCAGAGTTGAAAATCAACTTAGGAAAAATGACCCTGCCTGAGCTTCTGCCTGTCAGTTTACCGGCTTATCTTACTTTTCATATGATTCATGAAAGATTCTCTTCCACACATTTCAAAGCTTCTGACACTACCTTGTGCATATCGTAATACCGGTACGTTCCCAGACGACCGCCAAAGATAACCCTCTCTTCCTTCTCTGCCAGCAGCTTATATTTCTCGTAAAGTGCATTATTCTTTTCGTCGTTTATAGGATAGTACGGCTCTGCGCCCTTCACCCATTCTGCAGGATATTCTCTGGTAATGACGGTCCTTAGATTCGCCGCCTCTGTATTGCCATATCCCCCTTGACAGCCAAACTCAAAATGCTTATGCTCGATGATTCGTGTGTAGGGGATCTCGTATTCTGTATAATTGACCACCGCATTTCCCTGATAATTCTCCAGGTCTAACGTCTCCGTCTCGAATCTTAAGCTGCGGTACTCTAATTCTCCATAACAATAATCAAAATAAGCGTCAATCATCCCGGTAAAAATAATTTTTTCTGCCTGTGCCGTCAGCTCCTGGCGCTCTGCAAAAAAGTCCGTATTCAGACGAACCTCGATTCCATCCAGCATCCTTTCAATCATCTGAGTATAGCCGCCGACCGGAATCCCCTGGTAAAGATCGTTAAAATAATTATTATCATATACGAACCGCACCGGAAGCCGACGGATAATAAAGCTTGGAAGTTCCGTTGCGCGTCTGCCCCACTGCTTCTCCGTATATCCTTTCACCAGTTTCTCATAAATGTCCCTTCCTACCAGCGAAACAGCCTGCTCCTCCAGGTTTTTCGGCTCTGTAATCCCCGACTCCCTGATCTGCCTGTCTATCATCTCTTTTGCCTCCGCCGGCGTTCTGACTCCCCACATCTGGCTGAATGTATTCATGTTAAACGGAAGATTATATAATTCATCTCTATATCTTGCCACAGGACTGTTGGTATAGCGGTTGAATTCTGCAAACTGCCGTACATAATCCCACACCTTGCCGTCTGATGTGTGAAAAATATGCGCTCCATATTCATGTACCTGGATACCTTCTATTTCTTTTGTGTATATATTGCCTCCGATATGGTTTCTACGGTCAATCACCAGCACATGCTTCCCTGCTTTCTCTGCCTCATATGCAAAGATGGATCCAAACAGGCCGGCTCCTACAATCAAATAATCATATTTCATTTTTTTTCCTCCTTTTTTGTTCTATTTAATGCTACCTTAAACCACATTTTTTTACAAGTCAGGAAACTAAGGATTTTTCATCGTCCTTTATCCCCACCTGGCCGTACTCCCCTGATCCGTTCTCGTGACGATCAGCTTACAATCTATCTGCTCCTTTAATTCATTTACATGAGAAATAATTCCCACAAGCCTTTTCTCATCAGCAAGTTCCGCCAGAATGCGGATTGCCTGCCCTCTTGCAGCATCGTCCAGCGAACCAAATCCCTCGTCTACAAACATCGTATCCAGATGGATCGCCCCAGCCGTGTTCTGTACAATATCAGAAAGCCCCAGCGCCATGGAAAGCGAAGCCATGAAAGCCTCCCCGCCCGACAGGGTTTTCACATTCCTCACAGAATCACTTGCAATATGATAGATATCCAGATCAAGACCTGCCTGTCCCTGGCTTGCCAGATCCTTTATATTCCGGCACTGCAGAATAAATTCTCCGGAAGTCATCTGAACCAGCCTCTTATTCGCCGCACGGATAATCTGCCTGAAATACTGTCTCTGCACATAAGTCTCAAAATCCAGCTTCACCGTTCTGTTCAGATTTCCATTAGCGGTTCTGCTCAAGTTCCCCACCATCTCATACTGTCTCTGCAGATCTTCGTCTGTTTCCTGCAAATTCGTCAACCGTCTTCTCACTTCCCGGTTCTTCTGATTTGCGCTATACAGGCGGACGCATTCTTCCTGCAGCTTCTTCTGGTTTTTGTCCGCTTCCTGAATCTCTTCCCCGACCTGCCTTATATCCGTCCTTTCCTTCCCCTCAAGCTGTTCTTCCAGTGACTTTTTCCTGCCGGAAATTTCATTGGCCTGTGAATAGAATTCCTCGATACTCCTTTTCAGTTCTTCCATATCCTCTGCGGATAATTTTCTGGCAAAATACGTCGTCTCATCTTCAAACCCCTGGCTTTTAAGCGCTGTCTGATAATCCAGTGTGTATCTCCTTACTTCTTCCTCCTGCTGCTTTAACGCCGCCTCGCCGCTGTTTTTCTGACCTTCCAGTTTCCGTAACTCTTCTACGGACTGCCGCTCTTTCTTTAGCGCCTGTTCGTAAGCAGTTTTCGCCTCCTTTCGTATTTTTTCCAGTTCATCCATCCGTTCCTGCGCCTGTGCCTGTGTAGAAAGCGGAAGTTTCTCTTCTTTTATCTGAATCTCCGACTGAAGATGATTTCCTTCGATCAGCCGTTTTTCATATTCTGATTTTGCCTGCTCATAAGACTGTTCCAGACTTTGAACTTGTTCAGCAATTTTCTTCTCCGTTTCAACCGCCAGCCCGAACTGTTCTGTCTCCTCCTCCGACTTTTCAAGTTCTGCCCGTGTTTTCTCCAACGTACGTTCATTCTCTGCCAACGCTTCCCCAATCAAGGTCTTTATCTCCTGATACGCCTCCATGGCAGCAGACTGCTTCTGATCCCCTCTGGAACAATGATACTCGGCCCCCTTATCCTCTTCTCTTAAAAATACTTTCGTCATCACTCGTTCATATTCTCTTGCAAAGGCTTCCTGCCCCACCTCGAATCTTGCCGACTGCTCCCGGAACATTGCTACAGACTGCTCTCTTCTTTCCTCTGCCTGGTCCCGCTTTTTCTTCGCCTTCTCTACCTCCTGCTGAGTGGGCGCACCTTCTGTCAGTCTGCGGATATCCGGGTGTTCGCAGGAACCGCATACCGGACACGGCTTTCCCGGCTTTAGCCTCCCGGCCAGAATTCCCGCCTGCTCCTGCAGAAACGCCTGATACTTCTCTTCATATACTTGAAATGCATGGAGATACGATTTCTGATCTTTCTCCGCCTGCCTCTGCCTCTCCTGCCATACTTTCACTTCATCGGCAAGCTGCTCCCACTGACGTTCTAATTTCTCCAGATCCCGGCTTCTGCCTGCCTGCTGCCCTTCTCTAAGCCTGAGACTTTCAATCTTTCCCGGACTCTGGGCATATTTTTCCTGAATTTCCCGCATTTCCTTCCTCTGCTCTTTTAAGATGCCAAGAGTTTTTTTCTGCTGATTCAGTTCCCCCTGTATCTTCTTTTGTAACTTTATCTCCTTGGCATACCGTTCCCTCAGCTTTTCTATCTGTTCATACTGCGGCAGTGCATCCTTAAGCCTGACCATCTCGGCATGACAGGAATTCTCCTGCCTCTTAAGTTTTGCTTCCCTCCCTTCTGTGATCTCCTTAGCTTCCTTTATCTGAGCCAGAAGGGCGCAAATCCTATGACTGACGTCTTCAACATTTTTCCTGGTCTTTTCTGCCGCTTCCCGACCTACGGCAAGCCTTGTCTCCTGTACCTGTACCTTCTCCGCTCTCTGTGCGGACTGTAACCGTGCTTCTCGTTCTCTGTATTCCTCCTGTCTTCCGGCAAACTCCTCTTCTTTGGAGCAGATACGGTCAAAGGCCTCAAACAACTGGTTCCATGTTTCCCCTTCCTTTTTCATTTCCTTTAACCGATCCAGATTCTTCTGACAGGCTGTGAAAGCCTCTTTCTTCTTTTTTTCCAAAAGATCTTCGGCCTTGATTATCTCATTTAATATTTCTGCCGCTTCTTCATAAGGAATGACAGAATAGCTTTTTAGTGTATTCCATCGCACCCTCTCTCCATTCTCCCTTGTATCTTCACCCGAATCTTCAGAACATTCTGCAAATTCTACCCGTTCCATCTCCTGTTTTGCAGCCCGCAGGTTATCTTCCAGCTTTCTATACAGATGAGACGCACGCTGCTTTAACTCCTCCTGCACCCGGTAATACAGTCTGGTCTGAAAAATTCTGGAAAATATCTGTCTGCGCTCCTTAGATTCCGCATAAAGCAATTTTAGAAAATCTCCCTGGGCGATCATGGCAATCTGGGTAAACTGATCAGCATCCATCCCCATAATCTCCACAATCTTCTGATCCGTCTCCCTCTTCTTTCCCCGATACACATTCCCATTCGGGAGAATTAGTTCTACCTTCGGGGATTCCTTTACATACCTGGGTGAACCGTCCCCATACCGCCTCTTTCCAAGCCTCGTATATTCCGGATTCCGTCTGATCGTATAGATTTCCTCCCGATAGGAAAAAGTATACTCCACATAGGTATCCGTCTCTTCCGACGCATACTGGCTTCTCATCATATTCCCGTCCCGCTTCCCGCCGCTGGTCTGGTCAAACAGGGCGTATGTAACTGCATCAAAGATGGTGGTCTTCCCAGCGCCTGTATCTCCGGTAATCAGAAACAGGCCATGCTGCACGTCTGTAAAATCTATCTCCGTCCTTTTTGCATAAGACCCAAACGCTGACATCACTAATCTGACCGGTTTCACATCTGCTCCTCCTTTACCTGTTCAAAGATTTCAAGCATCATCTGAAATTCCTCTTCCTTCAGTTTCTTTCCCTGCATCTCCTGGTAGAAATCTGCGAAATTCTTCAAGGGATCTTTCATGGCCGGCTCTTCGTAAAGTTCCAGCAGTCTCGTTCTGGTACGCAGATTATCCACTCGGATTTCCAGAATATGGTCAAACACCTTTTCAAGCTGCTCTTTCGGCTTGTATGGATCCGCCTCATCCGTCAGCGTCACGCTGATATAATCCCCTCTCTCCTCTTCTTCCGCCTGTTCTATAATATCCTTAAGCTTCCCCGTCTTCTTTCGGATATCACGCATAGGATGCAGGGGCAGGCATTCGATGAGAGGCGGCTCTCCTTTCTCCCTAAGAGTCACCACGGTCAGCGACTTCTTGTGTTCACACTCGCTGACAGAATATTTCAGAAGGGTCCCACAGTAACGGATCCGGGGACTGGCTACATACTGAGGCCCGTGCAGATGCCCAAGTGCCGCATAATCAAAATCCTTAATAATACTGACGTCTACATTCTCGATTCCGCCCACAGACACTGTCTCTGATTCGCACCTGACCGGCCGTCCCTCTTCCTCTCCGCCAGGGCATGCCTGACAGGAGACACTGTCATTGCAAGCCCTGTCATCCATATATCCTGTATAAAACTGATGTGAAACCAGTACATTTCTCCGATTCTTATAGTCTATATTTTCCCTTTTAAGAAGCCTGTCCACGGCCTCCGTATAAGTCTTTGGCACATCTTCTTTAAACACATTTCTAACATAAGAAGGTTTCAGAAAAGGAAGCAGATAGAAATCCACCTCTCCATAAGAATCTTTCATCGTCACCTTCTGTATTCTTTCCCTAACGTCTTCCGGCGCACTCCCCGCCAGATAAATCTTACGTTTCTTCAGAATACCGGCCGCATATTCAATCCTCTCCGCTGAATCATGATTTCCGCTTATAATCAGCACAGGAATTGAAGGAGTGATCTCTGACAATTGTGTGAGAAACCAGTCAAAGATCCCGACCGCCTCTGCCGACGGCACGATCCGGTCATAGATATCTCCTGCGATCACCACCGCATCCGGACGGATGGAGCCGGCATAAGCAATAATCTCACCAAGAACCGCTTTCTGATCCTCTTTCAGGTTATAATGATGAAGCTGTTTACCGATATGCAGGTCTGACAGGTGAAAAAATTTCATAAAATCTGTTCCTTTCTATTTACATCTGAAATCATCGTACATTATACTAATATGGAAAATGTGTTAGAATCAGTATAGCGTCTTAGCGCAAGGTATGCAAATCATTTCTTAGATATTGAGAAGCGCGCAAGACCTGAACTCAATAAATAACAGGATTTTTTAGGAGAAAGTATATGTTACGAGAGATTGACCTTGACAAAGTCTCCGACGGGAGACTGTATAGAAGCAGCGACATGGCAAAGACAGGATGTAACGGCTGCAACGGGTGTTCGTCCTGCTGCCGGGGCATGGGGAATTCGATCGTCTTAGACCCCATGGACACCCACAGGCTTTGCACAGGACTGCAGAAGTCCTGCGAAGAATTATTAAAGTCTTCCCTTGAACTGAACGTAGTGGACGGCGTTATTCTTCCGAATCTTCGAATGACGACAGAGGAAGAGACTTGTGTTTTCCTCAATGAAGGGCGATGCAGCATCCATCCCATAAGGCCCGGAATCTGCCGCATCTTTCCTCTGGGACGATTCTATGAGAATGACTCTTTTCAGTATTTTCTGCAGATACATGAGTGCCCTGCGCCTGGTAAGAGCAAAGTGAAGGTCAGTAAATGGATCGATACGCCCGATGTGAGGCGCTATGAGAAATTCATTGCCGACTGGCATTATTTTCTGAAGCCTCTCCAGAAATACGCTATGGACTTTGAACATGGGGAGAATATTCAGAAGCTGAACATGTATATTTTACAACAGTTCTATCTGAAATCCTATGATGCAGAGGGAGACTTTTATCATGAATTTTACGAAAGACTGGAAGCTGCCAGGGGACTTCTTTTATGAGATTCCCCTGTACAGTTCCTTTACCTTACCTTCTTAATCTTCTGTCTCCATACTCTCAAGTATCCTCTGTGCCTCTCTTGCGGCCCACATGCGGTTTCCCTTTGAAACGACATACTGAAGGCAGTGTTTTGCACTCTCTTTTTCTCCAAGTCCCAGATAGATCTGTGCCTGCCTGAACGTATAGTTCACTTTCATCCATGGTCTGATCACATTTCCGTTCAGATCCAGCCGCTCATAGAGAAATCTTGATGCTGCCGGATAATCCTGATTCTCCAGCGCTCTTGTCAGATTATTGCCTGCACACAGCATCTGAAAATATTTCCAGTCGCTCTTTCTTCTGCTTTGGACGGCCGCCCCCGCAGGTCCTCCGTTCTTCTGCGCATACTCCTGCCGGTACGGGGTTTTGTGGGATATACTCTGCCGGAATGCTTCTTCCAGCTTATGCACCTGAAGCCCCATTCCTCTTTTAAAATATTGGGCAGACAATAAGATATAATAATTTGCTCTGAATCCCCCTCTCAGCTTACGTGGACTAACGCCCTGCAGCGTCTCCCATGCTTTGTCAAAATTCCCCTGGCAATGCTGCGCCAGGGCGATGTTGCAAAGAATTCTGTCCCTATACAATACCATACTGCTTCTGCGGATGCAGGCTTCATACAAGAAGGGGTTGCATTCCGTAGCCAGAATCTCTGCAATTCTCATTGAGCCAAAACGTATCAGCAGGCAGGACAGCGCCACGAGCAATGCGTACACGATGCAGATACTAAACGTTACCAGCGTAGAGATTCCCCTGCCGAATTTCCATGCCATAAAGTAAGAATCAATCCTCAATACCATATAAAACAGATAAACAGCCCCAAGAAAGCAGAGCCCAAGTCCAGCTCCCTGATACCGATATAACTGCGCCCTTCTCTTTATGACTTCTAATTCCATGATTAAATTCCTCCTATAGAATCTGAAAAGACACTAACTATTTATTCTATAATCAGTGCCGCTTTTATTCTTAGTTTCTGGCAGGCTTACAGAAACATTCCTGTAAATGTTCCTAAAAGCCATCTCGTTCCCTGACTTCACTACATTTCTCTCAACTTTTTGGAAATCGTAAAATTAGCTATAAATAATGGAATTTCTACACAGAGGAACCCAATCGTACACCACAATGGCACGCTCATATCTAATTGAACCCGAAACAGCAGCATAATGATCAAAAATATTGATCCCAGAATTTCCATAAAATTCAATAATTTTTTATGAAACTCTTGCAGACGCATCCGATTGATCATCTTCTCTGATTTCCATATTCCATAATTTTTTTGAATGTCATTTATACTTTCATCAGATATAAGTTCGTCCATACTTACGTCTAGTTCCAGCGCTAGTTTTTTTGCAGTAATCAGGTCTGGACATCTTGTACCCTTTTCCCATCGACAAACGGTCTGTCTTGAAACATACAATTTATCCGCAAGTTGTTGCTGGGTAAGATTTTTTTCTTCTCTGTATTTTTTGATGTTTTCACTTAATGCCATACTGTATACCTCTCTTTCACTTATATCATATAGCGATACTGTTGAAATGAAAAGTACCAATCCGTATTTTACATGTTTCCAATCTGGTAACACTTCTTTTCTGATTAGCCCTGTTTTATCAATATTGTATTTTTGCTTCTAATTCATCAATTAACTTTTCCAATTGTAAAGCTAACCAATCATCGAATTCCTCAAGAACGCCCCTTTTTTATGCACAAGCTGCAAATGTTTATAAACGCATACTACATCATTATGTTCCTGAATTTCCGTGTTATAAAATCTTTATTCGACAAAATACAAGAAATATGTTATGCTCGTATCTGCCAAATAATAATAACGGCAAAGAAAGGCGGCGAGCCATTGTCAAAAAATAAATATCAATTTGAAAGTAAAATCCATGTGTACAGAGCCACAAAGAGAATGACGCAACAAGAACTTGCTGATTTGGTGGGTGTCTCAAGACAAACAATTATGCAGCTTGAACGAAATCGCTATAATCCCTCTATGATGTTGGCGTATAGTATTTCAAAAATATTTGATGTAACGATTGAAGATTTATTTGATTTTTCGGAGGTAGAAAAGTGATTGAGATACTAAATCAACTTGTGATTAATAGACAAATCCTGTTGATAGGGATATGGTATGGTTTACCGATTACGATTATTTTAATTATTTTATTTTTTATAAAGTTTTCCCGCGATGAAAGAAGACGGACAATCATCGGAAAAGCAAGTATTATTTCTATGATTGTATTCATTTTCCTTGTTAATTTTTTTGCAAAAATATCAGATTGTATACCCATAAATTACGATACAGTAGCTTTTTGCGTTCAATGGATATACGATATTGTGCTTACGGTTGAGGTTATCGCAATTCTGATATACAAAAAAATTCAATAGTCAAACCTAATATTGCTTGTCACTGAAAAGGCGAGCAATATTTTTATACTAAAAAATATGAAATAGTTGACATTGAAATAAAAATAAATTATACTTTATTAGGAAAAGTAGCAAAT
Organism: uncultured Dorea sp.; assembly: GCA_910579925.1. Lineage (GTDB taxonomy): Bacteria > Bacillota > Clostridia > Lachnospirales > Lachnospiraceae > Sporofaciens. The sequence continues at coordinate 9,320 of CAJTVY010000009.1, forward strand.
AGCAAAGCCAACCGCACCAGTCAACGGTCATTATGAATGGGCTTCGTGAACTGCCCACCATTAACAGCCTGCCGGTCCTTGCTGTTGACGAATCAAGAGGGCGACAGCAGGGAGTGCCGTCGCCCTCTTACACTATCCAGAAAGGTGGGATTTCCGTGAATATCATAGAAGCATACAAGGTGCATATCGAATACACATTTAACGTCTTTTTCAAAATCGTCCCTCGCTATGCGGCTATTACCCCATGGCGTAAACGGAGCAGACGGCGGCAAAGAGAATTATCTTTTGAATATCTTACAGAAGAAAAATATCACCCTTTAAGCACAAAAATGATAAGTTAATATATAAGGAGGGTAATTTCAATGGATAAGCATAGCGAAAATTTTGAAAAAATGAAAGCACAATTGCATGAACAGGGTTATCATGAAAAAGATGTTACTATTACTTCTGGAAAGGCAATGATTTTAGGTGTTTTTTATGCACTTCCATTTGTAATAATTTTTGGCTTGTTATATCGCTTTTTGCTAGTTGAAAGAGCATATTTATTAGAGGTAAGCGGTCTTTCATTTTATATCATATTTATAGCGATTATCGCAATTTCAGTTGTTATACATGAATTATTACATGGTGTAGGCTGGGCGGTTGCAAGTGGAAAAGGCTGGAATGTGGTTCGCTTTAATATTAACGCAATGATGCCAAGTTGTGCTTGCAAAGTGGCTTTAGAAAAGAAATCATATTTATTTGGCGTTTTAACTCCTTTTGTAGTATTAGGTTTTGGCAGCGTATTTTTCATTTTTATATATCCGGGTACAGTGTCTTTCCTTACTATGATTGTTAATTTTATTTCCGCAGGAGCTGATTTAATTATTGCATGTAATGTGTTAAAAGAAAGGGATTCCCTAATTGCAGACCACCCAAAAGAAGCTGGTTATATTGCATTTTATAAATAATTTCCACTTCATAGAAATGAGCTGTTATGGTCCCCCCCCATAACAACTCATTTCTTCTTTTTATAACTCGAATCTATCTGATCATTTTGAACATTCCCGGCCCGTCCCACTCGCAAGGTCTTTCCTCAAAACCCTTCTTTTTATAAAATCCGACTGCCTCTTTTGTACTTATCAATTCTAAACTAACCGCCCAATCCGAATCTATTTTTTCTCTGATATACTTCTCTACATTTTCAATCAAAATTGATCCTACACCTTGGGATTGAAAAGAGGGAATTACCGCAAAATCCTTAATATAAAATGACATTCCCCCATCACCAATTAACCTTACCATTCCAACAGCATTGTTGTTTTCGTAAGCCGTAAAAGCAGCCATTGTATTTTTCAGAGCTTCTTTCACTTGTTCTAATGTCGGCGGCTCCCAACCAACTGATGTGTATAAATCCAGAAACAATTCTGGTGTCAGTGTATTCATTTTTACTTCCATGAACTTCTCCCTGACTTCAAAATTTTGAATAAAACAAGAGACCAGCCTCCTTTTATGCAAGCATTAGGAGTCCTGTCTCTTATTTTAATTCGCACTTCCTATTTCTGCACAATGTTAATAATCTTCTTAGGGACATATATCTCTTTCACAACCGTCCCTGTCAGTTTATCCTCCACTGCCGCCTTACCAGCCGCAATCGCATCTTCTTTGGAGATATCCGCAGCAACAGAAATCACGGCTCTCGTCTTGCCATTGATCTGTACCGGCACTTCAATCTCGTCATCCTTCATCATCTCTTCGTCATAGGTCGGCCATCCGGCGGTAAACACACTACCTTCATGTCCTAACTGCTCCCAGATCTCTTCTGCGATATGGGGGGCAAAGGGAGATAACAGCACGGCCATGGTTGACAGAGTCTCTTTGTCAATGCCGCCCTCTTTCTTTGCAATCTCAATCAGATTATTATTATGCTCCATGAAACCAGAGATTGCCGTGTTCAGACTAAAGCTTTCCAACCGCTTCGTTATATCGCACACCAGTCTGTGACGCTCCTTAACCATCGCCTTGGTCGCCTTGACATCCCCGTCCTTATTGTCCATTACCAGGTTCCACACGCGCTTCAGGAAACGGTTCACGCCGTCAATCCCACGGTCGTCCCACTCGGCATCCAATTCCGGCGGCCCTACGAACAACTCATACATCCGCAGAGAATCACAGCCATAATCACGCACCAGATCATCCGGCGAAACCACATTACCTTTCGATTTACTCATCTTAATCCCGTTCTTCCCTGTAATCATTCCCTGATTAAACAGCTTCTGGAACGGCTCGTCAAAATCAATCGCCCCGATATCGCACAGGAATTTCGTGTAGAAACGGGAATACAGCAGATGAAGTACGGCATGCTCCACGCCGCCGATATACATATCTACAGGAAGCAGTGCATCCGCTTTCTTTCTGGAAACCAGTTCTTTATCATTATGATTGTCCACATAGCGCAGAAAATACCAGGAAGACCCTGCCCACTGCGGCATGGTATTCGTCTCACGTTTCGCAGGTTTATTGCACACCGGACACTTGCAGTTCACCCACTCCTCAATTCCGGCAAGCGGCGACTCTCCGGTTCCCGTCGGCTCGTAAGACTCTACCTCCGGCAGACGAAGCGGCAGCTCTTCCTCCGGTACCGGCACATTGCCGCAGTCCGGGCAGTGTACGATCGGAATCGGCTCTCCCCAGTAACGCTGACGTGAAAATACCCAGTCACGCAGCTTATAATTCACGGTCGCACGCCCGATTCCCCGCTCCTCGATGATATGGGGCGCCTCTTTCTTCAGAACCGACGACTCCATTCCATTCCATTCTCCAGAATTGATCATGGTTCCGCTGGCTTCGGTATAAGCCTCCGTCATATCCTCAATCGCCTGTCCGTCCTTGGCAATCACCTGTACAATCGGAATCCCGAACTTCGTCGCGAACTCAAAGTCGCGGTCGTCATGGGCAGGCACGCACATAATCGCCCCCGTACCATAGTCAGCCAGTACATAATCCGACAGCCAGATCGGCGTCTTCTGGCCATTTAACGGATTGACAGCATAACTTCCGGTAAATACGCCAGTCTTTTCTTTGTCCTGCATACGGTCTACATTGGACTTCATGGATGCTTCGAAAATATATTTCTCCACGGCCTCCCTCGTCTCGTCCGTAGCCAGGCTCTTTGCCAGTTCATGCTCAGGAGCCAGTACCATGAAAGTTGCTCCGAACAGGGTATCCGGTCTTGTGGTGTAGACCGTAATCTTCTCGTCCCTGCCTTCTACCGGGAAATCCACTTCCGCACCGTAGGATTTACCGATCCAGTCAGACTGCATCTTCTTGACCTTCTCCGGCCAGTCCAGTTTATCCAGATCATTCAGAAGCCTCTCCGCATAGGCCGTAATCTTCAGCATCCACTGGCGGAGATTCTTCTTCGTGACCTCGGCCCCGCAGCGTTCGCATTTTCCATTCACGACCTCTTCATTAGCAAGACCGGTCTTGCAGGACGGACACCAGTTAATCGGGAATTCCTTCTCATAGGCAAGCCCTTCCTTGAACATCTTCACGAAAATCCATTGGGTCCACTTATAGAATTTGGGGTCCGTGGTATTCACCTCACGGTCCCAGTCGTACAAAGCCGCAATCTCATTAATCTGCTTCTTGATATTCTTTACATTCTCCGCCGTGGAAATCGCCGGATGTACCCCCATCTTGATGGCATAGTTCTCAGCCGGAAGGCCGAACGCATCCCAGCCCATCGGGTGAATGATATAGTATCCCTGCTGCAGCTTATACCTGCTCCACACATCAGAAATCACATATCCTCTCCAATGCCCCACATGAAGTCCGTTCCCGGACGGATAAGGGAACATATCCAGACAATAGTATTTCTGACGTTCTTTCCCGTTCTCATCAACCTTGACGTTGACCGGGTTCTTCTCCCAGTTCTCACGCCACTTCTTCTCAATCGCCTTATGATTGTAAGGTATCTTCGACATGATATTCATTCCTCTCCTTCTAAAAATGATTCCCAAAATAAAGAATGTGCCAAGGCACATTCTTGCGCCGAGTGCGGTCGCTTGCGACACACTTCCTCTTCGCACGGGCGCGCATCCTCCCGGAAGTTTTTTATAATATAAGGAACGAAGTTTCCTATATCATAAAAAGCCTTTGCATCTCCAATGAGACGAAAAGGCTTAGGATCTGCACACTTCTTCATCTGCTCTATTTCCTATTTATTATATGAAGAATGCAAAAATAAGTCAAGCAATATTTTCTTATACAAAAGTCACAATTTTAGTTGTTCCATCTGCCTCTTTAGTGTATAATAGTTGTACACAGATCATACTGATGATTTCAGTAAATGAATAATACATAAAGGAGAGGTTTACTATGGTAAATTTATTGACTGGCCCAAAGGGGAGCGGAAAGACACAGAAAATGATCGAACTTGCGAATAAGAAAGCAAAAGAATGTAACGGTAACGTTGTATTTATTAAAAAAACCCATAGAGACACGGCAAGTGTTACATTTGATATCCGTACAATCTGTATGGATGACTTCACCTCCATTACGAACACAGACGAATACATAGGCTTTTTATATGGCATGTACAGTTCTAACCATGACATTGAGTGCGTCTTCATTGACGGCGTTATGAAGCATGCTGACATTTCCCTTGAGAATGTGCCGGATTTTGTAGAAAGGCTGAAAAAGATTTCAACAGAGTGTGGGATCGAGTTTTTTGTAAGCCTTAGCGCTGACAAGAGCGAACTGACCGACATCTGCGAAGGTGGATACAGCTATCTGAATTAATGAAGGATAAAGGAGCAGCACAGCAATGTATACCAAGAGGACACTGTGATGCTCCTTTTATATCCAGATCTTTACGTCATTTTTTATCTCTTTTCATATCATAACCCCGTATGCAGAACCGATTTTTCCGCCTTTCAGAAGCATTTCTTTGACCTTTTTCTGCAACCTGGTCACAGATGGCAGCTTATTGTACTCTATATCCGGCAAAACCTGGAACAGCCATTCCAGATAGCTTTTATCCTCCAGATCCTCTTTTACAATCCTGAATCTCTGTTGAAAGGATAAAATGTTCGACTTTTCCGGCAGTAACGGCGTTAACGACTGTGACAGCAGCCAGGAATTACAGGTATAGTTAAAAAATTCGTAATCCTCATAATATGTCTTGAAAAAACAATCTGCCTGCTCAATGGATCTATCCACAGATTCCTCTGATAAATCCGCATCCGACGGTATATGGATTCCAATCACATTTTCACCATCATATTTCTTAAACTGATATTCCAATGCTCCAATGCGGAACAGATTCATACTAATCTGCCTGTAAGTCCACCATCCTCTGTCGAAAAACATACGGCCAGTTTTCTTCTTGCATTCCTCAATAAATCTGGTAAAGCATTTCATTGTATCGATGTAAATGGTTTCTGGAATATTTTTTTTCACATAACGCTCATATATTCGGCAGGCACATTCCAACTGACAATAGAGCATCTTAAGATGATCCGTGTCTCCCTTTAGCATAAGCTCTAAACAATCGTATGCCTGTTTTGCCGAGTCACTGTCAAGTATCTGATTCAGATCATGATCTATTTTGTCAAAATCGATCTGACTGCCGATCACTTCCAGCTTTTTTACGATTTCGGGTTGTAACTGAATCAGTTTATATAATTTTTCCTTCGTCATCTATCCTCGTTATCTTCCTGGTCTACGTCCATCCGGCTTCCCCGGATCTGAAGCGACATGACAAGATTCGCTCTTGCGTCCTCCTTGTACTCCATGACAACCTCCTGCCCCACTTCACAACGTACGACGTCTATGAAATCAACCACAGAGATATCAAAGATATCCTCTGAACCTTCTACCATGATATAGTAATGGGACGTTCCGTCAATAACCGCCTGTGCAATCTTCGTGATACTTCCGGTCACCTTTTTAACTTCCCTTGTATCCTTCTCCGCCTCTTTCACGCCGTTACTGAACAACAGCTCCAGATAATTCTCCTCGCACTGGCTCACACTGTCGCCGATGGCAACAATCTGGTATTTCTGCACGTTTACCATGGCATACTTCTTCACCAGCCCTGCATCATCCTTTAATGCGATAAAATAAGTCGGCTCATCCGAGATATTCAGAAGCAGCGGAAACGTGGCCCTGTACTTTAAGTTCTGCACCTGCCCCTCTGCCGACGACATAGCGGAAGCCTCCGTGGCGCCCTCAACCTTATAATATTTGGTCTCCATTGTCCTCTGGTTTGACAGCACGAAACCTACGTTAGACTGGTCGCCGTTCACCGAAGTCACCCCGGTATACATCCATACATCGTCGTCAAGCGCCAGGTAATTATACCCGTCCGTGGTCTTAAGGCAGTCCTTCTGGCTCAGAATACTATTGAAGAACCCATGCTTTAACGTACCATAATAGTCGAACAACTGCACCAGAAGATCCGCCGAGTAAGCCCGGTCCACCCATTCCGGAACGTCTTCAATATCATAGGTCTTCATATCTCCGGTCACAGCATTGCACAGAACCACCTTGCCAACCGTCTCTCCTCCGAAAAGCCCGATGTTAAATTTTTTCACCGGTGCAATCCAATAGGGAATTCCTTCTTCGTCAATCTCGAAACTCAGCTCCCCGTAGATATAGGTCGGATGTGCAAACCGCAGATGCCGGTAAATATTCCGGTTCAGATGTTCACTGGTCGTATACCTGATCCCCTGCTCAAGTTTCACAAGTTCCGTTGTCTGGGTCGCCATATTAATACGGATATACGCCGGAATACCGTTTGAGCGGTTAGTAAGCCATTTGATCAGACTGGCATATCGAAGGGGCGATACGCGGACCGGATTGTCCTTATAATTAATCTGACTATAGATACTGTCCACTTCAAACTGAGACACCATATCCACCATGCTCCCCATCTTCCTGTCGCCGAGAATCTCTGCGGTATCCTTATCAAGAAGCGGAATTTTATCAAAGGAAAGTTCCTCTATATCCTCCGTAAATTCGCCCTCTTTCACCGTAAGAAGCTTCTGGTATTTCCTGGCGTTGACAATGGGCGAGGAGAGCAGTGATCCCAAAAGATACACGATTCCTGCGCCCAGGATCAGGAAACCAAAGACCTTCATCACCTTGCTCTGTTTCAGTTCCTTCCTTCCAAGTTTCCTGCGCACAGCATAGGCGGCCGCTATTGCCACCAGCAGAAATATAGCAAAAAACCAGGTCTCAGACGAATGGACATTAATCGCAGGCAGAGCCGCATAGTAATAGGCGCCCGCCGCCACAATCAAGGCTGCCACAATCAATAACTTTTTCTTAAAATTCATATAATCTCCTTTTTAAAATTTCCGGTTCCATGCCGAGGCAGTAAACAACATCAGGAATGGGAAAATCTCAAGACGCCCTGCCAGCATGTCACAGCAGAACACCAGCTTTGACAGCGGTGAAAAATCTGCAAAACTTCCGCTTGGTCCCACGGCTCCAATCCCCGGACCGATATTGTTAAGCGTCGTCAGAACCGAACTGAACGTTGTGCCAAAGTCCATATTATCAATAGACACCAGCAGGACCGAGCCCACAATAAAACCGATATACGCCATCAGATAGACATTCAGCGTCCTCAGCACATCCGAGTCCACCTTCTTTGCATTCATACGGATGATACTGACAGACTTCGGGTGAACCATCTGCATGATCTCACGTTTGATACATTTCATCATCATCATAAACCGCGCCACCTTCATACCGCCTCCTGTAGAGGAGGCACAGGCGCCGACCATCATCAGAAACAGCAGCACGCACTGGGAAAACATAGGCCACAACGTATGATCCGCCGTTGCATACCCAGTGGTAGTGATAATCGAAGCCACCTGAAAGATCGCATATCGGAACGCCTTCCATGGGCTTTCATATAACTGACTGATATTAATCGTGATCACGCAGGCTGCGGACAGGATAAGCAGCAGGTATGTCTTCAACTCTTCATTCTTCCACACCGGCCTTATGTCCCTCAGCAGCAGAAAATAGTACAAGTTAAAGTTAATACCGAACAAAATCATAAATACCGTAATCACGCCGTCGATATATGCACTGTTAAAATGTCCCACACTGGCAGAATAGTTAGCAAACCCTCCGGTTCCGGCCGTTCCGAAGGAGAAGATCAGACTGTCGAACACATTCATCCCGCCAAACAGCAGGAGGATTACTTCTATCGCTGTCATCCCGAAATACATCCCATACAGAATCCTGGCCGTGGACATGGTCTTTGGAACCAGTTTATCCTTCTCTGGTCCCGGCACCTCCGCACGCATCAGATACATCGTATTCTTCTTATCCAGCTTCGTAAGCACCAGTACAAACACCAGCACGCCCATACCGCCGATCCAGTGAGTAAAGCTTCTCCAGAACAGCATACCCTGGGGCAGAGCCTCAATATCCGTCAGAATCGTAGAACCCGTCGTGGTGAACCCGGAAACCGTTTCAAAAAACGCATCCAGATAATCCGGAATACTGCCGGAAAGCGCAAACGGCAGCGCCCCGATCAATGACCACAGAATCCAGGCGCTGGCAACGATGATCATACCCTCCTTTCCGTAAATATTCCGGTTCTCGGGCTTCTTCATTCCTGCCAGCAGAAAAGCCACGCCGGCAATCCCTGCCGAAATCAGAAAATATACACCGCTAAATTCCCGGTAGATCAGGGAAACCAGCGCCGGAAGCAGCAAAAGCGCCGCCTCCACTCCCAGCATCTTCCCTAAGATATACCGTATCATCTTCGTATTCATAATCTAATTTCCGTCTCCCCTATGCAAGTATGTCAGTAAATTTATTAATAATATGCTCTTTCGTAACCACAATCACACTGTCTCCCACTTCCAGATAATCATCACCGCCTGGAATGATAATCTTCCTCTTTCTTCCTATACAGGCAATCAGATGATTCGGTTTCGTAGGCAGGTTCTTCAAGGGAACATTGGTGAAATCACACGCCTTTCTGATAATAAATTCCATCGCTTCCACCTTGCCGCCAAGCAGACGGTAGATGGTCTCCACCTCTGCATTACTGAAGGAATTCTTTCTTGCGCGTACATAATTCACGATCTCATCCGCCGCCGCTCCCTTCACAGAAACAATACTGTCGATTCCAAGCCCCTCTACCATCTGGGCCCGGGAATCCTCGTTCACCTTAGCCACAATCTTATCCACTCCCTGGGCTTTGGCAAACAGCGACATAATGATATTCTCTTCATCCATACCTGTCAGCGCAACCACTGCATCTGTATTCTGAATCCCTTCTTCCAGCAACAGATCATGATCCGCCGCATCCCCCTGTATGATTGTCGCTTTTGGAAGCAGTTCACACAGATACTCGCATTTCTCTGGATTCCGTTCGATGATCTTTACCTGCATACCTGCCTCCAGAAGCTGGCGCGTCAGATAAAAACACAGATTCCCGCCGCCGCAGATCAGAACTCTGCGAATCTTGGTGCTCTTGCGCCCCAGAGACTTAAAAAACGACCGTAAATTCTGATGCCCCGCCGCAATATGCAGTCTGTCGTCCGCCTGCACAACGAAATCCCCGTCCGGGATGTAGACGGAGGTTCCCCTCTTCACGGCGCAGACCAGGATATTAATACCGAATTTCCTCCCGATCTCCGCCAGAGACAGGCCTGCCAGGGGGCTGTCTGGCTTTAAGACGTGCTCCACCAGTTCCACTCTTCCCTTCATGAAAGTCTCCACCTTGCTGGCCTCAGGGAACAGCAGGATTCTGGCGATCTCGTTTGCAGCCGACAATTCAGGATTGACCGCCATACTTAGATGCAGGTCCTCCTTGAAGAAATCAATCTGTCTGTAGTAAATCGGATTACGCACCCTTGCAATGGTATGCTTCGCCCCCAGCCGCTTTGCAAGCAGACAGCACAGCATGTTCATCTCATCCATGGACGCACATGCGATTACCAGGTCAGCATGGGGTACGTCTGCCTGCTTCTGCACCTCCATATCTGCACCATTTCCCGGAATACAGAAAATGTCAAGCTGGTTCACCGCCTCTTTTAGTTTTCCCGTATTCTGATCAATTAAAACAATATCATAGTCCTCTTCTGATAACCGGGCTGTCAGTTTATGCCCAACCTTACCGTCACCAATAATTACTATCTTCATTTTTTTGATCCTCATTCATGTCTCTCTTGTATTTGCCATGACAGCGTGTGCGAAACCGGATATCCTCACTCCTTATCCACATAATTCCATACTCCACATGGCAAAAGAGATTATAGCACTTTTACCCAAAGAAAAAAAGCCCTAACGGGCTTTTCTTCTATATCTTAAGTATTTTATCGCTTTACTGCTATACAGTATTTCCATCGGAAAAATTTACTCTTCCGCCGCCCTCTTGGCAATCTCAACCTCCTGGACATCGGACGGAGCCTGCTCATAGCGTGCAAACTCATAGGAGTAAGTCCCTCTTCCGCCCGTCATGGAGCGAAGTACCGTACAGTAACCGAATACGCCTGTCATCGGAATATCAGCCACAATCTCCTGCAGTCCGCCTGCAATCGGATTCATACCCAATACGCGCCCGCGCCGCTTGTTAAGATCTCCCATGACATCCCCTGTATAATCATCGGGAACAACCACCTTAATCGATGCAATCGGCTCTAAGAGAACGGGGCCCGCCTCCATGAATCCTTTCTTGAACGCCTGGATGGTCGCAGTCTTGAACGCCATCTCGGAAGAATCTACCGGATGGTAGGAACCATCGTACAGCGTAGCCTTCACGCCAACTACCGGATATCCGGCAAGAGGTCCTTTCACCACGGATTCCTGAAGCCCCTTCTCCACTGCCGGGAAGTAGTTCTTCGGAACCGCTCCGCCAACTACCGTCTCCTCGAAAATGTAAGGCGTCTCCAGATCGCCGGATGCCGCAAACTTCATCTTAACGTGACCATACTGACCATGTCCGCCGGACTGCTTCTTATACTTCGTGTCTACGTCGGAGTTCTTCTTAATCGTCTCACGGAACGCAACCTTTGGCGTCTCCAGTGTCACTTCACATTTATATCTCTCAAGGAGCTTGCTTACCGCAATCTCCAGATGCTGGTCGCCCATACCATAGATCAGCGTCTGGCGGTTCTCGCTGTCATTCACTGACTTCAGAGTAATATCCTCTGCCATCATCTTCTGAAGAGCCTGAGAAACCTTATCCTCATCTCCCTTGTTCTTAGTCACATACTTCATATATGTATAGGGCTTGGAATACTCGGTCTTTCCGAACAGCACCGGCGTCGTCTTTGCGGAAAGGGTGTCGCCCGTCTTCGTACTGGTCAGCTTCGCAATGGCGCCGATATCGCCTGCGAATAATTCCTTCACCTCTACCGGTTTATTTCCAACCATCGTGTAGATCTTGCCCAGCTTCTCATCGGTCTCGGAATCTGCATTGTAAAGCGTATCCTCACCCTTCAGTACACCGGAACATACCTTGACAAAGGAATACTTTCCAATAAATGGATCTACCATCGTCTTGAATACATAAGCGGATTTTGCCTTGGCAAAGTCATAGTTCGCCTCATAAATCTCATTGGTCTTGCGGTTAATCCCCGCGCATTCTCTCCAGTCCGGGCTTGGGAAGAATCTTACAATATCTGATAACAGATTCGCTACACCCTGAGCCTGTACATTAGAACCCATGGCAACCGGAACAATCCGTCCTTCCATAACCTCGGTACGCATCGCTGCACGAATCTCTTCAACCGAGAACTCTTCGCCTGCAAAGTAACGCTCCATATACTCGTCGCTAATCTCCGCCACTGCCTCTAACAGCTTCTCACGGTAAGTCTCAAGGTTCGGCTTACAGTAATCCGGGATCTCACACTCTTCTCTCTGGCCGATACCGGTGTAACGTCTGCCCGCATTCTTGATAACGTTGACATAGCCTACCAGCTTCTCATTCTCTCTGATTGGCTGGAAGTGGGGGGCGATCACCTTACCGTATCTCTCGTTCAGATCTTCAACCACCTGGCGGAAACTTGCATCGTCCACATCCATCTCTGTCACGTAGATCATACGAGGCAGATTATACTTATCGCACAGTTCCCATGCCTTCTCGGTTCCGACTTCCACGCCGGCCTTGCCGGAAACTACGATGACAGCCGCATCCGCCGCACTGACCGCTTCTTCTACCTCTCCCACGAAATCGAAGTATCCAGGAGTATCAAGGACATTGATCTTCGCCTTCTCCCACTCGACGGGTATCAGAGCCGTGCTGATTGAAAATTCTCTCTTCTGTTCTTCTTTATCGAAATCACTGATCGTATTGTGGTCTGTAATCTTCCCCATACGGTTCGTTGCCCCTGATACATAAGCCATCGCTTCAACAAGGCTTGTCTTTCCGCTCCCTCCATGTCCTAAGAGAACTACGTTCCTGATCTCATCAGTTCTGTAAACCTTCATATTTTCGGTGCCTCCTTAATATATAGTAAAATCTCATGTTTACATTGTACTAAAAAACCGGCAGTATTACAACTCTTTTATGCAGATTTTACAGCCATTCTATTTTTATCCAGAAATCCGCCCGGCATTTTCATTACAGAAAACCTTTCACCCTCTCCCAGATATCGTCCGCAATCTCCTGTACGCTTCTGTTCCCGTCAATCACGATCACCCGTTCCTCTCCTTTCAGCTTCTCAAAAGCTTCGAAATATTTTTCACGGACTTTCACTAACCGGGATTTTTTTTCAAATAACTCCTGATGGTCTCTGCTCTTTGCAATTCGTTCCATTGCGGTATCCGGGTCGGTATCTATAAATATCGTTACCGTAGGACGCAGTATGCCGCTGCTCTGCCCATTTGCCTGTATCACCCATTCCATAGGCATATCAACACTGTGATATGCATACGAAGAAAAGTAATAACGGTCTGTGAGCACCGTTGTACCTTCATTGATTTTATTGACAATTCCATCGACGTCATTTAACAGATGATCTAACCGGTCTGCCACAAAAAGAGCTGCAATGACTTTGTTATCTGTCTTTATTCGTCCCGTCATAATCTGATGAATCAAAGAACCGAACGGTGAATCTGTCGGTTCCATTGTCGTATAACAATGAATCCCTTCCTCTTTCATCCGTTCATTCAGTATTGTAATCTGCGTACTCTTTCCGCTTCCGTCAATGCCTTCAAAGGCGATAAATATCCCTTGATCTGCACTTTCATTGTTTTTATTTATATTATCCATACGTTTTCATTTCCTTATTTTTTCATTTTCTTTTTAATATCAGACAATCACTGTTATACTCACTTAATCTTATACCTTCCAAATGCCTTTTCTTCATCTAAATGTACATCCCGCAAAAACACGATAAGCCAGATGATCCCCGAGGCAACGGCCATATTTGGAGATGAAGTCATAACAGACAGTAGACTTCCGCTGCCCAGAATCACCGCCCACAGAATGAATGCGTTCCTCTGATCCCTACTCATCCTCTCTGTGTCATACCGCTTTCTCTGTTCTTCTGGCATCGTATTAAATCCAGAGATCAGAATTGCCGCCTTCCCTTTCAAAACCGTAAACAAAAGCGCCATTCCCAAGAAAATAACACTCCCTCCACCGCACATCGCCGTCCATGCTGCCATACGTCTCTCCTTTGCGTAACCGCCTTTTTATTTTACTTTATATAGAATCCGCCCACCTTCATATCCTCGTCAAAGGAAATGGTAAACTGCGCTTTGCGCTTCTCATACTTTACTTTTACCACCGCAACTGCGAATTCCTGTTCTGTATCCTTGTCCCTGCTTCCCGTAACCGCTTCCTTATCAAATTCTTCAAAAGCGCCAAGTTCTTCCACAATCGGAAGCACCTGCTCTGTCATCATCTCCTTGCCTGCCATGCTCTTCATCACAGAATTCCACTTCTGATCCACAAGGGTATCAATATCCCCTTCATTCAAAATCTCTATGACTTCCTCTGCCGCGGCCTTCACCTCTGCCTCGTCGAATTTGTCCGATAATTTCTGTTTCCCTGCACATCCCGTCAGCATAACCGCCAGAATCATGATACAAATCATATGCATCGCCCGTTTTGTTTCCATAACATCCTCCCATCTCCTGCAATGCGTTTCAACAGTTCCCCACAGACTTTCTCTCCTTCTGACCGCCTTCTAATAATGCCGGATCACCTCGAATCTTTCCAGTTCTACTTCTTCCTGCTCCCTGATTCCAGCCTTCTGTTTTGCAATCCGAATCTGTTCTTCCACCGTGTCGATACCGTTCAGGTTCGGAAGCAGCAGCCCCCGGCGATATCCTTTCGTTACTACCACGCCGTACCGTTTTACATCTAACTGATCCGGTGAATCTATCTTCTGCGTCTCTCCCAGCACATCCACACTGATGGTCAGTTTCTCCAGTTCTTCCGGCTCTATTGGAGAGAATCTGGGATCGCTTGACGCTGCACTGACGGCATTCTCAATGATTTCCTCCGCCACAGAACCCCGCACTGCCTGAATCGTGCCGATACATCCCCGAAGCTGCCCTTCCTTCTTTATGGAAACGAATACTCCCGCCCGGCTTTCATACATCTCATCCGGCAGTCCCTCCGGTATCTTCCTCTTTCTTTTGGTAAGAACATACTCCTCGATCGTCTGCCTGGCAAGCTGTACATATACATCTTCCCTTAACCTCAGCTCTCGAATACGCTTCCTCTCCTTCTCCTCATACTGATCCATAAAATTCCGCTCTGGGTTCCTCCCCTGTATCTCATACGCACAGATTCCATATCCCACGCCAAAGGGTCCCTCATAGGAAAGCCTGTGGGCTTTCACTCCGGTTCTGTCCAACGCACCCGCCATGATCGTAAAAGAACGGTGCCCGCACTCTCCTGCCTTTTCGCAGAAATCCTCCGAAAATTCCAGCAACTTCCCAAAGTCTCCGCTTCCCATCACCTCCATAATCCGGCGGTCATACTCCGGGCCTTCTTCCTTATATCCATAAGGGCCTTCTGCGGCAAGTCTGTGTGACAGATCCCCACTGGCAATCACTACTACATTCCGTTCAAGAACTTCTGCGGTTTCTCTGATACGACGGCCTAATTCATAATGCGCCGCAAGAGAAAGCCCCGATAAACCGATTCTCACCAGACGGTACTCCTGCAAGTATTGATTCACGAAATACAGCGGCACCATGGTACCATGGTCAAGCCTTTTGTCGCGCTCTCCGGCGGCGCCGGCAGGAATGCCGCCCGCCATGGCAAGCCTGCCAAGATTCTCTGCGAACTCCTTATCGTAAGTAACCTCTATCTCCACCTGTCCCGCACGAAACTGTCCGAAATCCCCTTTTCCAATATTCCCCGGTGAAATATGGAAATAGTCTGCATACATAATCTGATGGGGTGAAATCAACACAATCGTCTCTGGTTTCAGCCCGGCAATCCTGCTCCCCACCTCATGATATGCGCGAACCGTATTCTGTATATGACCTTCCTCACCCCTGCCGATCTCCGGTATGATCAGCGGCGGATGAGGAACCATAAAAGCTCCTGTGATCATTCTATGGCCTCCTTCAACATAGGTACTCATCTCTTTCCATGTAATCAGTTTATCATAGAAAGACCGCTGAATCTATTCTTTTCCAAAATTCTTTTCATACTTCTCTTTCAGCCTTCTGATTCCTATTCCACAATGAATGAACAGGCACAGATATATAACAAAAAGTACACAGAATATAATCGTCAGCACCTTTGACGACACATGCCCCCACTCCATCCAGCTGAAATACTGAATGAAAAGCTGCGGCACCAGACAGCACAGGAAAATGCATAGAAGAGGTATCATTCTACGCTTGAATATACGCTGAACCATCTCAAGTCTTGACTCATTGTCACTAAAGATTTCCATGTCCTCCTCCAGGTCACCAGCAGGTCTCCGGAAATAACTGAAGCCGTTTACATCGAACAGATATTCCCATCCAAAATCATGGTACATCTGGAGATATCCTAATTTCTCCCCTCTTACCGCCTGGTCAAAATCCAGTCTGTATACCACATCTTCCGGTATACATCTGTCAAACAGGTAAAAACCCGGAAGTACATATCTCTTTATCTTCCATCCTCCCCTATGCTGCTCTGTCAGAAACCGCTCTTCCTTCTCATAATCCGTAATCGTCCAGAAACGGAACATAATTCTATCTGCCATAAACAAACGCTCCTTTACTATTCTGATATAATCTCTCAATCCTGTGAAGCTCTATCTCTAAGATCTCCCTTCCCAGCTCCGTAATCACATACAGCTTCCTCTTTTCTTCTTCCCTTACAAACCGGATCAGACCGTCCTTCTCCATCTTTGACAGTGTTCCGTACATGGTTCCGGGGCTGATCGTCACCTCCCCGCCTGTCATCTGCTTCACCTGCTGTCCGATATTATATCCATGCATCTCGTTCTGTAGAGAATATAAGATGTAGAATCCAGTCTCCGTCATCGGAATGTATACTCTCTTAATTCTGTCTGTCATTCCCTCACCTCTTTCTTCCCGAATCTTTCCTTCATACATTTCAGCACGATAGATTTCAATACGATATATCAAAATAAAATACATCGCACTTCGTTATATTTTTTATATCACACCTTGATATATTTGTCAACTATATATGAATTTTAAACTTACCTTTCGTAACAGTGAAGCCGGTAGGCTGAACTGTTACGGCGCCCGCAATTCTTACTCTTCGAAGTCTTGCATTTCTGTACTCCCCTGGGTATAATAGAAGCAATCTTAAATATAACTGAATAGGAAAAGAGGAAATTAGCAATGAATCCCATGAAAGAATCAATAAAAAAGTCACTGTCAGACAACATCCTTGTATTATATTTTCTTTCGGCGCTGCTGATCATACTGGGACAGTTTCTGGGAATGCTCCTGGGTATTTTTCCCTTTATGACAGACACGGAGGCAGCTGTTACCGCCGCCATGTATCTGAGTTTTATCGGCATATGGACGCTTACGCTTTTATATCTGCGTTTCACAAAGAAAAACCGCCCGATCTTACAGGCGGTCGGAAGAAATGCAGCGGGCAACAACTGGAAGAATCTCCTGCTGGGAACTGCATTAGGCTTCGGTTTAAACGGTATCTGTATTCTGGCCGCATGGATTAACAAAGACATTTCCCTGTATTACGATTCCTTTCGGCCGGTCTCTTTCGTCATCATTTTTATAGCGGTTTTTGTTCAGTCCTCCGCAGAGGAACTGGTCTGCCGGGGTTTCTTATACCAGCGTCTGAGAAGAAGTTATCAGAATCCTGCCGTGGCAATCATAGGAAATTCTATGCTTTTCGCTCTCTTACATCTGACGAACGAAGGAGTTACCATTCTATCGGTATTAAATATCTTTATCGTAGGAATCCTGTTTTCGTTTATAGTCTGTTATATGGACAGCCTCTGGTGCGCCATGGCAATGCATGCTTCATGGAATTTTACACAGAACATCCTTTTCGGACTGCCAAACAGCGGCATCGTATCCCCTTACTCCGTCTTCCGGCTGGATACTGCGGCAGCAAGAGACAGTTTCGCATACAACGTCGGGTTCGGTATCGAAGGAACCTTGTTTGCAGACATGGTTCTGGTTCTGGCATGCATCTGCATGTATCTGTGGGGAAGAAAGACTGGCCGGAAACCAGTCAGTGTCTGGAACTAAAAAACCACTGCCGACACGATCGGAATGGTCACCACGGACAAAAGTGTGGTAAGCGCCACCCCCTTTGCCGCCAGCTCTCCGCTTTCATCTCCCCCATACTGCTGAGCCAGCATGGCAGTCATGCTGCCCGCCGGGGTGGAAAGGATCACCATGCAGACTCCGCACAGCATCGTATTATCAATCACTCTGTTGATCACCTGCATGGCAAGAATCGGAACCACCAGAAGCTTCGTCAGAGAAAACAAAAGAAGCTTCACATCCAGGAATAATTCTTTTAGCCGGATACTGGTAAGGGAAATCCCGATTACCATCATACTAAGGGGCGCCGTCAGTCCGCTTAACCCGCTCATGGTCGAATTAAAAAATTCCGGCGTAGAAACGGGAAGAAGATAGAGTGCGATCGCCAGGGCGCTTCCGATTGTTCCCACGTTAAAGATCTCCTTCCACTTTATCTTCCCCTCTCCTTTCGCCTGTACCGTCCCAATTCCATAAGTATAGATCAGAACATTGAAGAACATGCAAAAGACCGCAGCATACAGAAGCGCCTCCTGCCCATGGATTGCCACAATGACCGGGAATCCCATAAACCCGATATTGTTGAATGCAAACATCAGCCTGTACACACCTCTTTGTTCTTTTCGGACTCCAAACAAGAACGGTATGATCAGGGAAAGTACCACCATTCCTCCCAGGATTCCAACGGCAGCCACCGCTGTCAGAAGAAGTTCCTTTCCCTTAATCGTACCGTCCCCATTAACCACTGCGGAAATGGTAAGCGCAAGATTCGCAACGTTTACCACCAGCCAGGAAATCTTCTTACTGAACTCCTCGTCCATGGCTCCCATCTTCGCCGCTCCATACCCGATTGCAATATAGATAAATAGCACCATCATCTGTTGTAAAAGTAACACGTCTTACACCCTTTCCTCCGTCTTTGCCAACGGAATCTGCAACAATATTTTTACTGTAAAAACCTGTCTGTCCGTCAGAACCTCCATCATTCCTTCATACTTTCTAACAATCATCTCCACAGATTCAAGCCCCTGTCCGAATCCCTCCCGCTTAGAGGAACGGTAATGTCTGCCCTCCCGCTTCAATTCTCCCTGAAAAGGATTCGTTATCTTCACTGCCAGCAAATTGGATGAAGCCATCTGCCAGATCTTCAAGGTAATATACGCTTCCTGCACATTTCTGGTTCCGTCTATAGCATTTTCCAGAAGATTCCCAAGGAGCACACAGAAATCCTGGTCCGAAACCCACAGCTTTTTGGACAGAGTAACCGTAAACTCCGTCCGGATTCCTCTTCTGTCACAAATAGATTCGTAATATGAGATCAGTGCATTCAGCGCAGCTGAATAAGAGTATAGCTTCACCTCTGTCTGCACGTCATCCATATATCTGCCCACATACTCTTCCAGTCTGTCATACTCTTTCTGCCCCACCAGTTCTGAAATTACAATTAACTGATGTCGGAAATCATGGCGGATCCGTCTGTTTTCCTCTACCGTCCTTAATAACTGCTGATACTGAGCCCCCTGCATCGATAACATCTGGTTCGCAATCTCCGTTTTCTGTCTCTCCACAAAAGAACGGGCAACAATATAGAACAGAAAATAAATCAAGAGAACAAAAAACGTAAAGAACAATAGTACGAACGGATAGAGCTGCCGCACATACCCCACATACATGTTTCGATATATACGCGGGTACATAAAATATGTAGAAGCCAGAAAAAGCGCCGGGAAACACCAGACTCTTTTCCAGATCTCCTCTTCATGGAAATTCGTTATCATCCATCCGATATATCGTGTAAGAGGCAGATACAGAAAGACATCAGCCGCCGCAAGAAACAGAATCTGCACTCCCAGAGCTTCTAACGAAAAAGCAAGCGCATTTCCAGAAGGATGCAAAGTGTAATCGAACATCGTAGCATATAACTTTGAAAATCCCCCTACAAGACAGGCGGAAAAAAATGCAAACAACTTCTTTGAAAAGGAAAGACTGACTTCCCGGTTATACAGATAAAAAAAGTAGATACCTGCAGGATAGATGATAAAATCCGTCACCTTGCCCAGAGAATGTATCATTCCCATCAGCGTTACACATCCGCCCACCAAAAGGAGCGCCATAATAATCTTTAAAACCAATACAGATACGCGGCTCTTCACATATTCCTTCACCGGATAAAAACATAAAGGAATCATAGGAAGGATAATCGAACTATATAAAAGATCAGCACATGCGTCCGGCATATTCTCTCCTCCCCTCTCGCGTCCCTTCGGGCTTTTCACTTACTCTCGGCCTGGCTTCTTCAGATAGATATACCAGTATACACATCCCACACAGACCGCACCGCCGATGATATTACCGATTGTTACCGGAAGCAGATTACCCCCAAAGAAATTCCCCCAGGTAACCGCCCCAGGATCCACCCCTGCCTTTACGGCCGCCTGCGCATACTCGGGTATTCCCTTCGCAAAAATCCCCGCGCCAATGTAGTACATATTCGCCACGCTGTGTTCGAACCCGCAGAGTACAAACATCATAATCGGGAAAAACAGACCCATGATCTTTCCTGCCACGTCCTTTGCAGCAAATGAAATCCACACGGCGATACACACCAGAAAATTACACAGAATCCCTCTGATTACCCCATCCCCAAAAGACAGCGAACATTTTGCCGCAGCCGTTGAGATAACAGAAACCGCCGTCTGATTCCCGAACAGGTCCGGCTGATGGGAATACACCACCCCTGCGGCGATCAGAAGTCCGCCAACAAGATTCCCAACATACACAACCGCCCAGTTTTTCAGCATTCCCGCCGGGCTGATCTCTTTTTCCAGAAGCGGAATGACCAGAAGAGTGTTTCCGGTGAACAGTTCACTTCCTGCAAGAAGCACCATGGTAAGGCCGCCCGGGAACACGCATGCGCCCACGAACTTTCCCACAGACGCAAGGGGAACTGAAACCGCAGCTGTGGTTGCGCCTACGCCTCCCATTGCGATGAATGCTCCTGCAAGAACCGCCAGGAGAAACATCTTACAGACAGGCGTATTCACCTTTGCCTTTCCCGTCCCAATATAATTCCTGGCCACCTCTGCCGGCGTAAAATAATTCATCTGCTATACCTCCCTTTCAGTCTGCTATCAAATGCTATTCTACCACAATAACCCAGATTATCCAAGACACGGTTTTTATCAGAGCGTTTTCCCGCCTTTTCCATAGTAAGCAGCTTAACCTTTTTCTCAATTCCGCCCGCATAACCGGTCAGACTTCCATTACTCCCGACAACTCTGTGACAGGGAATGATTAAGGATATGGCATTGTGCCCTACGGCTCCGCCCACCGCCTGTGCAGACATTTTTTCAAGTCCTTTCCGGCCCGCGATCATGTCTGCAATTTCTCCGTATGTCATTGTCTGCCCGAATGGAATTGTAAGCAGAATCTCCCATACAGCCTTTCGAAAAGGCGTTGTTTCCATTCGCAGCGGCGGCGTGAAATCAGGCTCTTTGCCGCTGAAATATACGTCAAGCCACTTCCTGGTATCTTCAAAAACAGCCAGAGGTTTTTCCTCATATTTTTCTGGCAGCGTATCGCCAAAATATTTCTGACCATCAAACCATAGTCCGTTAATTTCACAGCCATTACTTGAAATCGTTATATCGCCCAATGGCGAAGAATAATGATAAATAAACGTCATAATTTACTCCCTCTAAAGGAATATCCTGATCAGATCTGCAAAAAAGAGATGCCGCAAAATGCAGATTTCTGATTTTGCAGCATCTCCCTGTTTTATTCTTCAACTACAATCTTTGTGATTACAGGCATCTCCTTCGGCTTATTCCATGTCTCTGGTCCGTAGGTGGGAAGCTTCGCAATCGCATCCAGCACTTCAAAACCGGAAACCATCTCTCCAAAAGCCGCATAGCGGCCATCCAGCTTATGCGCATCCTTATGAACGACAAAAAACTGTGTTCCCGCCGTGTCATAATCATCGTCACGGGCCATAGATAACGCGCCTCTTTTATGCTGCAGAGGATTGTGAATTCCATTCTCCTCAAACTCTCCTTTGATATGCCAGTCACTGTCTGTCATAATGTCATTATCTGGAGAGCCGGACTGAATCACATAATCTTCCACAATCCGGCACCATGCAAGTCCGTCATAAAACCCTCTCTTCGCCGTATCCACAAAATTCTTTACGGTAATCGGCGCAAGATCCGGGAACAGGTCAAAGACCATGTCCCCGAAACCTTCCGTCGAAATTATGCATCTCAACCCTGTCTCCTATTTCTCAAGAACCTTTGCGTTCTTGAAATAGATGTTGGAAGATGACGTCATATATACGCCGTCTACATAGTCTTTGATCAATATGTTGTTAGACTTGTAGTACAGTGGAATCATCGGATAATCTGCTGATACAAGTTCATCAGCCTGCTTTACAAGTTCACCGAATTTCACAGGATCTTTTTCTTTCTTAGCCTGATCTACGATTGCATCATAATCTGGATTGCTGTAGAAACTGTTGTTTGTCACATCATTCGTATAAAGCAGAGGAAGGAAACTCATCGGATTCACATAATCTGCGCTCCATCCCATTGCCGCTACTTCATAGTTACCGTTCTGTACGTCATCATAGAATACTGCCCAGTCAGCAGAACTTACTTCTACCTTGATTCCAAGGTTTGTCTCTAACATCTCCTTAATGGCCTCTGCAATCTTCTTTACATTATCATCTGAATAGAAAGAAAGCTGTAATGTCGGGAAGCCTTCTCCATCCGGATATCCAGCCTCAGCCAGTGCGGCTTTTGCTCCTTCTACGTCTGCCGTAGAAGAAAGACCGAAGTCAGAACGTCCTTCTGTCAGATCTTTTCCGTCAACGATATAACCAGGTGCATAGAAACTGTACGCCGGCACTCCGTCAACCTGCGCTACGTTGTTGATTAATGCATCACGGTCAATTGCAAGGTTCAGCGCTTTTCTTACGAGCGGATTGTCATATGGCTCTACAGAACAGTTCATATCATAGTATACCGTACCATAGCTCGGAGCAGTATACACACCTGCATTATCTGCTTTCAGACGGGCAATATCGCTGGAAGGAATGGTTCTTACACCGTCGACTTCACCGTTTTCATAAGCGGTCAGAGCCGTAGCCACGTCCAGAATATAGCGGTATGTCAGCTTTTCCAGTGTAACGTTTTCTGCATCCCAGTAATTCTCATTCTTCTCAAGGACAAAGCTTTCCTTCTCTTTCATCTCAGTCACCTTGAACGGGCCGTTACCGATATAAGAATCTGCAGACGTGGTCCACTTGTCTCCATTCTTTTCAATAGTTGCTTCCTGTACAGGGAAATATACCCACATACTTACCAGGTCAACGAAGAACGGGCAGGATTCTTTCAGAGTAAACTCTAAAGTCGTGTCATCCACTGCCTTAATTCCTACTTCTTCTGCAGATTTTTCTCCATTGTAGAATTCTTCTGCATTTACCACATAATCAGAGATCATGTTTACATACTGACCTGCCGTTGCCGGTGTTAAAACCCGGAGCGCAGAATATACATAATCCTTAGCCGTAAGGTCGCTTCCGTCACTCCATTTCAGTCCGTCTCTTAACTTGAATGTATAAACGGTAAGATCATCATTCGCTTCCCAGGATTCTGCGTTACCTGGAACTACCTCTCCGTCTTCATTATAAGTTACAAGTCCCTCAAAACAGTTAACGAGGAACGGTGTTGCAAAAGAATTGTTAGTAACCGTCGGGTCGATCGTATCCGGCTCGTTGTTCAGGACGAACGTCATTTCCTGTTCTCCTGCCACTTCTCCTTTTGCCTCGTCTTTCGACTCCTCTTTCACATCGTCGATGGTCTGCGGCTCTTGTTCTTTACCTCCGCAGCCAGTCAGTGCCGCCGTACAAACCATACTCAGCACCAAAAGAAAACTCAGCTTCTTTTTCATACTTCTTTTCCTCCTTTATTGGAATTCTATGCCTCAAAGCACGCCGTTTCATTACATTGTGCTGTGAAACCCTTTTTAGGTCTCAGACTTTACGAATACAGGTGGCATGCTACCATATGTCCGCCGCCGACGTCTTTCATCTCCGGCTTAATCTCCCCACATTCCGGCTTTGCATAGGGACACCGTGTATGGAAACGGCACCCTGCCGGCGGATGGATCGGGCTTGGAATATCGCCTTCAATGCCGCTTTTTTCCTTCATGCGCGCAAGCCTTGGATTGGCGATCGGGATACTGCCAAGCAGTCCTTTTGTATAGGGATGAAGTGGATTCTCATAGATCTCATTCGACTCACAGATCTCCACCAAATGCCCCAGATACATGACTCCTACCTCATCTGACACATAACGCACCATAGAAAGGTCATGGGCAATAAACAGATAGGAGATCCCCTTCTCTTCTTGAAAATCTTTCAGAAGATTGATAACCTGGGCCTGAATGGACACATCCAGAGCCGAAATCGGTTCGTCGCAGATGACCAGATCCGGCTTCAGCACCAGCGCACGGGCAATCCCGACCCTCTGCCTCTGTCCGCCGGAAAATTCATGAGCATAACGGTTGGCGTGTTCCTTCGTAAGTCCTACCCACTCAAGCATCGGGTATACCAGTTCATTGGCTTCTTCTTTCTTTTTCACAATACCATGTGCGATCAGAGGTTCCGCAATAATATCCCTCACCGTCATTCTCGCATTTAGGGAAGCATAGGGATCCTGGAAAATCATCTGCATCTTTTTACGCATAGGTTTCAGTTCCTTCTGCTTCATATTCGTAATATCGGTTCCGTCCAGAAGAATCTGGCCGGCTGTCACGTCATACATACGGATAATGGTTCTTGCACAGCTTGATTTGCCGCAGCCGGACTCGCCTACCAGTCCCAGCGTCTTACCTCTTGCAAGCGTAAAGCTGACGCCGTCCACGGCATGGACCACCTGCTTTCCGCCCGCTTTAAAATGTTTTGTAAGGTCTCTGACCTCCAGTATATTCTGATTACTCATAGCTTACTCCTTACTCCGAAATGGATTCTGTGCATCGGCAGGTGCATCCGGATACTGCAAAAAGCATCTGCTCTTATGCCCCTCTCCAAGTTCTACAAACTCCGGAAGTTCCTGTGCACATATTTTTCTCGCATAAGGACATCGGGGCGCAAACGGACATCCTACAGGCGGATTGGTCATATCCGGCGGTGAACCCGGAATCGGCATAAGCCTTACGCTTTTATCCTGCTTAATATCCGGTATGGAAACCAGAAGTCCCATGGTATAAGGATGCCCTGGCTTCTCAAAAATATCGTCAATCGCCGCCTCTTCCATCACCAGACCGCCGTACATGACGATGACGCGGTCGCACAGTTCCGCCACGACCCCCAGGTCATGGGTAATGAATATGATACTTGTCCCATATTCCTTCTCCAGTTCACGAAGCTGGTGCAGAATCTGATCCTGAATCGTCACATCCAGGGCCGTCGTAGGTTCATCGGCAATCAACAGACCCGGCTTATTCGCAAGGGCCATAGCGATCATGACTCTCTGCCGCATTCCACCTGAGAATTCATGTGGGAAACATTTATATCGCTTCTCTGGTTCCGGAATCCTTACCCTGGCAAATAACTCCAGCACTTCCTTCTTCACGTCTTCCTTCTTCCGATCCGGGTGATGTTCCAAAATCATCTCCGCCACCTGCTTTCCCACAGGAATCAATGGATTCAGGGACGACATCGGATCCTGAAAGATCATAGAGATCTTTTCTCCCCGAATCTGGCGCATCTCCTTTTTGGACAGATCAATCAGATTCCTTCCCTCAAACGTAATTACACCTTCTTTGATGACTGCCGTATCTGCAAGAAGACGTAAGACAGACATCGACGTTACGCTCTTCCCGCTTCCAGACTCGCCTACAATACCAAGGATCTCTCCTTTGTTCACTGAAAAACTTACGCCTCGCACAGCCTGTACTTCTCCGTTGCTGGTCATAAATGAAGTTTTCAAATTCTCTATTTTCAAAATCGGTTCCATGCTCATTCGCCCTCCTACTTCTTCAACTTCGGATCCAGTGCATCCCGCAGTCCGTCCCCGACAAAGTTAAATGCAAACATGATCAGGCAGATCACAAGCGCCGGTATAAAAAGCTGGTACGGGCAGGAACGAAGGTTCTCTGTCGCATCGTTACACATGGTTCCAAGACTTGCAAGCGGCGGCTGAAGACCGATTCCCAGGAATCCAAGAAACGCTTCCATAAAGATCGCCGACGGGATCAGCATCGTAACCGTTACCAGAATGGAACCCATGGCATTGGGGATCAGATGCTGGAACAGAATGGTCTTAGTAGAAGAACCAATCGTCTTTGCCGCAAGAACAAACTCCTGCTCTCTGAGACTTAATACCTGGCCCCGGACCACCCTGGCCATGTCTACCCAGTAAACTGTTCCAAGCGCTACAATAATACTCTTAAGTCCTGTTCCCAGGACAACCATAATCAGAATCACATACAGGGTCAGCGGAATCGTACTGATAATATCTACGACACGCATCATAATCGTATCCACCATACCGCCTGCATAACCAGAGACTCCTCCGAAGATAATACCGATAATCATATTTACAAGCACCGCTACAAAAGCAACCATCAAAGATACTCTTGTTCCATACATCAGCCTTGTCAGAATATCCCTGCCAAGGTTGTCTGTTCCCAGGACATAGGATTTATTAAATACATGCTTCGTTGGATACAGTACACGCGTATCGGGATCTGCAATCATGTATGGCTTACTGCCATAATACAGACCGATCTCTTTTCCATTACAGTCAAAAATCGTCATAGAAGAATCCGATTCTTCCCGTACTTTCTTAAGCTGACTTCCCAACGTTCCATCCTTATTCACCCATACCACCTTAAGAGACTGGGTAATATACAGATACCCGTCTTTATCCGGAGCCTCATACACTTTCATCCAAGGCGGAATATTCACAAGTTCCAGATTCTGAGCCGAATAACTGTATTTTGTAAAAAGCGGTCCTGCCAGCGCAAACAACAGAAGCAGAAGAATAATTACAAATCCTGCTATCGCCGTCGGCTTACGCCGGAACCGAAACCATACATCTCCCGCAAACGTCCGGTTCTTTTTCCATAATTTTTCACGGTCCTCATTGGAGGACTCAAGCATTTCCCATTTATTCTCCATCGTATCCGTCCTCCTGTCCTTACTCATACTTAATTCTCGGGTCAATCAGGCAATAAAAAATATCCACGATAAATACCATGGCAAGCAGGAATGTGGCATAGAAAACCGTCACACCCATAATCGTGGTATAATCCCTCATTGAAACGCTGTTTACAAAATGAACTCCCAGCCCCGGAACCGCAAAGATTTTCTCTACAACAAAACTTCCTGACAGAAGATTTGCCACCGTGGGACCAAGTACGGTAATAACAGGTATCAAGGCATTGCGAAGCGCATGCTTGAAAATTACTTTTGGTTCGGACAATCCCTTTGCCCTGGCTGTCCGTATATAATCCTGCCCCATGACCTCTAACAGGCTTGAACGCATCTGTCTGGCCAGATAGCTGACAGAATAACCCCCAAGAGTGATAACCGGAAGAATGTAGCCTTTCCAGGAATCTAATCCAAAACTTGGCAGTACGCCCATTCTGAAAGAAAATATGTAGATCAGCATAGAAGCGATAACAAAGGAAGGTATCGTCACCCCGATTGTGGCGATTGCCATAATCAGCATGTCCTGCCATTTGCCGTTTTTCACAGCCGCCAGAATCCCCATGGGAATAGAAGCCAAGACCACAAAGATAATTGTAATTCCTCCGAGCTTTGCCGATACAGGGAATCCATTCGAAATAAAGTCATTCACAGATTTCCCGGTGAATTTGTAAGAAGGGCCGAAGTCTCCATGAAGAAGTCCCTTCAGATAATCAAAGAACTGCTTTGGAAGCGGATCGTCCAGATGATACTTGGCATTCAGCGCCGCCTCCACTTCCGCACTGATATTCCGGTCGCTGGTAAACGGACCTCCAGGTACAGAGTGCATGATCACGAATGTCAGAAGTATGATCAGAAAGAGCGCAACCAACATCAGTCCTAACCGTTTTGCAAAATAACGAACCATTATTTTTCCCCCTGTTTTCTGTCCGGACGCTTGTCCGGACACTTTCTTCCTATTAGTCTTATCTATATAATATACATTCTTTATGCATAAGTTGTCAATATCTTATGTAATACAGTGTATTGACAAGCAGCCTGCAACTAACTGTTCACTATGGGAAAGCTGAACGGTTACGCAGACTGCCTGGCGCTGATTAATATGGTTTCAGACAATTTCCACATGCACTATCCTACTATAAATACTCATTCATTGATACCGGAAATTTTATCCCTGCTCTTTACTGAATATCCCTGTCGTCAAAGGGGTCTCCGCATTCCGGACAGAACTTCGGCAAATTTGCAGGATCCTCCGGCTCGAAGCCGCATTTGTCGCATCGATACTGAGGAACCCCGGCCGGTTTCGGCTTCCCGCACTCAGAACAGAACTTCCCCTTGTTCACCGTACCGCAGGAACAGGTCCACCCTGCCGCCACTGGCCTTTTAGCGCCGCATTCCACACAGAATTTCCCCTTGTTCACCGTACCGCAGGAACAGGTCCACCCTGTCTCATTGTCCTCATATGCCGGCTGCGCCGGGCTTCGCTGCCCCATGGCATACAGATCCTGAAGGTTCACACCGCCTGCCTGCTGGGCCATTCCCATGCCCATGAAGCCGGACATCGCCCCGTTTTTATTGGCTGCCGCCGAGCGCATGGCATCCGCCTGTGCGCCAACGAGGGTCGCCGCCGCCATCCCAGGGTCGCGCATAACCGCTGACTTCTGGAGCTGTTTAATCATCTCTTCGTCCTCTTTCGAGGCCGTCACACTGTTGACACCCAGAGAATAGACCATGATTCCTCGAAGTTCCGTCCATTTCTTTGACAGAACCTCATTCAAGGCATCTGACAATTCCATGGTGTGCCCCGGCAGGGCGCTGTAACGGATCCCCATCTCCGAAATCCTGGCAAAGGCCGGCTGTAATGCCGTAAGCAGTTCGGATTTCAACATAGAATCAATCTGATCCCTGGTATACACATACTCCACATTCCCGCAGACATTGGCATAAAACACCATGGGGTTTACGATCCGGTAAGAATATTCTCCGTTACACCGTATAGAAATATCCACGTCCAGCCCGATATTACGGTCTGCCACACGGAACGGCACAGGATTCTGCGTTCCGTATTTATTTCCCGGAATCTCCTTGATATTCACATAATAGATCCTCTGATTCCTCCCTGCGCCGCCTCCGAACTGAAACCGGCTCCAGGCTTCCTTCGCAATCCCTTTCAGCCCTTCCACAAAGGAACCTCCGAACACCGAGGGACTGGTTTTAGTATCGTAGGTATACGCTCCCGGCTCTGCACATGCGTCGATAACCTTCCCGTCCTCCACAATAATCATACACTGTCCGTTGGCCACGGCAATGTGAGAACCGTCTGTGATGATATTATCATCACCTTTCCGGTTGGACGAACGACCCGATACGTGTTTTTCTCCTTTTGCCACCAATACGTCTGCATCCAGTGCGTCACAACAAAAATATTCCTTCCACTGATCTGCCAGCGTCCCACTGGCAGCCGTCCATGCTGCCTTAATTAATCCCATAATGAACTCCTTTCTATCCTTTTAAAACTTCCCGCTGGTTCCCGAGTGATCAGAGCTCATCCCGCCGCCTCCGCCGCTGGAATGATCCTCAGTCTGCCGTTCTGAGCGCGTGACAGTGTGGTATAAGAACCGGTCTGACCGGTCATAAAGCCGGAAACTCCCTTCTCTCAGATACTCCATCGCTCCATCCCGGCGCACTCTGGTATTCATACTCTTCTTCCATGTCAGCACTATAGCCAGCGACACCAGGAAGGATAACAGAAACGACACCCCGATAATCAGCGGAATTCTCCACCCTTCTCCATAGGGATGATCCTCTGTGTACGGTTTTCCCTTCTCTGCCGCTGTCAGAAAATCCTCCGACATAGACACGTATTTCTCAAATGCATCATAAAACTCTCCGTCAGACAAGTCATCCAGAAACTTTTCTCCCATCCGCTCTCTTCCGTATGTAGTAAACGCCTCCGTTGCCGCACCGAATCCTACCAGCCCCCAGTCGCGTTCTGCCATGCTGATGGCAAGCATAATCCCGCTGTCCGAACAGTCTGCACCCAGGCCGTACTCTGCAAAAATCTGACGCTGCCAGTCCTTAATATCGCCGCCTCCAAAGTCTGGTGTAGTAACAATATAGACTCCGGTACGATGCAGTTCTGAGACTCTGGCACACTCCCGTTCAAGATCTTCTTCCTCCTCCGAAGACAGAAGATGCGCATCATCCTGCACCCAGCCGTCAAACTGCGGGACATTTCCTCTGGCCATTACTTCCACGGTTCCCGCCTGTCGACAGACTGCAAGCGCCGCTAAGACTACAAACACTCGGAACCAGAGCCGGAAACCGGAAACCCCTGGCGCAATCTTCCTGTCATTCATAATTATACACCTCCAAAAAGCAGGATTCCCAGTATGGAACACACCACCGTTCCAATCGCCGTGAATCCGCCAAGATACCGCCAGAAAGCTCCCTGGTCAACCGGAAGTTCCCCTACCATCTTCCCGGTCTGTCCGTTAATGGCAAACTGATACTTCTTCCCCCGATACACCGTCTCGAACAGCCAGACAGGCAGAAGCGCATACAAAACCTTACCGTTCTGGGACGCCAGATGCCTCCGCCTTACCGTCACCGACTGGTATCCCTGTACCGTTCTGCGAAGCACATGTTCTGCAGTGTTGTATAGACGTTCCTTTGCCCTTCCTTCTGCCGCCTTTGCATCCACATCATATTTATCCGTCTCATATCCGGCCAGATAAGCAGAACGGAAATCTGTCAGGCCGCTGTAGTCAAAAGGCTCGATGGGCTCCGTAGTATCGTCATCCATTTCCACGCTACCGTCCACCGGCACATGTACGAATTCCATCGTCCCTGCCCGGGTAACCAGATAGTAAGAAGTCTCGGTATAGTCATATTCGCTATCGCTCCACGCTCTGATCCTTGTTGCGTTAAAACTCATATCCGCACTGGCCTTACAGTCAAACAGCCAGTAGGGAACATAGCATCCTCTCAGATTCTTCAGATAACTGCGGTCCCGGAAATTCTTCGGAAGCAGACGCTTCCCTTTGCAGAAATTGTGCAGCTTCTGTCTGGCCTCGTCGCCCTTAATCTGAAACGGAATCATAACGTCCGGTTCAGACTCTCCCGATGAAGTTCCATGAATCACCACCACATTGTCACAATAGGGGCAGACCGTACTCACCGTATTCTCATCTGCTTCCACTTTCGCTCCACAGGAAGGGCAGATATATAACCCGTCCTCTGTCCGCTTCGCCCCCTGTTCCGCCTTCTGGTATTCCCAATGCAGATCCTGCTCTCCCGGCGACTTCTCCTCCTGTTCATATCCCTCCATGGTTTCCAGGTCATACTGATTCCCACAGCTATTACAGGAAAGCTTCTGGGTCTTAGGTGAAAACTCCAGGGGCGCTCCGCAGCAAGGGCATTTATATTGTACAAAATCCATTCTGTTCTCCTTCTGAAATGATATGGGTTAGTTACAAATAGTTTCCATCGTCTCAAAAAACTCTGGATATGATACATCCACACACTGACTGTCCTCGATGACCGTCTCACCTTCTGCAGCCAGCCCGGCAATCGAGAATGCCATCGCAATCCGGTGATCCAGATAGCTTTGGATATGCGCTCCCGAAAGGGGATTCCCCCCCTCGATCATCATTCCGTCGTCCGTAGGGCAGACCTTTGCACCCATAGCTTTTAGATTTTCCGTAACCGTACTGATCCTGTCTGTCTCTTTTACCTTCAGTTCCCTTGCATCCTTAATGATGGTCGTACCTTCTGCATATGCTGCCATTACCGCAATCATGGGAATTTCATCAATCAGGGTTGGAATCAGGCTTCCCCCTATCGTTGTCCCGTGAAGCGTACCGGATCTGACCAGGATATCACAGGTCGGCTCGCCCAGATTCTCCGTCCCCTGGCGCTCCAGACAGGTAATATCCGCACCCATAGCTTCACAGACCTTAAGAAATCCCGCTCTGGTCGGATTCGTACCCACGTTCCGTATCAGCAGTTCTGATCCCGGAACCAGAAGACCGGCCCCTATGAAATAAGCCGCAGACGAGATATCCCCCGGCACATGAATTTTCTGCCCATAGATCTGCTTACAGGGATATATCCCTGCAGTTGCGCAGCCGTCAGAATGTAAAACCGACGTCACCTTTGCGCCAAAACCTTGCAGCATAAGTTCCGTATGATTACGTGATAAAGCCGGTTCCGTCACCAAAGTCTCACTATCGGCATAAAGTCCTGCAAGAAGGACTGCTGATTTCACCTGTGCCGAAGCAACCGGCGACTGATAATGAATACCATGAAGCCTGCCGGGTTCTATCTTAAGCGGAGCACAGTCGTTGCCATAGACACTGTATATATGCGCACCCATCTGACTCAGCGGCGTCATGATCCGCCCCATGGGACGGGAATTCAAAGACTCATCCCCAGACATGACAGACTTGAAATTCTGGCCTGCCAGAATACCGGACATAAGCCGTGTAGTGGTTCCGCTGTTGCCCACATTAAGCGTTTCAAAAGGAGCAGTCAGACCCTTAAGACCCTTGCCCCGTATCACAACCCTCTCCTTCTTCTGTTCGATCTCAATGCCCATCTTCCGAAAACACTGAATCGTAGACAGACAGTCCGCACCCTTCAGAAAATTCGTAATCTCTGTGGTTCCCATCGCAATAGCCCCCAGCATTACGGAGCGATGGGAGACAGACTTATCTCCCGGAACCCTGATCTCGCCTCTTAGTCCCCGTTTCGGATAAATAGTTTTAACGCTCATAGACAATATACCTGAATTTCTGCAGTAATTCCGCCGCCCTCTTAGAAGACGAATCATCATAGAATTCAATACGCAGAACCCCTTCTTCAAATTCTCTGTTGTGAACAATTCCTATATTCTTAAGATTCAGATTATTAGAGGCAAGGATTGTGGCAATGGCTGCAATTCCTCCTGCCTCGTCAATAATATCACAATAAACCTCATACGCTTTCTTAATCGGACCTGCCAAAGACGCCGGAATCGAATTCCGGTAATTTCTGGAAGTGTCGAACAGATGATAGATTCCCTGTTCATCCTCCCGGTCGATCAGATCTTTTGCTCTTTCCAGCGTCTGAATATATTCTCCAAGAATCTTTGAAAGAGGTTCTCTGTTTTTCACACAGATGTGCTGCCACATGGTAGGCGATGAAGACGCAATTCTTGTGATATCTTTGAAGCCTCCGGCGGCAAGGTTTTTCATCAGCTCACCTTCTGTGTCTGTATCACGCACGAAATTCACCAGACTGGCCGCAATAATATGCGGAAGGTGGCTGATGGTTCCTGTCACATAATCATGCTCTTCGTAGTTAAGAAGAACCGGAATTGCCCGCAGCGCCTGGACAAAGTCTGCATAACGCTCCACCTTTTCCTTACGCACTCCCTTTGCAGGCGTCAGCACATAATATGCATTCTCTATCAACAGCGCTTTGGAATTCACATAGCCGCTCTTCTCAGAACCTGCCATTGGATGTCCGCCGATAAAATATTCCTCAATCCCCAAAGCCTCCACCTCTCTGTGGATATTCGTCTTTACGCTCCCCACATCCGTCAGGACACAGTCCTCATGAAGATACTGCGCAGCCTGTTTCAGATAAGCCGTATTATAAGAAACCGGCGCACACAGGAATATGTAGCTGCAATGATAAAAATTATCATCAATCGTCGTTGCAGCTACATCAATCACAGCTTCCTGCGTCGCCAGCGCCAGCGTCTCCTTATTCTTATCAAATGCCACGATCTCATAGTCCGGGAAATACTGCCGGATTGCCTGGGCAATCGAACCGCCGATCAGTCCCAGGCCAATAAATCCGATTTTATGCCTCATAATTTCTCTGCTCCTTGATATCAAATTACATTTATTTTACCGCAAACAGTCCCCATTTGTCAATAATTTGAGGCTTTAATGCGTTAAAGTATATAGGAGCAGAATATCCTTAAGTCCGTGGAAGATTCAGCAATATTCTTGATACAAATCTACCGTCCTCCATAGTAAAAACAGCCTCGCCTTTGTAACGGGAGACTGTTTTAATAATACTGGCCGTTCCAGTTCCCCCACTATTACCAGATCCTGGAAGCCTCTTCTGAAATCCGACATCATCGGCGCAAGTATTGGTACACTGAATAATGACCTTGTTCCCTCTTTTCCCGATATAGATGTCGATCTCCTGTTCCAGTTTACCGGAATCACTGCAGCCGTGAATGGCATTTTCAAATATATTAGCCAGAATCGCTACCCAGTCAATATCCCTTATCGGAAGCCCTGGCGTCACTCCCACATCCAGAGTCACCTCAATCTTCCTGCTTTTTGCCTGCCGGGTGTAAACGTAAAGGATACTGTTCACTGCCGGGTGCGCACAGATTGCTTTTTCCCTCCTGCTTCCTACGTCCTCGCCATACTCCTTCAGATAATCCATCAGACTCTTCATATCCCCTTTCTTCACATAATCCTGGATAAGAAGGATATGATGGCGTACGTCATGGCGGATTCTCGCAGCTTCCTTCTCCGACTCTCTCATAATATCAAGCTGACTTCGCAGAAGCTGTTCGTTCAATTCCAGCAGTTCCTTCTCCGACTGAAAATAATGCTCCCTCCCTAGATGAATATACAGATGCAGAATAGTATACTGAAGAAATCCTGCCATGGCAAGGACAAAGAAGGCCCGTACCATATTAAAAACGGTAAACCCCTGAAGGTTCGGCCAGTACGCTATAAGCGCACCCAGAAATACAGAAATAAACAAAGTAAAGGTGCTGAAAATATCCATCTCTTCTACCAGGAAATCCAGACTATCCAGAAACTGCCTTCTTAATTTTTTCCAGGTAAAGGCCAGCATGATCGTAAAACTCAGGAACCGTACCAGAATATCCACCCATAGATTCCCTTCGAACCACCAGCGCGACACGTCGACACCCAGAAAAGTTCCCACGGAAAACAGATAGAAACCAACTCCCATTTTATAGAGCGACACATAGATCGCATCCCTGCTCATTAAGATACAGAAAATCCCAATCATGGGAAGAGAAGATAACGATCCCATCTTCACGAAACTGGCATTGGCGCACTGATACCAGAGACTGTATACGATAATCATCGACATTCCGAAGACAACATAGCTAAAGACTGCTTTCTTTATCGGTAATCGAGGCCTGTCCAGCATAAGAAAAAAAGAAAGCATTAACACAACACTCATCCCATTACGCAACATTGCAACCCCAAAAGAACCACCTAGCATCTTTTGTTCCTCCTCATATTTAAATATGCCTTAAAATAATCAAAATAAAACACAATAATATAATTTTTATATTATTACGTGTATACCTTATCATAAGGCTAGTTAATATCATTCATTTGGGATAAATTGCATTTTTTCTGGGACAAAAAAACCTCCGGAAATATTCTCCGGAAGCCTTTTTATTGCTTTTCTTCATTGTTAAAATAGTAGGAAAAATATACTTTTTTAAACTCTGCAGACACATTTCTTGGGATATAGACTGTTCCCTCGTTGTCCATCAGAATCTCTTCCTTCTCAACAGATACCACATGATTCAGATTCAATATATAAGAACGTCCGCACTTACTGAACTGAGCGAAACGTTCCAGCGTCTCCCACAGTTCCTTCGTGGTCATGCGCACCCTGCATTCTTCTGCCTCCAGATATAACATCTGGTAATTCTTCTGTGATTCGCAGTAGATAATGTCATCCGCCTTCATCTGCCGGATCCCGCCTCCTGCAACCTTCACCACAATCTGGTTCTCCAACTCCAACTTCTTATGTTGAACGATAATGTCCATAGCATGGAAGAATTTCTCCTGGGTCAGCGGCTTTACAAGATATTGAACCGCATCCACCCCATAGGCTTCCAGGGCGTACTCTTTCGACGTGGTCAGAAACGCAATAGACGTGCCGCATTCCTGTCTGCGCAGCTCTTTTGCCGCCTCTATTCCTGTCTTTCCCGACATGAAAATATCCAGAAACAAAAGATCCGGCGTATATTCCTTCTCCGTAATCCGCCAAAGAAGTTCTTCTGCACTCTGAAAGCGGTCTATTCTGTATTCATCCATTTCTTTTGACTTCTGATAGATTGTCAGATAATCTTCAATTATGTCAAGTTCTCTCACATCATCGTCACAAAGCGCAATGAAATACATCCAATGACATCCTCCCCTTCTTATATACACCCTCTATTCTTCAGAAGTATAATCCTCTATAATCGGCGGAATCTGAGACAAAAGATTCTCAATATCTTCAAACATGGCGCTTTTTGTCGTCCCATGTCTTGCCGCCTGATTGATATGCCTTACGACCTCCTGATACTGCCCTTTCACTTGTTCAAAGAACCCGCACAGAATCTGCAGTGCATTCTTAGACTGATCGATCACCCCTGAAATCTCTGTATGGACATTGACGGCTCCTTCTGCAGACTGAGTAATCTCGTCAAAGGTATCATAAGTCTTTTGTACCTTTTGAAGACTCTCCCCCAATGCTGCCTGAGAAGTGCTAATGCTGTTGTTCAGATGGTCTGTCCCCTGCTCCACGTCATGAAGCCCCATATCCACCTCTTTCGTCAAAGCCTTAATCTCATCCGCCAGCTTCTTAACCTCTACCGCAACCACGGCAAAACCTCTTCCCTGCTCACCGGCGCGGGCCGCCTCAATCGATGCATTAATAGCAAGAATATTCGTCTGGTCGGCGATGGATACGATCTTACCGGTACACTGCTTGATCTTTTCCACTGAATGCTGCAGTTCCACAAACGTCTGCTCCATCTCGCCGAAATATTCTGCAACCTGCATGGAACTGTTCTTGAGTTCAGAAACCTCGTCCTGTGCATGCCCCACCGACTGTGCAACGGTATCCTTCACCTCTGCAAAGCCGCTGGATGCCTGTTCGATACTCATAAAATTCTGTTCAAAGTCTGACAGCCTGCCTTGAAAATTCTCCGTCTCATTCAGAACCGTATCGAAGGATCCCCTGATCTCGTTCAGTTCCCACAGAGAATCCACTTCCTTCTGAACCATCTCTTTATGATAATCTTTCAGCGTATTCATCACGTGGACAACCGGATACAGATTCTCTTCATTCGCCGACACTTTAGCCGTTTCCCGCCTATCCTTTCTCCAAAACAATATCTTTTCCCCCTTCCTTTATTCAAATACCACGCAGGTCATGGACTGGTTCACAAACCGGTTATTATAGTGCTCCCCGTATCCAACGAGGCCGGCATGGTTCCCAAGTCTCCCCATATCTTCCAGATATTCCTGCATGTAATGATTCTGGGTAAAGAGCAGATACCGGAACAGACAGTTCACGGAAAATACTGCCGAAACCTTTGGAAAATCCTGCTGTATAGACTGTATCGTATTCCTCACGGTAGCCCGGTAATCCCCCAGTTCCAGCAGCACAAGCACATCCGAGTCATTGACCTGCCGGAAACATACCAGAGAATCTCCCTTTACCTCTTTGATCGAAATAATGCACACATCATCCCCATTAAGCTTCCCGAAAGGATTCTGGAAAGTACGCGTCGTAATCTCCTGTTCCGTCACATGAAGAATCTCCTGGTAAACCTGCTTCGCCGGCTTCCCGTTCAGCGCTCCCAGAACATAGTCTGCCTTGTCTGTCCTGGATGCGATAAAGCGGTAGTTCTCCATCTGATGATAGATATTCTCCTTATAGGCTTTCACCCTGCCGCCCTGGTTCTTGACCACCGCATAAGCCACGGCGTCCTCGTACACTCTTCCGTTAGCCGACACCTTTCCGCCATCGCCGGTCCCGCCCACCAGCGAGATATTCCGGCGCTTCAGCACCGAATAAACCGTCGTCAGTACACAGGCATCGTTGCCGGAACAGAAATCAATACAGACCGTGTCGTTCTGGGAAGCCTTGACGCTGTTCACATCTTTTTCCAGACGCTCGATATACCTTACTGGCATCACCGAAACCTGCTCCAGCACGTTCGCCGCCGCAGAAACTCCTTCCGTAAATGCAATCACACTTACCCCTTTCTCCACGATCTGCGTATCGTAACTCATTCCTATACATCCGATACTGGGGACTCCCGGATAGAGTTCTTCCAGTTCTTTTACATGTTTTTCGAACTGCTCACTGTTAGAGAACAGCATAAGAAGCTGCGGCCTGCTGATGCTGCGAACCGCTTCCTGCAGATTTCCACTCTGGCTTTTTCCAAAAATCTGTTTCATTATGTAGTTCCTCTCTTTGCTCGTTGTAATTTTATATAAAATATTTATAAAATAACACAATGAATATATTATATGTGATAATCATATCATACGTCAATTATATTTTTTTATTAATAATATTTTACATTTACCGTCTTTCCCAGATTCCCGGCGCACTCTTTCAGCTGCTCTACCAGATTCATGCGTACGCTTAAATCAAAAGGAAGATTTGAATTCTTATGCGCCACATTCATCGCCTTGCCCACGAACAGATTCAGTTCCGTGCACTCTTCAATAATCAGTTTCGCAAGCTTTGCCGCACCGTTATCTGCATCCAGTTCATCAAAGAATACTTCGTCAAAGTCATCCTGCTCGTACCGTTTCAATAGTCCCAGCGACTTTCCGATGGTCAGAACGCCTTCTGTCACCAGATCCAGTCCTTCGATAGCCGCAGTAGGAGGAACGGAAGGATCCGCATAATTCACCGATGTCACAATCTCTCTCTTTAATACCCGGGACGTGATATTGGCGCTGGTGCCTCCGCAGACTACCTTCTTCCCTTCCTGTTTCATAAAGTCGTATACAACCCTCTCGTCATCCTCCTTATGCGTTGGCGGACCTGTAAAAATATTGACGATACGCCGTTCAATCACCCTTGCCACAGCCACTGTTGTGTCGTCTCCTGGTTTATTTCCGTAGAGATCGTCACACAACTGGCTCAACATTGCCGCAAGCCTTGAGGCAGAAAGGGTCTGTTTCGTACATTTCAGCGTATAATCCGCCATGTCCTCCCAGGTCCAGCCCAGGTTCATTAGTTCTCCCTCTCCCGCCCAGATCACGCCGTCGCTCATCAACACGAAGCAGTCCTTTAATTTCACTTGAAAACGGTATTCCCGAATGGTCTTTCCCTCGATCGACCTCTCCTGACAGGGGTAATCCACAACCTTCCCATCTCTTACAAAGATGCACGGCGGATTGTCAAATTCCACAAGATAGGCCTCCCCATTATGGAAAATCTGCAGGATGCTGAATGTAGCGTACGCCACCTCCCGGACTTTGCAGACGGGCAGCGTCTTGGCGATTGTCTCCACACATGACTCGATTGCCGCCCCGCCAAGGAACATCGTACCCAGAATCTTGGAGGTAAGGGTTGCCAGGATGTTCGCCTTAACCCCGCTTCCCATACCGTCCGCCAGGATCACAATCTCAGAGTCCTTCGTCTTCAGTATCTCAACCTTGTCCCCACACAGTTCTTCCCCATGCTTGTTAAGGCTTTTCCAGGATATATCTACACTCACACTCATACTATTCTTCCTCTTCAAACAGAATCGAATCCCGAAGTTTCGACAGAGTCACCTTCGTCTCTGCCGTAGTTTCCCCCAATAACCCGGCAATCTCCTGGGCCACCATCATCTGCTTGTCAATGACTTTCTGCGCCATCTCCACCGTCTCTATCTTCAGATTATAGTGCTGCTCCTTCGCCTTCTCTTCTTTCGTAATATCCTGGTAGGTAACAAGAACTGATTCCAGACTTTCGATATAGATGATGGACTCCACCACCTTAAGTTTCGCAGTGTCCAGATTCATCTTCTTATGGATAATCTGCTTCTTCGTTGCCAGCACTTCAGCAATATCCTTATCGTCAATAAACTCAAAAATGTATCGTTCCAGCGCCTCTTCCCTGGATACCCCCAGCATCTCCATAGCCTTCTTATTACACTCCCGGATCCGCATATCCTTACCGATGATCATAATCATACTCGGCGTCACATCCATGACAATGTTGGACATAGACTCTGCCTGAGCC
Organism: uncultured Dorea sp.; assembly: GCA_910579925.1. GTDB lineage: Bacteria > Bacillota > Clostridia > Lachnospirales > Lachnospiraceae > Sporofaciens. Next base: position 49,242 of record CAJTVY010000009.1, read on the forward strand.
AGAGCGTACGGCAGACACATACCGATCTCCGCCTTCTTCTGGAACACCGCCACCGCCTTGGCGCGGCAGGTGGCATACCCACAGGCCCCGCAGTTCAGCTCATCCTCTCTGGTATATTTGCCCATAGCGTGAAGAACCTCCTGCATCATGCGATCGTCCGGCTGGCGGTCAACGACATGGCGGTCTTTGAATTCCTTGCCAAGATCCAGCATACTGCCGTCAATTCCCTGTGCTTCTTCCCGATGCTTCACCTGTTTTTCGATGTCCATCTTGGCGCGGATCAGAGACTGCTGCCATTTATCCGAAGCAGGGCCTTTAATACATCCTCCCTCACATACATTTACCTCGAAGAAACACCGGCTGATCTGGCCCTTCTTTAATTCTTCAAATAGTTCCATGCAGTTCTTAAGCCCATCAATATGTACTTTATAATAGGAATCTTCCGTCGTTCCAGCTATCACGGACTGGATCACGCCGCCGCTGATCGGATAGAGCTGGTTCACACTGGGACATGGGTTGCCCATGGGCTGGTCTTCACATTGGTGAATGTCGATTCCTTCCGCTTTCCACCATTTTGTGATCTCCTCGAATGTAAGGATTGCATCGATTGCGCCTCTGACCCGCTCATCCCCAATCGCTTCTTCTTTCTTGGCGATACACGGCCCCAGGAATACGACCTTTACATCATCCCCGTAAATACTCTTGATCAGACGGCCATGGGCCACCATCGGAGATACTACCGGCGCCATCAGCGGAACCAGGGAAGGGTAGTATTTCTCAATTAAATCATTGACACTGGGGCAGCATGTGGTGATAATGTTCTCCATCTGTCCCTCCCAAAGGAGCCTTGTATATTCCTTTGTAACAAGCGCCGCCCCTTCTGCTGTTTCCCGCACCTCATAAAATCCCAGACGCTTCAGGGCATCTGCCACCTGCCCGGGACTGTCGTACTCCAGAACGCCCAGATAAGACGGCGCAATCGAGATAACGGTCTTCATCCCCTGTTTCAGATAGCCTTTTACACGGTCCATGTCGCTTGCGAATGTCTTCGCATTCTGGGGACAGACCTCAAGACAATGTCCACAGTTAATACAGTGATCCTTCATGATGTGTGCCTGTTCATTCTCTACAGAGATTGCTTTCACTTCACAATGACGCACACATTTGTAACAATGCCTGCAGCTCGCATCCCTAAAATCAATTACCCGCATCTTCTCGCCTCCCGTATGATTTCTTCCCTAATTATAGCAAAACACACATACCCGCTCAAGCCATTTCGACAGTTTTTTCAATCTCTTAACCGAAAGACGATGCAATGGCAAAGTAAGAGACAGCGCCTCTCCTCTGGTAAGGAAAGGCGCTGTCTCTTAGTAAATTATTTTCTCATTCTTAATTCACGGACCTCTTCACATAACTGGTGTGCAGTGTCTCATGTGCCTTATGGCTTCCCGGCGCTAAAAGATACTCCTCATAGAGTTTCTGGATCTCCGGATTCTCATGCGACTTACGGATCGTCTTCGCCGCATCATTGCGGTACAGTACGCCGGCCCGGATTCCCCGCACATCCGTAAAGTTACGCACATCGCCGGATACCTGAGGCTGACCGCCGCCGTTTACACAGCCGCCCGGACATCCCATGATCTCGATGAAATGATACCTGGCCTCGCCGGCCTTCACCTTCTTAAGCAGTTCTCTTGCATTGCCAAGACCGGAGGCAACGGCAACCTTCACATCCATGCCTGCCACGTTGTAGGACGCCTCTTTAATTCCTTCTGTTCCGCGGACATCCGTAAACTCCAGGCTGGCAAGTTCCTCGCCCGTCAGCGTCTCCACCGCCGTACGCAGAGCCGCCTCCATAACGCCGCCGGTTGCTCCGAAGATCACGCCCGCTCCGGTGGACTCGCCCATCGGATTGTCAAATCCTTCGTCCGGAAGCGCCGTAAACTCGATACCGCAGCGCTTAATCAGCCTTGCAAGCTCCCTGGTAGTAATCGCAATATCCACATCCGGTACGCCGGCCGCGCTCTGGTCGTCTCTTCCGATCTCGAACTTCTTGGCCGTACAAGGCATAACGCTCACAGACACGATCTTTTTCGGGTCAATCCCTTCCTTCTCGGCAAAATAGGTCTTCAGCATTGCGCCGAACATCTGCTGCGGAGACTTACAGGTTGACAGATTCTCAGTCATATCCGGGAAATAGTGCTCGCAGTACTTGATCCATCCCGGTGAACAGGAAGTGATCATTGGCAATACGCCGCCATTCTTAATCCTGCCAAGCAGCTCTGTGGCCTCTTCCATGATGGTAAGGTCTGCCGCCCAGTCCGTGTCGAATACCTTATCGAAACCGATCCGACGCAGGGCCGCCGCCATCTTCCCTTCCACGTCCGTTCCCATAGGATAGCCGAATTCTTCGCCAAGTCCTGCACGGACAGAAGGAGCCGTCTGAACCACCACATATTTCTCCGGGTCTGCAATGGCTTCAAGAATCTGCTTCGTATAATCTTTCTCATAAATAGCGCCCGTCGGACAAACTGCAATACACTGTCCGCAGGATACACAGCTTGTCTCGCCAAGTCCCATTCCGAACGCAGAACCGATCATCGTGGCAAATCCACGGTTATTCGTCCCGATCACGCCGATCCCCTGGGTCTTCTCACAGACAGCCACGCAGCGGCGGCATAAGATACATTTATTATTGTCACGAACCATATGAGCGGCGGAATCATCCAGTTCGTAATGATTCATCTCGCCCTCATAGAAATCCTCATCCTCCACGCCGTACTCATGGCAGAGCTGCTGCAGTTCACAATTCCCGCTTCTTACGCATGACAGACATTTTTTATCATGATTGGACAGAAGAAGCTGCAGGGTCTTCTTCCTGGACTCGATCAGCTTCGGAGTGCTGGTGTATACCTCCATTCCCTCGTTAATCGGATGTACACAGGCGGCAACCAGGTTCCTGGCGCCTTTTACCTCCACCACGCACATACGGCACGCGCCGATCTCGTTGATTTCCTTCAGATAGCAAAGCGTCGGTATCCTGATTCCTGCAAGGTGCGCCGCTTCAAGGATCGTAGAGCCTGCAGGAGCGGATACGTCAAGACCATTAATTTTAAGATTGATATTTTCCATATTCTCCATCCTCCATTACTCTTTATAAATAGCGCCGAAACGACATTTTTCCATACAGGCGCCGCATTTCACGCACTTATCCTGATTAATCACATGAGGTTCTCTTACAGAGCCCGTGATTGCGTCGTTCGGACAGGTCCTTGCACACAGCGTACATCCCTTACACTTATCTGCATCAATCTTGTAGGAAAGAAGGGCCTTACATACGCCGGCCGGACATTTCTTATCTACAATATGAGCTATGTACTCGTCTTTGAAGTAACGTAAGGTGGAGAGTACCGGGTTGGGAGCCGTCTGTCCAAGCGCACACAGAGAATTGGACTTTAAGTGTGCCGCCAGATCCTCAAGCTTGTCTAAATCTTCCATCGTTCCCTGGCCATTCGTAATCTTCTCCAGAATCTCCAGCATACGTCTGGTTCCGATCCGGCATGGGGTACATTTTCCACAGGACTCGTCTACCGTAAATTCCAGGAAAAATTTCGCAATATCAACCATACAGGTATCCTCATCCATAACAATCAGTCCGCCGGAACCCATCATAGAACCAATCGCAATCAGATTGTCGTAATCAATGGGCACGTCAAAATGCTCTGCCGGGATACATCCGCCGGAGGGTCCGCCGGTCTGGGCCGCCTTAAACTTCTTACCGTTCGGGATACCGCCGCCAATCTCCTCTACGATCTCACGCAGCGTCGTTCCCATAGGGATCTCTACAAGCCCCGTATTCTTTACTTTACCGCCAAGGGCAAATACTTTCGTTCCTTTGGACTTCTCCGTACCCATATCGGCAAACCAGTCTGCGCCGTTTAAGATAATCTGGGGAATATTCGCCAGAGTCTCTACGTTATTCAGAATGGTCGGCTTCTGAAACAGCCCCTTAAGCGCCGGGAACGGCGGACGGGGACGCGGCTCGCCTCTGTTGCCTTCGATAGAAGTCATCAGCGCCGTCTCTTCACCGCAGACGAATGCGCCTGCACCCAGACGAAGTTCAATGTCAAAATCGAATCCGGAACCGAAAATGTCTTTACCCAGCAGACCGTACTCTCTTGCCTGCTTAATCGCAATATTCAGACGCTCTACCGCAATCGGATACTCTGCACGGACATAGATGTATCCTTGAGAAGCCCCGATTGCATAGCCCGCAATCGCCATTGCCTCTAATACCACATGAGGATCGCCTTCTAACACGGAACGGTCCATGAACGCTCCCGGGTCGCCCTCGTCAGCGTTACAGCACACATACTTCTGATCCGCCTGGTTGGCCGCCGCAAACTTCCACTTTAATCCGGTAGGGAATCCTGCGCCTCCTCGTCCGCGGAGCCCGCTGTCCAGCATAATCTGAATCACATCCTCCGGCTTCTTTGCCGTCAGCACAGTCCCAAGCGCCTCATAGCCGCGGGTTCCGATATATTCCTCAATATTCTCCGGGTTGATGGCGCCGCAGTTACGCAGGGCAACCCTGTGCTGCTTCTTATAGAACTGCGTCTCCTGCAAAGGAAGTACCTCGTTATTCCCCTTCACCGTCTCGTCATACAGGAGACGCTCTACCACGTTCCCTTTTAATAAATGTTCGGTCACAATCTCAGGAATGTCCTCTTCCTTCACCATCGCATAAAATGCGCCTTCCGGATACACGATCATAATAGGCCCTAACGCACACAGGCCAAAACAGCCGGTCTTTACCACGCCGACTTCCTCTTCCAGTCCGTTCTTCTTAATCTCTTCTTCCAGCCGTTCTCTGATCTTCTGGCTGCCAGAGGACGTACAGCCCGTGCCGCCGCAGACCAGGACGTGCAGACGATATCTGGAGCCTGCCTGCGCCATATTGCCGGAACGGATACCGATTTCCCCTTGATTTCTTTCTCTTATCGCTTTTAATTCTTCCAGAGATTTCATTTTTATCCTTCTTCCTCCCTCTATTCGTATTTCGCCAGAATATCGTCAATATCGTCTACCGTAAGCCGTCCGTATACCTCGTCGTTGACCATCATGACAGGAGCCAGACCGCATGCGCCGACGCACCGGCAGGCATCCAGAGAAAATTTCCCGTCCGGGGTACACTCTCCCCCGACAATCCCTAATTTTTCCATCAGTTTGTTGTAGATATCTCCGGAACCTTTGACATAGCAGGCCGTTCCCAGACAGACAGAAATGCGGTAGCGTCCCTTCGGGTTCAGATTGAACTGGGAATAGAACGTGGCGACCCCGTAAATCTTCTCCAGTGGAATCCCCGTCTCATCAGAAATCATCTTCTGAACTTCATAAGGCAGATATCCATAGATATCCTGCGCTCTCTGCATGATCGGCATTAAAGCGCCCTTCTCATCCTTCAATTCATGGATTACTGCCAGCAGTTCTTTCTCCTGTTCTTCTGTCCCATTGAACTGAACCGTAGATTTGTTAGAAAGCATTCGTATTTTACCTCCCTTGATTGTTATATTTTGCAACTTTAAAAACATATCCGCTAAACATCATTCTAGCACAGAAATTTTCAAAAATCTACAAATTTTCCCATTAAATTGCGTTAATTTTCTGACATCTTCGTTTGATATTTCACTATCAATATTGTTCAAAAATGCGTTCTGTTTTCTCCCGGATTTCTCTGATCTTCTGATGATCCTGTCCGCCGGATGTAAACCCCATCACAAGATTCTCCCGGCGGATGATTCCCGGAAAATAGAAATCACACAATTCCTTTTTATGGCATGCATTCACCGGAATATTCCGAGCTTTACAGTCTTTCACAATCCGGGTATTACATACGTCGTCGTCCGTTGCCGCCAGCACAAAATCCGCTTCCTCCGTCATGTCCTTGTGGTAGATGCCGTTGATCCAGCAGATTTTCTTTTCACGGCTTAACTGCCGGATCCTTTCCGTCGCCTCTGGCGCAGCCACTGTAATGGATCCGGCAAAATCAAGAAGTGATTCAACTCTTCTTGTAGCAATCTTTCCGGCGCCCACCACAAGAATCCGTTTCTCTGAAAGATCCACGAACAACGGAAAATATGGTTTCTTCATATCATCTCCTGCCTTTCTCGCAGCCGCTTCCTTCGTTCCTTATAATCTGGCAGCATCTGTTCCACGATCTTCCAGAATGCCCTGGAATGATTCATCTCCCTGCGGTGTGCCAGTTCATGAACAACCACGTAGTCCAGAATATCTGGCGGCATCAGTGTAAGCTTCCAGTTAAAATTCAGATTCCCTTTACTGCTGCAGCTTCCCCATCTTGTCTTCTGCTCCCGGATGGTAATTCTGCCGTAAGAGATTCCCATCTTCTTAGCATAATATTCCACCCGCTCCGGAAAGATCTCTCGTGCTTTCTGAATCCCTTCCTTACGCATTTCCTCCGTAATCACGGTCTTTCGCTCCCTTGCTTCCTTAATCGTCTGCCGGCTCTTGAGAATCCAGTCCTGCCGCTCTTTTAAGAACTGTTCCGCCTGCTTTCGAGATACCGAATAAGGTGTTCTCACAATAACGCTTCCATCCTCCCGCACCTGGATTGCAATGGTCTTACGCCGGGAACGGACCCACTCATATGTAATGTTTTCCATTTATGTTTTTCCTCCTTATCCCAGAGTATGTGTCTGCTTATTATCATAGCACAGAACACCGGCTCCTTGCAGTAATATATCAGAAAATCCGGTTTCTTTTGCCATAGAACAAAGTGGGCAGGCCCACTTCAGCTCCCCTAACCCCTCACTCATGAGGGGCCTGGACACTTTGTGCGCCGAGCACAATTGCGAAGCAATATTTTACCTCTTGTGCGAGTGCGCATATTATTTTTATCTTATAGGAAAGATACTTTCACGCATTAGCGTGACAAGGTCTTTCCTATAAGACAAAAAAAGACGGTCAGAAAATGGCATTTTCCATCTTCTGACCGCCCCTCTTTCATTCTATTTTTTGGATTCTACACAGCCTGGCAAGCTGTAAGATACAAGCTGATTTTTATTATTTAGAAAGCCCGAATTTTTCAGACACAACCGGGTTCTCCTTCTGTTTAACGGAAACAACCGCATTTTCCGGCTCTACCGGGTCGCCGACTGTCAGCCCTTCAATCTCTTCATCCGGGCAGACCGGCGTCCATGCCAATTCCATAACGTCGTCTGCGGTCAGATCCTTCTCCGTAATGATTCCAAGACGGATATAGTCTTCTGCGATTTCCTTAAGCGCTCTCTCGGTAAATGCATCTGACAGCCCGAAATGAAGGGAATCCCAGAATACCATCTGATTTTCTTTCTCTCCCGTCATCTTATCCGTGTCATACATTGCCTGTACCGCATCCTCTGAGTTCAGACGGCTGTACTCACCGGCCCGCTTAATTGCCATAACTACATATTTTGCATGTACCGGATTCTCCTTAATAAACTTGTTATTCATCGCCGTAACACAGCATGGCTCATCCTGGAATTCCGGACTGTAAGTAATGGAACAGATCATACGCATATCTTCCGGATAATTCGCAAGCACGAAGTAATCTGAGAAGATCGAGGCATCTACCTCGCCGCTCTCCATGGCGGCAACCGTTGCAGCGCTGTCGGCAATGTCAAGATACTCTACATCCGTCGTAGGGTCAACGCCATACTCGTCTAACAGACGGTAAGTAATGTTCTGGTCGGAATTGCCGATACCGTCATGGATCGCAATCTTCTTCCCCTTTAAGTCTTCTACCGTCTTAATGTCGCTGTCTGCATTGACAAAAATGGATTTACAGCCGATATGCGCACCTGCAACGAAGGTCATATCCACTCCGTTTGTTACCGGAACAAGCATGGTCGCAATATGGTCCGTTCCCCACATACACTGTCCGGTACCAACGGTGGTAACAACAGAATCACCTTCCATATAAGTAGCGTTAATCCCATATTCTTCATAATATCCCTGTACCTCTGCCATATATTTTGCAGACACGCATGCTCCGCCGTTAAACAGATAATTAATCTCTGTGCCAAATACCGGCTCCTTCTGCATGGCCTCCCAGTCTTCCTCGGAAACAGCCTCTGGACGTTCGGCGTCAGTCTTTGCTCCTTCATCGCTCTTACTTTCGCTCTCATTCTTTGCAGCGCCCTCGTTACCTGCCGGCTCTCCCGGTGTCCCGCAGGCAGCCAGTGATACCGTCATAGCCGCAACCATCGCAGTGGCTGCCAGCCGTTTGACATCCATCCATTTCATTGTACTTTTTCTCCTTCTTCTTAAATATTTATCCATAAAAATCATTAGGGAAGTCTCCTTCCTGCATGATTCACTGGAACAAATGTAACATTTATCCTCTGCCGCCGAAATGCAGCCTGTTCAGAATCTCATTCCGGTATTCCACGAAGGCCGCAGAAGAGCGATCCCTTGGATATTCCTCATCAATCTTAATATCCGCCACCACACGCCCAGGATTGGCATCCATGACGATGACCCGGGTTCCCATATAGACCGCCTCGTCCACATCATGGGTAACCATCAGCGCAAGCTGCCCCTTTGCCTGCCAGATCTTTAAGATCTCATCCTGCATGTTCATCCGTGTAAATGCATCAAGCGCCCCTAACGGCTCGTCTAACAGAAGGATGTCCGGCTCATTGATCAGAGAACGCATTAAGGCGACTCGCTGGGCCATACCGCCGGACAACTGCCCCGGATAATCGTTACGAAACGCTTCCAGTCCGATTACCTTCAGAAGACGTTCCACTTTGTCTTCATTTCCCTTCAGTTTTCCCTGCATCTTCAGACTGAAAGCAATATTTTTCTCCACCGTCAGCCATGGAAACAAGGTTGACTTCTGAAACATCATACCGCGCTCCGGGGACGGTTCTGTAATCTCCTTACCGTCCACGGTAAGCCGTCCGGTTGTAGGCGTAATAAGCCCTGCAACCAGACGAAGAATCGTAGACTTTCCGCAGCCGGAAGGCCCCACCAGACTGACAAATTCTTTGCTTGTCATGGTTAAGTCAATCGCATTTAACGCATGGGTGACTTCGTCATTCTCCACCTTCGCAAAACTCTTCGATACATTTCTGATCTCTAACGTAACCTTTTTCTCCGCCATCTATTTCACAACTCCATTCTGCCATCTTAATACCCGCTTCTTGATCAGATCCAGCGCCTTTGTAACCACCGTGAAGATAAAACAGATTACAAATAACGCCGCAAACATCTTATCGTAAGCCGCCCATGATTTCGCCCAGTTCATATACCAGCCAAGTCCTGCTTTTACACCCATCATCTCTGCGATCATGATTGCCACGCACGCAGAACTCATGGCCTGTGTACATCCCTGAAGGATCGAGGGCATCGCATGAGGAATGGCAACCCGGAATACAAGCTGTCTGGAACTTGCCCCCAGCGTCCTTGCCGCATCAAAAAAGTCTTTATCCACATTGGAAATTCCCGTCATAGATGCAACCGTTACCGCAAACCAGGCTCCTAATGCAATGATAAACACGGCTCCTTTAAACAGGGAAGTCGCCACCACCATGACAATCGGAATCCACGTAGAGGTCGGTATGGGCCCCAGGAACTTGATAACCGGATTCACCCAGTAACGCACTCTCTCGGAATAACCGCAGGTGATCCCCGTCACCAGTCCCAGCGCAATTCCTATGAAATATCCCAGGAACAGCAGGCGAAGCGTATGTAACGTACATTCCAGCAGATACGCACGGTCGATCCATGCAATATTGATAATATAATTCATACAGGGAACGAAGGGCTGTGTCAGGATACCTGTTTTCAGTGTCAGATAGTCGTAGCCTGCAAGCAGCAGAAACAGCGCCGAAAAAAGCGGCGCCCGGTAACGGAGCGTCTCTAACGCCGTCTTGTCTCCCCGCAGCTTTTTCACTATACAGAAGAAAAAATAAATCAGATATGCGCCGATCAGTACGGCAAGAAAGCCCACATATGTATAGGGATGGTCATTCGGACTTCCATTGGGAATCATCCAGTATTCAAGGACCGCCGCAATCCCGCAGATAAATGGAAGAACCATAATGATCCAGTCCAGTGCTTTCTGCCATGAAGTCTTTTCTTTTGCTTCCAGCTCACGTAGCTGCTGTCTCGTCAGATTGGCAAGCTGGCTTTTGTCCACTTGCTTTTTATCATTTTGTTGTTTTTCTGATGACATAACTTTCTCCTAAATTCCATAAAATTATCTGCCAGATTCTGGTATCTATCTGTTTAACAGATACTTTAACACAGAATTTCAGAAAAGTTAAATTGATAATTATAATTTATACATGTACTTATTTGCCATATCTATATATTTATATACTGTATACACTTACAGAGTCCTGTCATATAAAAGAATGAGGCAGCCGGGATATGGATATTCCATATCCCGGCTGCCTCATCCTGCTCCGCGTCAGAATCTATTACATCATCATTAAAATTTCCCATAAATCCATTTATAAATTCATCCGTAAGCTTAATTTTCCACACTCCGTCTTCTTTGAATGCCATGACAGAGATTTTATCCGTCCTGGTATTTTCCGTCTCGTCAATAAAACGGATCAGATCCTCCTCACACTGATTCACCGAGAAGAATATGTTTCTGATGATCGAAGCCGCACCCATTTCTGCGTCATTGACAACATCCTCCACCAGCTGCATCGTGTAACGATCCACCGCCTCTGCCATATCCCGATTGGTAAGCGTCATCTTGATCCGTGCTTTTCTGCCGCCGTCTTCTTCCTGAACGCTGCCGATTTCCCAGTTAAGTTCTTCCACGACCTTCCTGGCAAACCTGTAGTTCTCTTTATAATGTCTGCTTTCAAAAATATGGGGCTTAAGAAGTTCATGAAAAACTTTATACTCTTTCTCTACCGGAATCCCCATAAAATTCCGGCTGGTTCCTTCATAATTGTCCGTATATGCGTTGAACGTCCTGAAATCCAGTTCTTTGATGGACCGCATCACCTTCTCCGCCGCTTCCCTTGGCGTATCCGCTTCTGCTTTTGATTCTTTCGTCCGCCCCGCGCAGGCGGTCAGAAGAATCGTAACCGCAAGAACAACGGATATAATCTTTCCCCTGTACGTTTCTTTCCTGTCATCTGATCTCCTCATACGTCTGAACCTCCATTTCCTGTGTCTGCTATGCTTAAGTTCCATCTTATTCCCTCTTGGCAGACATGTAAACCCACAGGACACGAATCGGCGGTCAGACGGCACAAAAAGACGCCTATGAAAATAATTCTTTTGTTTTCTGCATTCTGTCTGCAATCGGTACATGGAAGGGACAGCGGATTTCACAGCCTTTACAGCCGATACAGTCCGCCGCATTTGCCTCAAGCTGTCCATAATGAGCGCGGACCGTTCCGGGCACTTCCTCCTGCATGACGGCAAGGTCATACAGCTTATTAACCATGGCAATATCGATCCTTGAGGGGCATGGCGCACAGTGTCCGCAATAAGTACACTGACCCGTTGAAAAGGCATGACTTGGAGCCGACGCCAGGACGCTTGCATAATCTTTCTCCTGATCTGTCGCCGTCTCATATGCGACGGCTTCTGTTACGTGACCCGGATTGTCAAATCCCACCATCACGGCAGCCACGCCAGGACGGGTCAGCGCATAGTGAAGGCACTGCACCGGCGTCAGCGCAACCCCGAAGGGCGAAGTCTGCTCATGAAACAGGCGTCCGCCCGCATACCCTTTCATGACCGTGATCCCCACCTGGTTCTGCTCACAGAGTTTATATAGTTCCTCCCGTTCCGGGGCAATTCCGCCGAGATTTTCATCATATTGTTCCGCAAAATACTCTTCCAGGTCTGTCACTGGCGGCAGAAGATCGAAAGCCGGATTAATACTGAATAAAATCATCTCAATTTCTCCCTGGCACGCCGCCATTTTCGCAATCTCCGGGTTATGGGAACTCATTCCGATATGCCGGATGGTTCCTTCTTTCTTCAGATCCCTTACATATTCCATAAACTCTCCGTTTATCACCCGGTCAAATTCTTCGGCAGTATCAATGAAATGAATCATCCCCAGGTCTATGTAGTCAGTGTGAAGCCGTGCCAGCAGATCCGCAAACGCCGGTTTCACCTTCTTAAGATCTCTGGAACGGACATACTGGCCTTCTTCCCATATGGAGCCAATGTGTCCCTGTATGATCCATTTCTTACGACGCCCCTTAAGCGCCAGGCCGATATTAGAGCGCACATTCGGCTCAGACATCCAGCAGTCCAGAATGTTGATTCCTTCTTTCTCACAGGCATCAATCACTTCCTTTACTTCCTCCGTATTATGACGTTCCAGCCATTCCGCACCCAGACCGATCTCACTGACCATTAACCCTGTCTTTCCCAATTCTCTGAATCTCATAAACTGACCTCTCTTTCTTAGATTAATTAAATTTCCGGTATTACGGCTGAAAAGTAAAACCATCCGTCCCGGCATTCCATAACGCTCGTTCCATGATTCTTCTCAACCACGGAATGGATATTCAGCAATCCGATTCCATGCCGGTCCTTGTCTTCCTTTGCCGTAACGATTGTCTTTCCTTTTATCGTAACCGGTTCTGCCACCGGATTGCGTACCGAGATGGTTAAATCTCCTTCCTCCAGCGTCATCTTGAACCTGATCACCCTGTTCTCTTCCAGCTTCTCGCAGGCTTCAATCCCATTGTCCAGCAGATTCACAAGTAAGGTAACGATATCTTCCTTTTCCATCGCAAGAGCCGACAGGTCGCTGACCGTCATCACCATTGTAATCCCTCTCTCCCTGGCATACAGGTATTTCTGGTTCAGCACTGTATTCACCACCAGATGATTGGTATTGATACAGTCTTCTCCTCTGCGGATACTTCCGTTCAGTTCTTCTATATAAGCCATGGCTTCCTCCGTCCGGCCCGCTTTCAGCATACCCTGGATACATCCTAACTGATTCTTATAATCATGCAGATACCGCCGGCGCTTCAGGTCACTTTCCTGCATATTCTGATAGAGTTCCATCTGATTCTGCAATTTTTCCTGCATAAAATGAACTTTCTGTACCTCTGCCTCCTTCGCAAGCGTCTTTCCGATAAAACAGAACGCCAGAACGTTGATCACCGTATACCCGATGGAATTCCACAGTATATCACTCCTGTCCCTGGAATCTCCGTACCACACCGAGATTGTCATCAGAACCGTGCCAAAAAGACTAAGTACAGGAACCCATGCAAACCGCCCCCATCCCTTGACCAATCCTCCTGACTTCTTCCGGTACTGATATTGAAACACCAGTGACAGGCATAAAAGAAAGCCGGCGCAAAGCCAGTCTGACAGGCCCTGCATCCTCCCGTACTCCCCAGGCAAGGCGTACACAAGGGACACTGCCAGCAGATTCAGTACCCAGAACAAGGCGCACCAGACCACCGAAAGGACAATAGTCTTTCTAACTCCCACAGAAAAGAAGATCTGAATCACAATGCCAAGTAGCACGATCACTCTCAGCGGCTGAAGAAGATAACCGGGCGCTTCAGAAAACGCCATTACCAGAAACATGATGATAAACCCGGAGAGAGACAGGTACTTGGACGCAGCTGCCGGAAAGAGCAGACCTTTCTTCCTTTGCTTTCGGGGCAGCAGGGTTCTGAAAAAAATATCGCTGCTGATTCCTGCTATCGCACTAAGCACCAGATTTATTAAAAACCTTTCCATACAACACTGTTCCTTCCCGATACTCCTACTATTCTACATCTCCCCCTTATACGCTGTAAAAGCCTCCCGGACCTTCTGAAACCGAAGTCTCGGAACGGGCAGTTCTTCCCCACAGTCAAGCACTGCAAGGTAATTACTGATTCTCCTGACATGTTTCAGATTAACAAGGAAGCTTTTATGAATCCTGAGAAATCTGCATTCTGATAATTCTTCTTCAACCTGGTCTAACTTCCCGTACATCTGGTATGTCACCGTCTCCTTCTCCAGGTAGTAGAAGACACACTTATGCCTCCTACTCTCCACATAGAGGATATTGTCTGTATATAAGGTTTTCTCACCTTCCAGGAAGGAAAATGAAACCTTTCGGATCTGCCTCTTCTTAAGGACTGCATTCATACACTCCGTCATCTGCAGATCCAGAGCGTCTTTCATGATGTAACGGACAGCCCCCACCTTATATCCTTCCAGCGCATAATTCAGGAATGCGGTCACAAGTACGATACAGGTATCTGACTGATATTCGCACATTTTCTGCGCCGTCTCTATTCCGTCCACTTCTTCCATGTTGATATCCAGGAACACAATGTCGTATTTCACCAGATTGTCTCTCTCTGAGAGAAATTCCTTTCCCGAAGAAAACAAATCTATGGAAGCGTTGAGACCACGGGAATCCAGATATTCTGCAGCCAAGGTATGAATCCGGTTCCTGTAATATTTTTCATCGTCACAGATTGCAATCTCAAGCATTCTATCCTCCCCTTATGTAATCCTTCATTTATACCTGGGGGTCTGTGTATCAACATATTTAACGTTGTCCAAACCTATACTTAAATCATTTTAAATAATCGAAAACTTAAACCGAATTGATTTAAGCCACTAACCACCCATCATAGCTGTTATCCCATTTGTGCAACGGTCGTTGCACTTTTGCTGTTAATTTTGTTATTATTCTAATTTTTTTCTATTTCTTCAATAAAAGGCAAACTGCTCTGGAACTTCTCTGGCAAAGACTGTGTGAGCTGATTCTTCCAATTTGCAACACCAATCGGGTTCTGATAACCAGTAATGAATATTCCACTACCGTTTTATTCTTACCCTTAACAAACAAAAGTCCATTTGTTGGTTTATCATCAGAATGGCACATAATATCATTTACTATATTCTGATACATATTCAACTGACTGATAAATCCCGGCTCAAAATCAAAAGCTTTCAATTCTATCACGACATAGCAACGTAATTTCAAGTGATAAAACAAAAGATCTAAATAAAACTCCTGTCCTCCAACCTCCAAATAAACCTGTCGGCCAACAAATGCAAATCCCTGTCTTATTTCGTTTATTATCTTTATCTATAACAGACATATTAAAAATCTAATTTTTTCCTTTATCTTTTTTAAGAAACTTAAATCGCAATAACAAATCAAATACAGAAAACTCCTGCCTACTTTTGATAGCTGCCTGTACTGTGATAAAACATGCCGATAAATAATCTCATTTTTCTTTCTTTATAAGATTAGAAAATCTATTTGACATTTCTCTTCCCACGGCTTCTAATTCAAATTTAATTTCTTTATTAAATTCTTCGAACGCTGGAAGTAACTCTAAGTTTTTTAATCTATATTTGCTTGCTTTTCTTCCAAAAGAGAAACGCCAAGTATGTATAAGATTAAATAGCGATGCATAATACAACATTTCTTCATAAGACATCTTGTTCCTTGGAATCAAAATAGTAACCGAATCTCCACCGTTACCTTTAGGTAAGAATTTACCATTTTGCACAGTTGCATAACCAAGACCTGATATGCAAATGGCAGGCCCCTCAAAAACTTTATCTTCATTAAATGGATCTACATAACGTGCAACACCGTTATTTAATGTTGTACTTGTTATAAAAGGTACTTCTCCAAAATCATAATCTTCAACGCCAGAAGACTTTGCAACACTTATATTAAACAATTGAGATATTTTCATACTTTATAAATCCTTTCTCATTTGTTGCAATAATATTTCAAAATATTCTTTTTTCATTTGTTCATTAACCAAACAAAAATCTACTTTTTCTGTTCCCAGATAATTTTGAGGTATCAATTCAAGTTTAATATCATCCTTCTTAATAGCAATATTTTGACATATCCCTACTTCCTGTTGTGGAATAACATCATTTATTATAAATTCTTTTATTCTTGAAGAATATATATCCAATTCACTCTTTACATTATTATGAACTCGTCTCTTTTTATGTTTCTTAAATCCATCATTAGTTATTTTCAGCCATAAAATTTTCTTTTCGATAGGATGCGGGATTCCTTTTTTTATAATTACTCCTATAGATTCTACTGATGCTTGAGGATAGAATAACTCTTGTGGAAAAGAAATAACTGAAACTAACATATTATTTTTTAATAAACTCTTTCTCCAATTAAAATCTGTTCCCGAATACATGACTGAGACAGGCAATACAGCAAATAACAATCCATTATTTTGCATCTGGTTCAATGCATAATCAATAAAAACATGTTCTTGTTCATCTCCCTTTTTTAGAGCAAACGGAGGATTCATTAATGTTTTTGTTATTGGTGGTCTCGAATTTTTCTCATGTATATATTTTGCACTCAAATCTCCATTCCTTTCATGTCTCTGAAGGTTTACAGCAAAACAATTCTCATTAATAATATTATTTTTTCCATCACCTCTAAAAATCATATTTACAATAGCTAGAACTGCGACACTAGCTTGCTGTTCAATTCCAAAAATTTTATGTTTTTTAAAATATTGTATACGTTCTGGGTACTCTAACTTTACTTTATCATATGCAGCAACTAAAAATCCACCCGTTCCACAAGCAGGGTCAAAAATGATATCTGAAGCATTAATATCCAAAATTTCGCACGCAAAATTTGTAATATGTCTAGGAGTTAAAACAATTCCTATATCTTTTGCCCCATTACCATATTTTAAAAACACTTCATAAAATTTTCCTAACACATCATTACTACTATTCATTGCCGCCTTAACATTTATTTTTCTTAATAAAAAGAATACTTTTACTATTGCCGCTTTGTATTTGGCTTTGGCTGAGTTTTCTTGAGGAAGCTTTAACTCTATTTGTTCAGCATATTCTCTTTTTGAATGCTCTATTAACACATCTTCTGCTCTATTATTTATATCCCTAATAAAAACTTCTGGTGAAGCATCAAAATTAGGCAATGTATCAGAAATCATAGAAAGTAACACAGATGCCATAACTGACGATCTCTGGTCTTTATTTATGGAGGCTTTATGTAACTCTTCATTAATTTCCTCAGCAATATCCAATAAAACATTTTCTTCTTCAATAAGTTCATTTAATTGATTTGTACAATTTTCTACTAAATACTTTGCCTGTTCAACAGATAAAAGACTTGTTATTTCTTTATCATTGTACGTTACAGATTTGATTTCTCCATTACCAAATATAACTGCTGTCTTTATTAGATATTTATCAACTTCATTCCCCGCAACACCACTCACAATAAAGGCTCTACCTATTGGATTCTTATTTATACATTGAGCATATTCTACAGCCTCACTGAATGCTTGTTCTAATTGTACATGCATGGCCTTGGCTTCTATTACCCAAAAAACATCCTCTTTTACTTTAACAACATATTCTGGTCTTTGTCTACCTAAATATGGACCTATTAAAATATTATCTAAACATTCTTGTTGAGTATATAATTGTCCCTGAGGATCTCTCTCTGGATTCTTTATATTCCAATTTAATTTTTCCAAATCATTTCTAACATAGACATATGATGAAAACTCAGAATTTCTACTAGCCATCTTTCTTTTCTCCTTAGTTTTACTTCTATAAATAAGTTTCACCTGGTTGTTGGGAAAACAGTTCCGTAATAATAAGTCAACGCATTCTTTATCGCTTCCACTTATGTTTCCACTGCTGTTTCAGTCCCTCTACCGCATTAGGAGCATCATACATCGGCAATCTTAACTCTATCTTTACCTCTGCTATATATGCGGTATGCACTTTGAATCCATACTTCGTTTCTATATATTCCTTAATCATCTTATATGCAACCCACTCTTTCAGCCTGTACGCTTCAGCTCTCTTAGAAACATTATCAAGCATTACTTTGCCCTCACCCTGGCCAAACTCCACTTTTATGTTGATTACGCTATCGTTTTTTTGTGGGAAAGCATTCCAACTGTATCGTCGTACCCCCGGGTGTATAAAAATAGTACCATGCCTTCTCTTTATCAAAGGCATGGTAAATCTTATCTGTCTTTCTTAAGCCTTCCCTTCTCTACATTAGGCTCAATAAACTTCTGATATGCATATTCCCACAATCTCTCGGATCCTTCGGCCGTATTCTGGTTACGTCCCAGAACCTGGCTAAGGCTTATGCCATGCTCCATCCAGCTCTTTCCGTCCGTTGCCGCATTCAGCATTAAGGGCTGAATATGATCCATCCCATGGGCAAACTTCGCCTCTGCCGTCTCTCCATCCTCGAACTCTTCCCAGAGCGCCCGAAGCTTCTCTCCCTGGTCTTCCGGCAGCAGCCCGAAGATCCGGTCTGCCGCCGCCACTTCCCGCGCCCGCTTGGTTTTCTTGCCTTCCTCGTCGTAAGCGTAGGTATCCCCGGCATCAATCTCCACCAGATCATGAATCAGAAGCATGGTCACCGTCTTTAATACGTCAATCTTCTCATTGGAATATTCGCTCAGAAGGATGGTCATAATCGCCATATGCCAGGCATGCTCCGCATCATTTTCCTTCCTGACGCCATCCGACAGATAGGTCTGCCTTCCAATAAATTTCTCCTTGTCTATCTCCCGAAAAAAATCAAATTGTCTGTCTATCCTGTTCTCTTCCATTTCAACCTCCTGTTTACCGTCTGCTGTTCTCTACCGCACAGGAAATCGCCTCGTTATAAGTAGGATGTGCCCTCATCGCATACATCAGTTGTGCCGAGGTGAGACCGTTGGCAATGGCAGTAGCCAGTTCCCCGATCATATCCGTTGCACGGGGGCACATAAGCTGTGCGCCCAGGATCACGTCACTGTCCGCCGCAAACAGAATCTTAATCACACCCTGCTCCTCCTTCGATATGATGGACTGTCCGTTCACATCCATCACATATCTGCCGCTGCGGATCGGCACGCCTTTTAGCCTTGCTTCTTCTTCCGTAAGACCTACTGTAGCGATCTCAGGATCTGTATACAGGCAGCTTGGCACGATAGAGATCGGCACAAACAGGCAGCTTGGCACCATCTCTACAATTACAGACGGCAGAACGTTATTCATCCGTTCTACCACATAAGTCGCCTGTGCAGAAGCCACATGGGCAAGCTGAACACCTCCTGTCACATCACCCACTGCATAAATCCCAGGCAGATTCGTCTCAAAGAAATCATCTACCACGATCCGTCCATTCTCCATCCGAATCGGCACATCCCGATCGAACAGCCCTTCCGTGTTCGCCGTTCTTCCCACGGATACCAGCACTACGTCCACTTCCGCTTCCTGGTTCTTCCCATGGCATACATAACGGCATTTCAGACCATTCTCCCGCTTTCTGACCTCTTCCAGAATACTTTCTTTCTGTATCACGATTCCCCGGTTGGTAAGAATCACTTCCAGCATATCCGAAAATTCCCGGTCCATATTCGGAAGCAGACGATCAGACACTTCCACAATAGTCACTTCCCCGCCAAGAGCATTGAATACCGTTGCCAGTTCGATTCCGATCACGCCGCCGCCAAGGATCAGAAGACGGTGAATTTTTCTCTCATCTGACGTAAGCAGCTCCTCGCTGGTCATTACTCCCGGCAGTTCCATCCCTGGAATATCTACCATCCGGGCCTTTGCCCCTGTTGCAATCAGAATATATTTCCCTGCAAAATATTCCTCTGCGCCGTCCGGCAGCGCCACCCGCACTCTCCGGTCACTCTGGATCGTCGCCGTCCCCCGGACAGAAGTGACGCCAAGTTCTGCAAACTCTCGTTCCAGATCCTTTCGCATTCTTGCAGCAGAAAGATCCTTGTATTCATAAATCTTCTGCAGGTCAAATCCCACCTTCTCGGCAAATAATCCGAATTTCCCGCAATCTGTCATGTCACGATACAGTGTCGCCGTATGGATCAACGCCTTTGTGGGAATACAACCTCGGTTAATACAGGTGCCGCCTACGTCTCCCTTATCAATTATGACAACCGACATCCCCAGTCCTGCCGCTTTCTTCGCCGCCACATACCCGCCGGGGCCGGCGCCGATGATGATAAGATCATACTCTTTCCCCATGATTTCCCTCCTCATCTCATATATTCTTATTTCCAGAATATTTATTCAATCTGCCAGTCCACCGGGTCCACGCCGCGGGCTTTCAGAAACTGATTGGCTGCGCTAAACGGCCTGCTCCCAAAGAACCCCCTAAACGCAGACAAAGGGCTGGGATGCGGAGCCTTCAGAATCAGATGATTCGGATTCGTCAGCATCTTCGCCTTCCGTTGCGCCGGCGATCCCCATAGAATGAACACAATGGGACGATCCTGCCTGTTGCACGCCATAATCGCCGCATCGGTAAACTCCTCCCAGCCGATCCCCTGATGGGAATTGGCCTGATGCGCCCGCACCGTCAGCACCGTATTCAGCATTAAGACTCCCTGCTCGGCCCATTTGGTAAGACATCCGTGATCCGGTATGTCACATCCCAGGTCATCATGGAGTTCCTGGTAAATATTTACAAGGGAAGGCGGAACCTCTACCCCCTTCTTCACCGAAAAACACAGACCATGCGCCTGCCCCCGGTTGTGATAGGGATCCTGGCCCAGTATCACCACCTTGACCTTATGTAACGGAGTCAGATGAAATGCGTTAAAAATATCATCCGCAGGAGGAAAAACGAGCCTTGTCTGATACTCCTTATTTACCGTTGCAAATAGCTGTTTATAATATGGCTTACGAAACTCCTCTTTCAGCGCTTCCAGCCAGTCGTTGTTGATTGCCGCCATACTTTCTACCTCATTCTTATCTTTCCGGCCTGCTTAAAGACGCACCGGTACGCCTTTCCTGCGCAGATATTCTTTCACTTCCCGGATCTCCAGCTCTTTGTAATGAAAGAGGGAGGCCGCCAGCGCCGCATCTGCCCCGCCTTCTGTCAGCGCCTCATGAAAATGTTCCAGATTCCCTGCGCCGCCCGAAGCGATCACAGGTATGGACACTGCCTCAGCCACCGCCCGGGTCAGTTCAAGATCGTATCCCGCCTTCGTACCGTCACAGTCCATACTGGTAAGAAGAATCTCTCCTGCTCCTAACCGCTCCACTCTTGCCGCCCATTCTAATGCATCAATGCCCACGTCAATACGTCCGCCGTTCTTGTAGATATTCCAACCTTTGCCGTCTGCACGCCGCTTCGCATCAATCGCCACCACCACACACTGACTGCCAAACTTCTCTGCCGCCTCGCAGATCAGTTCCGGCCTGTTGATTGCCGAGGAATTAATAGAGATCTTATCGGCTCCTTCTCTTAACAAAGCCTTGAAATCATCGACGGTCCGGATACCGCCGCCTACCGTAAACGGGATAAATACCGTCTCTGCAACCTTGCGTACCATATCCACAACGGTTCCCCTCGCATCAGAAGACGCAGTGATATCTAAGAATACCAGTTCATCCGCCCCGGCCTTATCATAGGCACGTCCAATCTCCACAGGATCTCCTGCATCTTTGAGGTCTACAAAATTCACCCCTTTGACCACTCTGCCCTTATTAACATCAAGACATGGAATAATTCTCTTTGTATGCATGTACCGTCCTCCATTTTTCTGCCGTTATATAGATAAAAAGTTCCTGAGAATCTGGATTCCCACGTCACTGCTCTTCTCTGGATGGAACTGGCAGGCGAATACATTCCCCTGCTCTACAGACGCATGAATCTGCGTCCCATACTCTGTCACCGCCGTCACAATCCCCTCATCCGCCGCTTTCAGATAGTAAGAGTGGACGAAGTACACATAAGATTTCTGTGGAAGATCCCAAAACAGCCTCCCATCATTGCGAAATTCCAGAGAATTCCATCCCATATGGGGAATCTTAAGTCCAGGAGTCTCTGGAATCCTCCGAATCTCACCTTTTAATATTCCAAGCCCTTCCACTCCCGGCGACTCGTCACTTCTCTCAAACAAAAGCTGCAGTCCCAGACAGATTCCAAGAAAAGGCGTTCCCCTGTCTACGACCTCGTGAATAACGTCGTAAAGCCCATACTGGCGAATCTTCCCCATAGCATCGCCAAAAGCCCCGACGCCGGGAAGTATCACCTTCCTGGCGCCAAGAATCGTCTCCCGGTCCCTGGTAATCGTTACCTCCTGCCCCAATAACTGCATCGCCTTCTCCACACTCTTAATATTGCCGGCATCATAATCTAGTATCGCTATCAAACCCGCACCTCATCCTTCCTGTTTTTATTCCTGGTTTAAATATTATTGTACATCAAGTTCAAACCAGAATTCAACACCATTGTCGTAATTATTTACCCCATATTTCTCATGGAACGATTCCATGATCGCCTTAACAATGGAAAGGCCGATTCCGTTGCCCCCATATTCACGACTGTGAGCCTTGTCCGCCTTATAGAACTTCTCCCAGATATGCTCCACGTCTTCACCGGAGATCGGCATTCCTGTATTGAATACCGTCGTCCTTGCCTTTCCGCCTTCAATGTGGATCTTAATCTCTACAATCTTCTCGCCGCCCGCATGATGAAAGGCGTTGCTTACATAATTGCGCACTACCTGTTCCACTTTGAACTCATCCGCCCATACATACGCCGGCTCCTCCTGCCGGAAAATAACGTTGATTTTCTCCTGCTCCGCAAGAATCTCCATACTCTGAAGGATTCCTCTCACCAGCGCCGTCAGATCGAATCTTTCGAACACTATGTCCCGATCCCCGAACTCCAGCTGATTCAGTGTCAGCAGATTCTTCACCATCTGATTCATCTTCGCCGCCTCGTCCATGATAACGTCACAATAGAACTCCCTGCTTTCGGCATCGTCGCTGACCCCTTCTTTGAGCCCTTCCGCATACCCCTGGATCAGAGCAATCGGAGTCTTAAGCTCATGAGAAACATTTCCCAGGAAGTCATTGCGCATCCTCTCCAACTGTTCTTTCTGCTCGATATCTTCCTTCAGCCGGTTATTCGCACTCTTAAGCTCCGAGATGGTGCTCTCTAATTTTTCTGACATACGGTTAAAGTTCGCTCCTAGTTCCCCGATCTCATCACAACCGCCGCTTGTGTATTTCGCATTAAAATCCAGATCCGCCATCTGTTCTGACAGTGCGGCAAGTTCCAGGACAGGAGCCGTAAGACGCCTGGCAAAATACCAGACTGAGACAACGGAAATAAGAATCAGAATACTTCCGATAGAAAGCAGAAAACGATTGGAGATCTTTGCACTCTCCTTGATTCCTTCCAAGGGACTTCTGAGCAGAAACTGGCTTCCGTCCTTAAGTTCCCCCCACATCTCCACGTAATCGGTCTGGTTCCATGGGTTCCAGGACTGGTAGATCTGATATTCGTCCGTACTTTCCAGAACCTTGCTGTCTTTCTGCGCCTGGTTCAGAAGATAGCCCAGAAGCTGGTTCTTAAGCTGCTCCTTATCATGCACATTGGTAATATAACCGCCCATATTATCCACAATAAGAAACGAAATGTTATTCTTCTCCGCCTGAAACACCAGACTCTCCGATATTTCCGAATCTGTCAGCATCCCGGCTCTTAACACTCCTTCTTTCACTGCATAATTCAGTTCTTCATACATCCCTATAAACTGAGTCTTCTTATTTCCGATATAATAAGGCTCCAGAAGCCAGAGGTTGATTAAGAAAAGCGCCGCCACAAAACTTACCAGAAGTCCCAGAAAGACTACAATCATCTGCCGTTTAATCGAATGTTTCATCTATTCCACCTCGAACTTATATCCCATTCCCCATATGGTCTTAATAGAATTACCCTGTTCGCCCAGTTTACTCCTTAACTTCTTTACATGGGTATCAATGGTTCTTGCATCACCAAAATAATCATAATTCCATACATTATTCAGAATCTTCTCTCTGGACAGTGCAATCCCCTGGTTTTCAATGAAATAGGACAGAAGTTCGAATTCCTTGTAGCTGAGTTCAACCTCCTTTTCACCGATCTTCACCTGGTGAGCCGCCTTGTCAATGCTGATACCGCCGGCCTTAATCACCTGACCCGCATCCAGCGCATTCACCCGTCTTAAGATTGCCGTGACCCTGGCAACGAGAATCTTCGGGCTGAAGGGCTTGGAAATATACTCGTCCACGCCCAGTTCAAATCCCTGTAATTCATCCCGCTCCTCCGACCTGGCAGTGAGCATGATAATCGGCGCTTTGGATGTCTGACGCACCTCACGGCACACCTGCCATCCGTCCATGTTTGGCATCATCACATCCAGGATGATAAGGGCGATATCCTTGTCCTGGTAGAAAAGATCCATGGCTTCCAGGCCGTCAGCGGCTTCAAGCACACGGAATCCTTCGCGCTCCAGGAAGTCCCGGACCAGCTTGCGCATCCTGCTTTCATCATCGACGACTAAGATCTTGATTCTTTCCATAAATAATATAACCTCCGTCTGCAAATAGTATATCTTTATTATAGCAGATAAATATGGAGATTGTGTGAAAGTTGTTTCTTTTTTATGTTTGTTTTCTGACAATCATTGCATCGGGAATTTTATGATACCGGGGTTGCAGCGGATTCTTTGCCCCTCTGACCCTGGTATCATTTCATTGAGATAAGACATGCTTCATTAGAAACCAGAATATTTCTGAAGTAAAAGTAAATCCATTCTTTATCTGTCACAGCCTCCAGTATTTCACTCCGCTTTTTTCCAGATCAGAAATACGATACAGCCCTTTGACATCAATCAATACGTTTTCATTTTCATTCACATCCCTTCGAAACAACCGCTTCATATCTGCCATTCTCAATTGTCTGAATTCCTCATGGGCAACCGCAACAATGACACAACTGGCATTTTTAACATCCTTTAACTCCGTAATCTTTATCCCATATTCCTGTTCTGCTTCCTGCCTTGCGGCCCACGGATCCACTACGGTTGGTTCTATGCCATATGATCTTAACCGTCTGATAATATCGTCCACTTTACTGTTACGAATGTCTGGACAGTTCTCTTTAAATGTAAGTCCCAGGATTACCACATGGCTCTTTCTGGGCGCCTGTCCGGCTTCTATCATTTTCTTTACCGCCGCATCCGCCACATATCCTCCCATAGAATCGTTGACAATCCTTCCGTTCAGAATAATCTGGCTATGATATCCTAATTTTTCAGCTTTGTAAGTAAAGTAGTAGGGATCCACGCCGATACAATGTCCGCCTACCAGGCCCGGTCGGAATCCTAACGCATTCCATTTTGTATCCATACCGTCTACGACTTCATTCGTATCTATCCCCATACGGTCAAATACCATTGCAAGTTCATTCATAAATGCAATATTAATATCACGCTGTGAGTTCTCTACGACTTTTACGGCTTCTGCAGTTTTAATAGAACTGACGGCATATGTTCCCACTTCTATAACTATATCATAGACATTTTTTATGATATTTAAGCTTTCTTCATCCATCCCGGAAACAATTTTATGTATATTGGTCAGTGAATGTATCTTATCTCCGGGATTAATCCGTTCGGGACTGTATCCCACTTTAAAATCCACTCCGCATCTGAGTCCAGACTCCTGTTCCAGGATAGGAATACAGACATCTTCCGTAACACCAGGATAAACCGTTGATTCATAGACTACAATCGTCCCCTGGGACAGGTTTCTTCCTACAATGGCCGAGGCGTTCTCAACGGGTGTAAGATTGGGAGTATGGTCCGTATTGACAGGCGTCGGCACGGCAATAATAATAAATGAGGCTTTTTTAAGTTCTAAGGCATCTGCTGTAAAATTTACCTTTGTCTTTTTTATCTCCTCGTCACCAACCTCCATTGTGGGATCATATCCCTCCTGGTATAGCCGGATCTTTTTCGCATCATGATCGAAACCGATCACTGAAATCCCCTTTTTCGCATATTCCACCGCAATCGGCATGCCCACGTATCCGAGTCCTACCACGGCGATTGCGGCGCTTTTGGTTAAAAGGTTTTGATATATTTCTGTAAATTCTGCCTGCTTGTGATCCACGTTTTCGTTTCCTCCTTCTCTTGGACGAACTGCTTTTTCTGCTGAAATTGATACAATTTTTTACACAATATCAATCTTTATTTTTTACATAATCCAAAAAGAAAAGCATTCCGCAAATAGTATATGAAACTGCAGAGGCGATGGATGCCCCTATCGCATTCAGCCTGGGTATTAAAAATAAATTCAAAGCAATATTGGCAATCGCTGAACATGACAGAAAAAATACCGCCTTTTTCTGATTCCCATGCGAAATATAAATTGGTTGTAATATTTTAAAAAAAATCATAGATAAACTTCCTATAAATAGTATCAACGTTATATAATAAGCCGGGATATATTCAACACCGTAAAAAATCTTAATTACAAACCTCCCCAAAAAGACAAAACAAAAAAGACAGATTACACTTGTCATCAGGGATACTTTGATCGCATTAATCGCTATTCTTTTTGAAAAATTATTTCTTGTTGAATCTCCAAATAAAACTTCTTTAAAAGAATCCGGGATTAGCAAAAACATATTCGAAAAATTCACTCCTACGCTATATAATCCTACATAATAAGAAGCTGACATTTTTTTCAGCATAATTGTGTCAACTGAATAATTAATGCTGATTAGCAGCATGACAATCATGGTTATAATTCCAACAGAATATAGCCGCTTGATTAACTTAAACCTAATCATTCTATAAGCCGGTTTCAGATGATAAATTTTCATTAAAAAAGCAATCGTAAAAATGTCATTACAAGCATAACAAATTAATACCATAGTAAGATTAATCCGATCGGCAAGAAACAAGCCTGCAAGACACAGCACATAAACCAGATTTATGACAGACTGTATGATATTGCGTCTAATACTTTCTTCCGTGACTGCAATCATGGAAATAATCACTTTTACAACTGCCAGAGCCGTTAACGTAACTATCACCCCGCCAAATTGTAAGTTTTTGATTCGTATAAGGGTATGTCCCAAAACAAGAACGGCTATTCCGTGTATGAAAGCAAGTACCACAAAGATATTTTTTATTTCTCCTCCTACCGAACGTTTAAAGGTTGAATAACACTGTCCTAACCCGACACTGAAAATAATGTATAACATTTCTACAAAATTAATAATATATGCATAATCTCCTTTTCCATCCACTCCCAGTCCCCGATTGAGGAAAATGGTTACCAAAAACGAAGTGGTTATGAGGCAAAGTTTACATACTACAGCAATCCAATATTTTTTCTCTAACATCAATCTCTCATCCTACATATGCCTTTTGCTTAATTTTTCAAAAACATACAGTATTATAACGACAAAGCCAATCTGCTTGACCAGTCCGGCAGTGATAACACTGAAATCGCCGCGGATCGAATAGATCACTAATGTAATAAAATAAAAATACGATGCAACTGTATAAATATTCTGTCTATGGTACAAGAAGAAAAACTTTATGATCAGTCCCACAAATACAAACAAAATAACCACGCCCAATGCGCCTGCTATAAAATAGCCTTCTCCCACAAGAGAAAATCCATATTGGACATATCTGCTGTTCGAATAGTACATTTGATGAAACAAGGATCCCGTGCTCTGTATATCAGAGAAAAAGCCGCCTGCTATATCATATAAAATCTGCTTAAATCCCAGCATTCCATTCGTTGATGAACTATGATTAAGTACAACCTGCAAATTCGTTGCAGCCGATTCAAATTCAGCCGCAAAAATAGAATGTATAATATTATCCTTATACATTGTTCTGGTCCCTCGGATGAAATAATACTTATATATCGTTGACAAAGGCAGCGTAGCCAGTAAAATCGGACACAATATTATTAAATGCTTCAAATTTATTTTCTCTAAGAACCAAAAAGAGATTACTACTATTAGAAGGAATCGAAACAGAAAGTCCCTTTCTCCTGAATAAATCGTAATGACAATCAACGCTACAGCCGTCGTCAAAATCAATTGTACGTTAATTTTCTTGTATTTTGCATAATATGAAATTAAAAAAATAGTAAACATCAATACAAGAACCATAGGCATTTTATAGATAAACCTTATGATCCATCCGCCGACTTCATAGACATCACTCTTTCCAGTAAATTTACTTCTCAGAGTATAGATACCTCCAAAAAAAATCAGAATCATTAAAATCAGATATATTATCTTGTTAAATAATCCAATTTCAGACTTATATAAATATCTGTTAAAATCCTTCTCTCCTTTTGCTGATTCCGGAGATATCACAATCAGAACCGTTTCCAGCGCTAATAACTGATAAATCATACATTCTTTTCCATATGTAGTCCTGGTTACATAATCTGTAGCGCTCAGAATCGGGAAACCCACCCCATATAAGTAAAAAAAGATTGAAAACCAGAAATACGGATGAAGCAGGTCAAATCCAACCAGAAAAGCAGGAAGTATACATATCCCCGTAAATACCGCTATATGAATCCATACATTATTGCTTAAAAATACGAAAACGAATGCAATAAGAAAAGCAATAAATAGTATTCCATATTTTTTAACCATACTCTTAGAAATTAACATTCTGATTCTCCCGCTTGCTTACTGTTGACAGCACATAGTTATTTCACACTCTCTTCTATACACTGGCGAAAAAACTCTTTTCTCTTCTGATACAATACTGCAGATGAATATCTTTCTGCATGCTGATAATTGCATAACGCCTGTCTCTCAGACTCTTCTTTATCCATGGATTCTATAATTTTTACTAACTGATTAATATTTCCTTTTTTATATATGAATTTATCTTCGATCTGCTCACTTATACCTCCTGCATCTGAACCAATAACCGGACATCCTCTGCTCATAGCCTCAATGATTGCTCTGCAAAGCCCCTCAGCTCTGCTGGGCTGTATATATAAATCAATGGTATCCAGCCATTGAAAGATATCTTCATGGGGAAGTTCACCTAAAAAACGAATCCTGTCCAGGACATTACAGCTTTGCGCTATATTTTTTAATCTGGTGTTCTTGCCGGATCCCACTAATTCGTATCTGATCGGATATCTGTCACGCAGTTTTTTTAACGCCTTGATGACGTCTTCCTGTCCTTTATATGGCATATCTATCGAAGCGCATGTCCCGATTATCATCGTATCTTTTTCTTTCTTCTCTCTGATTTTTTTCAGTCTTTTTTCTATATCATACTCTCCATAATTTTCAAGCGTAACATTAGAACAAAACGTCCATTTTCCCCTCGTAGGGTATATCATTTCCAGATATTTTTCTGTAACATAGACTACATACGGAGCATTAAGGACAACCCGTTTTGTAAAATAAGAAAAAACAGAACCTGCGATTACCCAGAGCCCGCCGCGTGCCGCCAATGCATCCTTCGCACACCCAACGACTTCGATCAGATACGGTTTCTTCATTTTTCTACATACGTCAACCGCTGCTATCCCTAAAACGCTTGGTACCCGGATAACTGCAAAATCACAATCACTGATTGTTTCTTTGATTTTTTTATATCCGGCAGTCAACGCTTCTTTTGTAGTCTGAAACGTACAGAAGTGTACCCCATTCTTCACTATTTTCTTACTTTTTTCAACCGACTGCTCATTTTTGATTTCGTGCCGCGCAATTATATTCAGATTTCCAAAAATATCAAGATATCTGTTTATAAATTTTTCATCAAATCCTGATGACTCATAATATTCAGATCTGTACATCGGGAATGCATGATCATGAACAAATACTGCTTTCATTATTATAAATCCGCCTTTCTGCCATTGTTTTGACTACTCGCGCCGGCGCTCCCGCAGCCATACAATTATCTTTGATATTCCGGGTAACTACCGATCCTGCTCCGATCATACAGCCGCTGCCAATCGTAACTCCTGCGGTAATCGTTACATTTCCTCCAATCCAGGTTCCATTACCGATTGTAATCTCACCCTTTGTTCCTCTGTCCATAACTTTTCCATCCGCCAGGCTGTGATTTTCTGTCGCAATGATACAGTTCGGTCCAATCGTTACATGATTACCTATTTTTAATCCTGCCGTGGCATTTATATATGCCCGGTGAGCAATATAAACATTTTCTCCTACTCTTATTTTTTCTGGATAATTAATAATCCCCCCCTGGGCCATACGGAACCCCGGGCTATGGGAACCCAGAAAACGGCATATAAGACCTCCTCGAATCCTGCAGACGATTCCATGGTTTGGTAATAAACTAACTATTCTCGAAAGATAATAAATGGGAATTTCCCGAAATATGATATTCAGTAACCTTTTATTTTTCATTTCGATTCCTCTTTTATTTTTAATCTTTCACAAATCGAAGAACAAATGATACCGGATTCAAATTTCTTTTTACAGAACTGGTAAGCATGATCTGCCATTCTCTGTCTCTCTTCCGGGTGAACAACAAGGTATTCGATTCTGTCCGCCAGCATTCTGGCGTTTTTCACAGGTACTAAAAGGCCGTTATATCCTTCTATAACCGTTTCACTGCAGCCAGGAGCCGTTGTCGTTATAACCGGCCGTCCTACCGACTGTGCTTCGAGAATCGCAGTTCCTTTCCCTTCATGATACGATGGCAGAACAAAAATCGAGCATTCTTCCAGATATGGCCTGACATCATCATGATATCCTTTATATTCTATCACTCCTTCTTTCCTAAGCTCGTTCACTTCCCTTTTTGACAGCGCCTCCGAATTTTCATCAATTCCTCCCACAAGAAGGAAACGAACTTCCGGGTGTTTCTTCTTTACCAGTCTGGCTGCCTCCAGATACTCCCGAATTCCTTTACTCCAGACAAGCCGGGCAACCATTAAGACAATCGCTTCCCCTGGAAGATCTGTTCTGGCAAAATGATTCATGTCAACCCCCGAACCGTCTACATAGCAAACCTGTTCTGGATTTACCAGTCCCCATTTCAGCATTTTCCTTTCATCTTCATGGCACATAAAAAAAACAGTCTCACAAGAACCGTGAACGTATTTAAACAGAATCTTCAGCACCTGCCGGATAAAAAGATTCTTTAATCCGGCGCTGTAAAATGCGATTTCCAGCCCTGTCTGAAATACCACAATTCTTGGAATCTTACATTGTATTGCGGCGATCCCTCCAAACGCAACTGGTTTAGACATATACAAAAAGCATAAATCTGGTTTTATTTTCTTGAATGCTTTTTTATATCTATGTATCATTCCGATTCCATCTACGATAGACGTGCCTGTCCTGTTACCAGAAACCTGGCAGTATTCTGCTCCTAATTCTGAGATCCTCTGTTTCATCACACATGGGTCTTCTATGGATATGCACCACACCTCACAATTTCTTTTCACCCATTCCTTTATTAAATGTCCGCGAAATTTTATCAGCGATTCCCCTGCGGTAGCAACAATTGCAATTCTCATCATGAATATGTTTCCTCTCCATTCTTATTGATCTCGAACGATGTAAACATTTCAAGATATCTTCTTGTCATCTTCACCCCGTAATTTACTTCAACTTTAGGAAGCTTTTCTTTCAATAATTGTTTAATTCTTAAATAGGGCAGGTTCAGCCCACCTACGGCGAAAATCTGCATCGTAGCGGCGATTCTCGGGTTAATCTCCATAAGAACTGGGTGTCCCTGTGCATCATTTTTAAAGTCCAGGTCTGCGTTCCCATTCATACCAAGAGCCTCTGTCACCTTTTCGGCAATGACATATGCCTCCTCGTTTTTTCTAAGTGTAGCAATCTGCGGAATGCTATGTAAATTCAGATTACTTTCTCTATACGCCATATACAGAATTTTTCCGTGATCTGCCAGAAGATCTACAGAGCCTTCGTCACCCGGAAGGTATTCCATTGCCATCATTTCCGGCATATAGTCTCTTTCATGGAGCGTTGCAAGCATTTCATCCATGGTGGTGTAAAATGAATTGGGTTTCTCTCCAAACAGAATGTCAAATCTGGAAATATCAGGTGAAATCATTCTGATCCCACGGCTTCCACTTAACTCCGTCGCCTTAATACAGACTGCATTTTGAGGATAACCACAAGCTTTACAGGCATTGGCAAATTCATCAACCCTGGTAATCCGTGCAAATCTTGGTACAGAAAATCCATTTTCTTTTAAAAAAGTATACAGACGGAATTTATTATTCGTGATTTCAACGCTGCGTCTGTCAGAAACCGAGATTTTAACTCCAATCCGATTAAATTCACACTCCTGGTCAATTAATAGAAGCAATTCTGAAGACATAAAAGGAATAAGTACGTCCACTTTCTCTTTTTTGCAAATTTCAAGTAAACTGTTCACATAAGAAGCATCTGTAACATGCGGGACTCTGTAATATACGTCGACCATCTGGAGCACCGTGTCATCATCTCGAATGTCAGTGCCGATTACCTTAATCTTTCTTTCCCCGTTCCCCTTCAGACAGCTTACAAGCCCTGGCATAAACTGGGCGCCGCATGCTGTTACCATTACAGTTAAATCTTTTAAGTTCTGCATATATTTTTCTCCTGCTTCATACATTATGAAAAAACAACAGAGTGGATGTTAAAATACATATGTCCTGAAAATATCATCGAATTTTTCTCTATATTTCATGACTCTTGCTTCCCCATCTCTTTTTAAGGCTACCATCGCGCAATTTTCAGAAATAAACGGCGGCTTGGATACGTTCGAATATCCTCCCACATTCTCGAATACTACATAGTCCTCCGGCGCGATTCTTCCTTGAAACCCTTTGTACATAACATCATGTTCCAGACACGTGTATCCCACAAAATCGGCTTCTTTACATTCACATTCCGGCTCTCCTCCCGGCACAACCGTAATAGGAAGATTTTTTATCCTGCAGATATCCCCAATATTGTCTTTACTGCAATTAAATACAACAAATTCTCTTCCTTTGATTCGTTTGATACACTCTGCCTTTCCAATAAAATCAACGTAGCTATTAATAAGCGTCGTTCCTGGTTCGGTAAATAAGAGCGGTTTATCTTCCATCGGAAAAGCTTTATAATGTTCATGAAAAGCTTTCGCTACCGCATCTGCATAATCTTCAAAAGAAGGAATATGTTCCCCGAACTGTTCTGCCAGTGCCGGATTCATACGGGCAAACATACCGCTTCCCAAATCAATATATCGCGGCGGTTTTTCAAAATATCTGTCAGCATACGCAAGCATAATCCTGACCCTGTTTTTCCAGGCTTCTATCGTCCGGGACTGTCCGATATGGCAATGCAGGCCAATGACGTGCAGATTCCCCACTTCAGAAACCATATCGAATGCTTTCTGGAGATCTCCGTTTTCCACATCCAATCCAAATCTCGAGATAAAGTTCTGTCCGATATCAATATTCAGCCGAAAACCGATCGTAAACTGCATATGAGGATTGTTCTCTGCCAGATCACATAGCTTTGTCAGTTCATGCAGATGATCAACGTGAAGGATTCCGCCCTTCATAAAATGCTCAATCCCCTTCCTTCCCTTATACGGACCATTATAGATAATTCTGTCGTTTTCATACCCAAGCCTGACTGCCGCCATAAGTTCCATATCTGAGACAACTTCAGCATAACCCCCCATGTCTTTTATAATCCTGCAGATTTCAGGCGTATAATTTGTTTTGTAGGAATATGCAATTTTATACTTTGGATATCTGCTTTTAAACGATTCTTCAAAAATTCTGTAATTCTCAATAAAATCATCCACACGGAATACATAGAGCGGAGATCCATAATCATTAGTCAGTCTCTTTATGGTATTCAGATCATACATATTTGAAATTCCTTTCTCACTTTTTCTGTATTTCTTCGCAATAGACATTTTTTCCAGATATTACCGTCTTAATGACACCGGAAAATAACTTTAAATCATTAAAAAACGTAATATTTCTGGCATATTCTGCATCCATTTCAAATTGTAGGTTTCTATCTGCAGAAGCACGATAATCAATATCAATACTGCAAAATAAACCTGGCAGAACATCATATCTTCTGCAGTACCTGGAATTATTCTGATAGTCATAAAACTCCCATGGAAGAATCGGCCTTGGCCCCACAATTGCCATATCCCCCCGTATAATGTTAAACATCTGCGGAAGCTCATCCAGACTCGTCCTGCGAAGGAATGCACCGACTCTGGTAATTCTCTTATCATCAGATCTTTTTACGATTCCACCTATTTCATATGCACCCTGACACATACTGCGGAACTTATAAATCGTGAATATTTTCTGGTCTTTTCCCAGACGCTCCTGCTTAAACAGGACTGGCCCTTTGCTGTCCATTTTTATTAATATGGCAATAATCAGCATAGGGATTGCACAAACAATCAGACCACATATGGATAAAAATACGTCAATAACTCTTTTTCCAGTTTTACGATACATGGCAGCCCTCTGTTCTTCTTAATCCGTTTCAAAAACCAGTTCAAATGCTTCTGCATAATTACATCCCGCCTGGCAGCCACGATAAGCAGCAAGGCCCTCATATGCTTCTTCAGACCGAGGATGAGGGTAAGAACGCATGACGCCCTTATATGCCTTAAGCGCTTTCATTTTTACAGCTAATCCTTCCCGGCCGATTTCTACATAAAAATTCGGCATAAATCTTTTTGACGATGAATCCAGCGCCCACTCTGTTGACGATGGGGTTTCCATATACATAAATTTTTTTAGTTTTGGAATATCAGGCTTCCTCTGAAAAAGACGACATGCTGTCTGTGCTGCATAGCTTGTCATGACATGATCATTATTCGTATCTGTAGGATGATGGGTAATGAGTACCTCCGCACCATAGTCTTCGATACAGGATTCTATAAATTGCACTAACTCTAAATGAGGAACTGTATTCATTTTAATGTTAGGGAAATCTGCATGATATACCTTCTTTACACCAAGGATTTCCATGGCCTCTCTTTCATCTGCCGATAATGTTGCGGAAAGATTCCTTCTTGCAGAAGCTTTGCTTACCATAATGGCTACCGCTACATTGTTTCCTTCTTTAATTAGTTTATTGATTGTTCCTCCCGCTGCATCTGACTCATCATCCGGGTGAGCCACAACAAACAGGTAATTCATCATCCCATCCTCCTACCATGATCCTGCCGTTTTTTCTTTTCCATAAGATACTCTTTTACTTCCTTAATTACTCCTTCTTGAAATGTCATAGGGGCATATGAAAAATCTCTTGCAGCTTTTTTGTAACTGAATATTCTTGGTTCACATAATCTTTGTACTTTTTCTCTATAATCTATACGTTTTAAAGTAAGTAAACAGATCACCCAGGCCCCTGTGTAAGCAATTCCAAATGGACAGCTAAAATACTTCCGTTTCACTCCCAGATTTTTAGCAATCGTTTCAAAAATTTCCCGTAATTCTATTGGTTCTCCACCAGACAATATATAATTATGATTATTACACTTTTCCGGACTCATCAGTACCTGGTAAAACGCCCTGCCTAAATCAGCACAATGGACCGGCTGCAATTCGTAATGCGCCCCATTCACAGTCGGTACAATTCTAAACTTATCTACCATTTTAATAAAAAAGGATATATTGTGATCCGTCATAGTTCCATAAATCATGGTCGGTCTTAGTATTGTAAGTGCAATATGGTGTTTTTTTGTTAATACGCTAACCCTGGCATCAATATTACGATAATCTTCTCCCGCTTTCTTATACTTAGAATAAATCCCTGTAGTGTGAACTAATATGACTCTTTTCACACCGTTTCTTATCCCGGAATTTACCAGATTTATGCTTTCCTGAATTCCGGCGATGTGAAAAAGCGTATCACATTCTTTTAATAATTCATCTGATACATCCTGTCTATGCAGATCTCCATAAATATACTCAATCGGTATTCCAGAACGGATTTCTGTTAAAAAATCAGCCTTTTTCTCATCACGGATATTCAGTTTTATTCCTTTCCATTTTTCCAGAATGAATGTTTCGTTCTCTACCAGATATTGAAAAAAATATCTTCCACTTTTCCCTGTAATACCTGTAATTGCCAGTTTCTTCATATAATCTTCCTCCGGAATCAGCCTTTCTCGACGATTTCTAATCCTGCCAGGATAAAGTATTCAGATTGTACATGAATCCATGCCAGCCGCTTATGCCGGTCAATTTTCTGTATCCGATCCTCCATTCCCTTAAGCGGACCTTCCATCACCTTTGTAATTCCTCTGCAGATAATACCTCTGGACATCTCTACATTATGAGTTTTTCCACAAAGAAGCTTCAAAACCCCTTCTTCTTCCCCACTCATACATCGCAAGGAATTCTGTTGTATTATGTCATTGTAAGATTCACATTCATCCAGCAGCCTCTGCCCGTCATCGCTTTCCAGAACTACATTATTCGGAAATAAGCGTTTTTTCTCCATATGCCAGGCTCCTTCATACCGACGCAGACAATCATAAGTCAGAATAAATGCATCTTTGAGTCCTCTGCCAGATAAATATTTTTGACACTGACTAAGAATTTTCTGCTCATTCTGTTTTTCACAGGAAAGTAAATACCAGATATAAATCCCTTCTTTCGTGGAGTAAGATACTCTGCGAAAATTTTTTATAGTTTTCATCTGATAATTAATACATTTATACTTAAAGAACAGTTTTTTTGATTATATATTTTAAATTTACAGACTTTATTTTTCATTTACTTTCGTGAATTTCACCAAATTTATACAAAAGCAAATTAAGTATTGATTTATTTATTTCAGATAGCTATAATAGATATGCTGTTTAAAGAAAAAATCGCAGAGTATCTTACTCTGCGATTTTTTTTGAAAGGATTTCCATAATATTTCTTTATCTGCGTTCCGAACTCTCCACCAGATCTCCAAACACCGGAGTTGCAAGACCGAACCCGCCTGCAACCGTCATAATCTGCCCGGTGGTAAACGCCGCGTCATCACTGGCAAAATAGACGACCGCAGCCGCAATCTCTTCCGGCAGTCCCATTCTGCGGATCGGCGTATGTTTCAAAAACAGTTCCCTAAAATGATCCGTCAGGTTATTCTGAACGGCATCCGTTGCCGTCATTCCCGGCAGTACCGCATTACAGCGGATATTGTGGCGAGCCTCGTGAACCGCCGTCAGCTTAGTCAGATAATTAATCGCAGCCTTGGTAGTTCCATAAGCAATCTGAGAAATATCCGGCACCTGTCCGCCTACGGATGAAATATTGATAATACTTCCGCCGCCCGTCTTAGCCATATGCCTAACTGCCGCCTGGGATGCGATAAACACGCTCTTTAGATTCACATTCACGGTATTAATAAATACATCCACGTCTGTATTCGCAAGATCCAGATCCTGTCTCGGGTTAGAAGTACCGAAGTTATTTACCAGAACATCAATCCGTCCTTCCTTTTCAACCACTTCTTCAATCATGGTAGAGAAAGTCTCTTCCTTCGTGGCATCATTATAGACATATTTTACATTGCCGCCCTCTGCATTCAACTCATCTGCAACTGATTTCGCAAGTTCCAGATTTCTCGCCGCCATGTAAACCTTTGCTCCCTCTTTTGCACACGCCTTCACCGTTGCAAGTCCGATGCCTCTTGTCGACGCAGTAATCAATACTACCTTTCCATCCAATCTCATACACGAAACCTCCTGTAAACTATTTGTGGCCTTGCAGCCTTCCTTAATCCGTCTACAGTTATTCTATCCCCTTTCTCCAAAACAATCAATAATATGAAAACAAATGCAGGATTTTGCATTAATTTGTCTGATATTTTTGAAATCTATCCGAAGATTTTGATTCATCCTATTTCCTTAACTTCCGATAACGTCCTTCTTTTTCATACTCCTTCGTGACTCCGTCATCCTCATAAAGCACATACTCAGCGCCTTCAAATCCGACCATCTCCGGGCTCTTTGTATCCAGTTCCTCCACACATTTCGCCGCTTTTACCAGAGGAATACATCTTCCTTCCCGTATAAACAAAGGCACCTCGTCAAGGGCTACTTCCACAAAATGATGCCCTTTTTCAAAAATCTCCTTAGAATATTCCCCATCTTTCCGGAACTTCACAAGCATCATACGCTCCGGCAGATAGACATATCGTCCCTTCGCATTCTGGGTATAGACAGGCGCAATCATGGCCTCATCGCCCAGCATGACCTGATCCTCTACTCCTGCCGCAAAAGAATCCTCTGGATACACAAATGCCAACGGCCTGAAATACAGATCATCGGTAAGGGCCGCCTTCATATACTCACTGTACAGATAGGGTACCAGACGGTATCTGGTTTCAACGATCCCCCGGAAATCTTCTACGTTCTCAAACTGATATCCCTCCTGTTCCCTGGTTCCAAGAGCCGCATGATTACGCATAAGAGGAGTAAATACACCAAGGGCCATCCAGCGGAGCACCAGATCTCTGGTGGCATCCGCACCAAATCCTCCAAGATCCGCACCAGTATACAGGAAGCCGCACATGTTCAGAGACGGCATCATTTTCAGATTTAAAAGAATATGGGACCACCAGGACTTATTATCTCCCGTCCAGATTCCTCCATAACGATGCATTCCGATGTAGGAGGAACGGGAAAACAGCAGAATCCGCTTATCCTCTGCAATCTCATCGAAAGCCTCCCCTGCCGCCCTGGTCATGTTATATCCATAGAGGTTATGGACCTTATCATGGCGAATCCGCTTCCCGTCCACCCAATGGTAGAACCGTCTATAGTCCTCCGGGGCATTGGCAAGGCCTGTAACCTTTTCCAGTTCCTGAAGCGGAATCCTGTCTACATCCTCGCCGGCATACTTACGAAGAGTTAAAAGCAGATCGTCCATTCCCTCCCGTGAATAGAAGATTGCCGGCTCATTCATGTCATTCCAGAATCCCTCGATTCCCTGGTCAATCAGAAAGCGGTACTTGCCGCCAAACCATTTCCGGGCATCCTGGTTTAATACGTCGGGGAAATGGGTATCGCCAGGCCAGACTGCCGCCACGAATTCACTGCCGTCTTCCCGCTTACAGAAATATCCCTTTTCCAC
The DNA here is from genome assembly GCA_910579925.1 of uncultured Dorea sp. Classification (GTDB taxonomy): domain Bacteria; phylum Bacillota; class Clostridia; order Lachnospirales; family Lachnospiraceae; genus Sporofaciens. Next base: position 88,212 of record CAJTVY010000009.1, read on the forward strand.
GCCTTCCTCATAAACAGAATAGCCTTCTTCTACCTTCACGCCCGCATCAATGATCGGAACCAGACGGATTCCCTGTTTTCGCATCTCCTCTACAAATGCCGGGAAATCCGGAAAGTTCTCTTCGTTTACAGTAAAATCCTTATAATCCTGCATATAGTCAATATCCATGTAGATCATGTCCATCGGAATGTCATTCTTACGGTATCCTTCCGCAACCTTGAAGAAATCTTCCTGTGTCCGGTATCCCCACCGGCTCTGCCCGAACCCGAAAGCAAACTTCGGCGGAATATAGCTTCTGCCGATCATTTTACGGAACTGCTTCACAATGTCATAGGCAGACTCTCCCTCAATCACATATAGATAGAGATTGGCTTCCTTTGAGCTTACCATTAGAAGATCTGACCTGGTATACCCGATATCAAAGGTTATCTCAGCCGGATAATCGAAGAACAGGCCAACGTTCTTCTCCCCGGAAATCACGATAAAGTTATGGGCGCCGTACAGAGAACGCTTATCCTCCGTATGATTCGGATCGTCCGTACAGTTACTGATATAACAGTATCCTCTCTTGTTCAGTCCTCTGTTGGCCTCGCCGAGTCCATAGACGATGTCATCTTCTGCCATCTGATATAAAAATGTAAATCCATCCGTCAGAGAAACCTGTCCGATCCCGACAAACTCCGATCCCGGCCCTGCTTCCATCTTCTCAACCACAGCTTCTGTCTCAAATGGTTCTCCATATACATATTTTCGTATCATACCTGTCTTCCTCCTTCATGACTTTTCATCCTTCATAAATTTCATTATATTACAATTTTTACGGTTCTTCTTACATTATTTATACAAAAAACAATATTATTATGACTTTTCTCCGACACTCTGTTTTTTCTCCGGAAGCTGCGCCAGAATGATGGCTCCGAACATCAGCACGCACCCCATAGATTCCCGTACAGAAAGCCTCTCCCCCAGCACCGCCCATCCGGCCAGTACCGAGAAGCAGGACTCCAGGCTCAGAATCAGAGAAGCAACGGCCGGGTTCACATTTCTCTGGCCGATAATCTGCAGGGTATACGCCACGCCGCAGGACAGCACGCCTGCATACAGAAGCGGTATCCAGCCATTCACCATGTCTCCCACCCTCGGCGTCTCCAGAAGGAACATGAACGGCAGAGACGCAATCCCGCATACAAAGAACTGGATGCAGGACATCCTGACCCCGTCAACCCGGGGTGAGAAATGATCAATCACAAGAATATGTACAGAAAATATCAGCGCACAGGCAAAGATCAGAATGTCCCCTTTTCCAACAGAGAACTGTTCTGTCATACAGAGAAAATACAGGCCAAGAAGCGCCATCACAACGGCAATCCATATCTTGTACCCGATCTTTTTCCGAAGAAAAATGCCAAATACCGGAACGATCACAATATAAAAAGCCGTAATAAATCCCGCCTTCCCAGCCGTTGTATACTGAATCCCGATCTGCTGAAGACTGGTGGCTGCAAACAGAAGGAGTCCGCAGGCAATCCCCCCGGCCGCCAGATCTTTTCGGTTTCCAGAAACATTCCCGCCTTCTTTTCCACCTGTCATCTGCAGAATGGCAATACAGGGAATCAGCGCCGCTCCCCCGATCAGACTTCTGACTCCATTAAAAGTAAACGGCTCCAGATAATCCATCCCCACACTCTGGGCAACAAAGGCAGTTCCCCAGATAAATGCAGTCAAAACCAACATCAACACATTCTTTGTTTTCATCGTACATCACCTCATAAAAATCTAGTGTAGTGACACATTTACTTTCAGTCAAATGACGCAGAATAAATTTTCAGTCTGCAAGGCGTCTGAACGAGGCGATGCGGTGGCATCGTTGAGTGAAGCCAACGCAGCAGATGGAAATTCAGGCAAGTCATTTGACGAAATGTAAATGTGTCAGCACACTGGTATGCCTTGAGGCATACTTTCCAATTATAGCATATTTATCCAGACTGGTGTATAATAAATACGACTTCCAGAAATACTAATCCATATTCTATAGGGGGCTGATATGAAAAAATTCTTTTTTTACTGTGGATTTCTGATGTTTCTGAGTGAGATCTTGAAACAACTCACCCTTACCTATATCGTAAATCACGGAACGTATAACTGGTGGTATTTCCCCTTTCAGTTATGCAGTATCCCTATGTACGTCTGCCTTCTGCTCCCTGTCGTTCCATCCCCGCGGATCCAGGGCGTGTTACTGACATTTCTTATGGATTTCGGTCTCCTTAGCGGTATCTTCACATTTTTTGATACCACTGGTATGTACTATAGTCTTCCTCTGCTCACCTTCCACTCCTTTGCATGGCATATCCTTCTGATTATCCTTGGAATCGTCGCCGGACTCACGGGAAAGGCCGATTACTCCGGGAAAGGATTCGCCGGAAGCGCGGCTTTCTTCCTTGCCTGCTGCCTGCTTGCCACCGGTTTCAATCTGATCTTCTATCCCTTCGGACGGATTAACATGTTCTATATCAGCCCCCGCTGCCGGATGAGCCAGATTGTATTCCGGGATATTTGCAAAATCTTCGGAAACGGGGCGGCCGTCACTTCCTATCTCCTGGCAATCCTGACCGGGGCCGGACTTCTCCATCTGGCCTGGAAATGGAAACGGCAGAAAACGATTTTACCTTGATTCCATCATTAAAGATTTGTATAATGGAGATAACATTAGGAGGTAAGTCGATGATAACAGAACAATTATTAAAGTCCCCTGGTTTTCTTTACCAGGTGGGAAATACCTATTACTATCTTGGAAAATGGATCTGCCGGGAATGTACAGAAGTGGATGCCGCCGACTGCGTTACGATGTACGAGATGTGCCGCAGCGGACACGAAGAACCCGATACCGGTATGTATTTTAACAAACTGCGGGCCTACAGTGACTTTGCATTAGAAGTCCCCTGTAATCCCGCAAAGACGAAAGCAGATATGACGGCGTTATTAGACGGTCTTTCCCCTGCGTCCCTTGCTTCCCTTGAGACGCAGTTTCAGCATTTTGAAGAGGATTATCACAGATACTGCGGATCATAGCCTCTTCTCGAAATTTCCTACGACCGCCGAGCCTTCGGTCAGAATCATAAACGCATTGGGGTCAATACTATGTACAATATGCTTAATCTGATTGACTTCGTATTTCGAAACCATAACAAACAGGATGTACGATCTCATCTGTGTATAGGCCCCTTCTCCGTCCCAGGTGGTCACACCCCGCCCGGTCTGTTCCATGATTGCCTTGGATATCCCCAGTTTCTTGGTAAAAATCATCACACTGGTATTGATATTCTGAATATGCACCTTATCGACAGTCAGTGCAAAGACGGTGGCATAGATCAGAGAATACACTACAATCTCAATGTCAAACATAAAAAGACAGATTCCGTATACTGCCAGATTCACCAGGATATTAACCTGTCCCACGCTGACGTTCCGGTATTTCTTCGCACAGCACATCCCTATAATGTCCGGGCCGCCTGCCGATCCCCGTCCCCGAAGGATCATCCCGCTCCCGGCGCCTGCTATGATGCCCCCGATGATACAGGCCGTCAGATAATCTTCTATAATAGGACTTTGGGGGACAGGCACCATCACCAGGAATACGCTGATCACGGTTGTACCAAACAGAGACTTCATCAGAAATCCCTTCCCCATCACGCGAAGCCCCATAATAAACAGCGGTATATTCAGAATGTAGTAAATTGCGCCGGCAATATCCATCCCAGGCGGAAGCCGAAACTGAAGCACGCCTACCATAAATGTACGGATCAGCTGCGCAATCCCCATAAATCCTCCGTTATACAAATCAAGCGGCGTAATCAGCATATTCAGACCCACCGCATAAGTCAGACATCCCAGCACAATGTAGCCGTTCTGTACCAGACTTTCTTTCTTCTTTACGTTCATCTTCTCCAACATGTTACCCTATCCCTCTCTTTTTCTTTCGCATTCCCCGCAAATCAACGTCATTTCTCCTTCTCTACCCGGAACTGCAGCTCTGTTATATGCTCCCTGACCCGTTCCGACACATGGATATCCACCCAGAGAATCTCATACACGTCACTTGCCATCCGATATCCATTCTTCTTCGCATAATTTAGAAGCTCTGGCAGAAACTTATAATTCTGTCCGCAGTCTCCCTGGTAACTTAAACTCAGATAATCCCCTCCCGGAATCATGGCCTCTCCTTCCTCGTCAATCATAAAGACCCCGGAATATTCCCTGCACTGGTTGTTCCTTGCATTCTCCTTAAGAATGACCGAACCAATCCGGTTGCTTCCGATGACATACAAGGTCTCTGGGTTTTTATTCAGAAGCTGTTTAATCAGCACGTCCATCTCCTCGTCCTGCCGGTATCCTTCCCCAATATAATGGCAGCGCCGGTCCGGCAGACGGCACGTCTTAACCTTTCCCATCTCTTTGCCGACGCATTCTGCCAGCATATCGACACGCTCTTTTACATTCTTCTGAAGCCTCCTTAACTTCTCCTGCTTCTCATGAATCATTCGCAGTTCGTCCTCCAGCAGTTTCCTGGTTGTGCTTACAGTATGATCCTTAAGATAAATCCCTATCTGTTCCATCGAGAAACCCAGTTCTCTAAGTTCACGGATCACATTCAGCCTCCAGATATCTTCTGTACGGTAGAGACGGTACTGGTTCTCCCCCCGCTTCGGCCTCAGAATTCCGATCTTCTCGTAATACCGTAGGGAATCCGTACCGATATGGTACATTCTTGAGATCTCGCCGATTTTAAAATATTTTCCCATCTAGTCTTCCTCAATTTCTGTCATCCATCTGCAAAGCAGACTGCTTCCTCATCGGATGATTTCTCTTTATTATAAATGAATCACCGATGAAACTCAATCCCTATTGACATTAGTATAATACTAAGGTTTAAAATACTGATAGCCCATATGAGCACGTTTTATTACCAGGAGGTTTTATCAATGAAATTAGAAGGAAAATCCTTAAAACACGATTTTTTCCGTTTTATTATCCCATCGCTGATTGCGCAATGGGTCTATGCGCTCTATACGATGATTGACGGCCTGTTTGTCGCAAGGGGCGTGTCAGAACTTGCACTGTCGGGAGTCAACATCGCAATGCCTTTTGTAACGCTCTTATTCTCTGTCGCCCTAATGTTTGCCGTGGGCTCTTCCACGGTGATCGCCATTCTGCTGGGTGAAAAGAAAGACCAGGAGGCAAAAGAAGTATTTACCCAGAATATTCTCACCATTATCCTTGTGTCGATACTGATCACTGCCCTTGTTCTCTGGAAATCCGGGGAAATTGCCGCCTTTCTCGGCGCCACCAGACTGACCGCCGGGTATGTCAGAACCTATATTATTACCATCGCCTGTTTCAGTATCTTTTTTATCTGCTCCTACTCTCTGGAGGTGCTGATCAAGACAGATGGGTATCCTATGAAAGCGACCATTATCGTCACGGCAGGAGCCGTCTTAAACTGTATTCTGGACTATGTGTTCGTGATGCTGCTCCACAAAGGCGTCTGGGGCGCTGCATTTGCCACGGGAATCTCACAACTGATTGTGGTTCTTTTGTATCTGACCCATTTTTGCAGTAAAAAGACCCATATGAAGCTGGTACGGTTCACCCCGTCCCCATCCCTTGCATGGCGGACCATGAAGATCGGACTGTCCTCTGGAATCACAGAATTCTCTGCCGGGATCGTGATCTTTCTTTTCAACCATGCGATACTGACATACTTAAACGAAGAATTTATCGTCAGCTATACCATCGTCACCTATGTAAGCACCATTATCGTCATGTCCATGGCTGGTATCGCCCAGGGCATACAGCCGTTAGTCAGCTACTATTACGGCAGGCGTCAGCCGGAGAAATATCACAGACTGCTGAAATATGCACTCTGTTTCGGCACAGTTTTCTCAATTGCAGCTTTTATTCTATCCAGGATCATTGCCGTTCCCCTGGTCAGCCTGTTCATCTCCCCTGGCCTTTCAGAACTGCGCAGTGCATCGATAGGAGTCTTTCACACCGTCTCTTACTCCTTCCTGCTGTGCGGTTTTAATATTATCATCGGCGGTTTCTTTACGGCGATCGAATATCCCAGGTCCGCCATGGCTATTTCCCTTGGAAGAGGCTTTCTCTTCGTTGCCTTAAGCCTGAAGCTTCTGACGGCGCTCTTTAACGGAAACGGAATCTGGTGGGCGGCTTTACTCTCAGAAGCATTGTGTCTGCTGCTTACGCTTTTACTATTTCTTTATTATAGGAAACACTGCCGCCTGTAGGCCATTATTTCATTGCATCTGACTGAAACTGAGGATATAATAAAACTGTATACTGAATTACCCAGATGGGAAATTGGTTGCAAAAAGGAGGAAACAATCATGAATTATGACGTCATTATCGTGGGCGCCGGGCCCGGCGGAATCTTCTCAGCATATGAACTTGTCCAGAAAAATCCACAGCTTAAAATCGCCGTTTTCGAGACAGGAGTCCCGTTAAAGGACAGGCACTGCCCCATTGACGGCAGGAAAGTTACGTCCTGTATTAATTGTAAGACTTGTGCGATTATGAATGGATTTGGCGGAGCCGGGGCATTTTCGGATGGAAAATACAATATCACCAATGATTTCGGCGGAACTCTCTATGAATATATCGGCAAGGAACAGGCCCTTGAACTGATGCGTTATGTGGATGACATCAATACCAGCCACGGCGGCGAAAAGACCCGGATGTATTCTACGGCAGGAACCCAGTTCAAAAAAGTCTGCCTCCAGAACAAATTAAAGCTTCTGGATGCTTCCGTCCGCCATCTTGGCACTGACATCAATTATATTGTTCTCGAGAAACTATACGATGAACTGAAAGATAAAGTAGATTTTCATTTCCGGACAGCCATCGACCGCATCGAATGTCTGGAAGAAGGCTACCGGATTCATTATGGGGAACAATTTTCTGACTGCCGGAAATGTATCGTCTCGGTAGGACGAAGCGGCAGCAAATGGATGGAGCATATCTGTGAGGATCTAAAGATTCCCACCCGCTCCAACCGGGTAGACATCGGAGTCCGGGTAGAACTTCCGGCCGTGATCTTCTCCCATCTGACCGATGAACTGTATGAGAGCAAGATTGTCTACCGGACAGAGAAGTTCGAGGACAACGTGCGGACATTCTGCATGAATCCCTACGGCATTGTGGTAAATGAGAACACCAACGGTATTGTCACCGTAAACGGCCACAGTTATGAAGATAAAGAACATCAGACAGAGAATACGAACTTCGCGCTGCTGGTAGCCAAACATTTCTCAGAACCCTTCAAGGACAGCAACGGATACGGAGAAAGTATTGCCAGACTCTCTAATATGCTTGGGGGCGGCGTCATCGTACAGCGGTTCGGCGATCTGGTCCGGGGCCGCAGAAGCACCGCCGGAAGGATCCGCGAGGGATTAGTCGCCCCTACCCTGGCAGCCACCCCCGGCGACTTAAGCCTGGTGCTTCCTAAGCGAATTCTCGACGGCATTATGGAAATGATCTATGCGCTGGATAAGATTGCCCCTGGAACCGCCAATGACGATACCCTGCTCTATGGCGTGGAAGTGAAGTTCTATAACATGGAAGTGGAACTCGACCAGAATCTGGAAAGCAGGCATCAGGGGCTTTACATCATCGGAGACGGAAGCGGCGTCACCCATTCCCTTTCCCATGCGTCTGCAAGCGGAGTGTATGTAGCGCGGCATATTGCCGACAATCTTTAGACGGCCCTGTATCGGAAATCCGTAAGGGGATGCTGCAAAATGACCGATTCTGGTGATCATTTTGCAGCATCCCCTTCCTTCCCCTTACAGGACTCATCCTTATCTTACTTTCACATCCACCATCTGTTGCCGAACCTCTGTACTGCTCGTCTGATATGCAGCCCTGGCCCTGGCACGCTTCACTTTCAGCGCCTCCGGGGTTGTCTCGGCTTCCATGCGGCTCATCTCCCGCTCTCTGGTAAGCGTCTTTACTTCCTTCTCCATCTGTGCGGCCCTCACTGCCTCTTCTGCCGCCGCAGCTTCATCCTTAACGTTTTCTTCTGCCGCCGGATCTTCTTTCTGATCCTTCTCTTCGGTCTTCTCTGCCGGATTCTCGATGCCAAGCTCTTTCTCTTTCGCTTCCTTAAGATCCTTCTCTGCTTTCTGGCGTTCCGCCTCTGTGGGAAGCTTCGCATACTGGCCGCTCTCTACGAATTCCTGTGTAGTTGTCTGCATAGCCTGGTTCTTACGGTGCTCCTGCATGACCAGCTCGAACTTCTTCTCCTCCGGGATAACCGGATTATTCATGATACTGTTCACTGCGCTTAAAGATGTTGCCGTATGCGCCATCTTCACACGCTCGACTTCTTCCTTTGTCTTGCATTTCTTCAGTTCTTTCTCATAATTCTTCTGCTCTGTCTCAATGGATTTCACCTTCTGATAAGCCTGAGGATCATTCTTTCTCAGATATTCCATCTCTTCCGCAGTCAGTTTCTGTCCGCTGTTCAGCTTCAGATCAATCTGTCTGGCCAGACTGTCAGATCCGTCCGCCCTGGACTGTCTGATCTGCTCCGCCTGCCGCCTGGTTGGATCAAGATCCAACTTCATGCTTCCGTCCGCAGTAAAATCACTGGTGTCCTGCTTCTTCTGCCACTTCATCTGCATCTCCATGTTTCGCGTATATGCGTTTAATGACTGGGTCATTAAAAAATTCATACAGACACCCCTTTCTTTCTAATCATATAATAAACTTCTCCTATCTTCCCATATCCATGGAAATCCTGGAGAGCGTATTGCCGGTCTTCTTTAAAGCCCCTTCCAAGGATTCCCCCATAATCCCGTCCAGAGCGCCTATATTTATATCGGCAGAAATGCAGGAAAACTTAACCAATACGGCGCAATGTAAGGAACCTCCCTGCATTGCGCCGTATAAAAACAATCATCCCAGTGCCACATCCAGTATCATCATCACCAGAAACCCGACGATAAACCCAAGAGTTCCCGACTTTTCATCCTCTCCGGCATATGCCTCCGGAATCAGCTCCTGAACCACCACATAGATCATCGCCCCTGCTGCCAGTGACAGAAACCAGGGCATTTTCGACTGCACTGCCCCGGCAAGAGCCGCTGCCGCCACGCCAAAGACCGGCTCCACCACAGCCGACATGCTTCCGATCAGAAACGCCTTCTTCTTACTGAGTCCGTTCTGAATCAGAGGAAGCGCAACCGCTGTCCCTTCCGGGAAATTCTGAATCGCAATTCCCACCGCCAGTGCAATGGCCCCGGACAGAAGCGCCGGTTCTCCTGGATTCTGCGCAGCCAGTGCAAAAGCAAGACCGATTGCCATCCCTTCAGGAATGTTATGTGCAGTAATCGCCATGACCAGCATGGCAGTATTCTTCTGCACCCGCAGATTCTCCCATCTTCCGATCAGATAATCTGCCAGCAGAAGCAGTATCACACCCAGCAGAAAACCGCCTGTCATCACCAGCCAGCTGATCTGCCCGTTTTCTTCAGCAAACTCAATCCCCGGCAGCAACAAAGACCACACGGAAGCGGCTACCATCACGCCTCCTGCGAATCCCAGGAAACCTCTCTGAAGCCTGCCTCCCATGTCTTTCTTCACGAAGAATACGCCTGCCGCGCCAAGGGTCGTCACTGAAAATGTAAGTAAAGTTCCCAGAAGCGTCCATAAAATTCCATTCATATCTTTCACCTCATCTTCAATATACGGTGAAACTATGAAATGGTTCCTCCCGAAAACACCTTCATAGAAGCCTCTTCTTCAAACTGTTTGGAATATAGTTCATAATAATATCCCTTTTCTCCCAGCAGTTCCCTGTGCGTACCCCGCTCAATAATCTTTCCTTCCTTTACCACAAGAATCAGATCCGCCTGGCGGATGGTTGACAGCCTGTGCGCGATGATAAAAGAAGTATGCCCCTTAAGAAGCCTGCCTGTCGCCTGCTGGATCAGCTGCTCTGTATGGGTGTCAATGGAAGAAGTCGCCTCATCCAGTACAAAAATTGCCGGATCTGCCAGGATCGCCCTGGCAAATGAAATCAGCTGCTTCTCCCCGGTAGATAGCCGGCCGCCGCTTTCGCCCACGTCACTGTCATACCCCTTCTCAAGCTTCTTCACTACCTCGTCCGCTGACACGCTGCACGCCGCTGCTTCAACCTCCTCATCCGTGGCGTCAAGGCGGCCATACCGTATATTCTCCCGCACCGTCCCGGAAAACAGATGCGGATTCTGCAGTACATACCCGATCTGGCTGTGAAGCCATAACTGAGAACGCTCTCGATAATCCACGCCGTCGATCAGAATACGTCCGCTGGTCGGCTCAAAAAATCGCCCTGCCAGATTTACCAGGGTCGATTTCCCGGCTCCTGTCTCCCCTACGATTGCCACATTCATGCCTGCCGGCACATGTAGGTTAAAATGCTCCAATACATATTCTTTCCCGTCAGGATACCGGAAAGAAACATCCTCAAACAGAATATCCCCTTTGATCTTCTCCCAGTTCTCCTTCCTTGGATGGAATGCATCCCCGTATTTCTTAAGAACCTCATCCTTATCCACCACATCCGGCTTCTGTTCCAGCAGATCCATCACCCGCTCAATATTGGCCTGGCATGAAATCAGTTCTGCCAGAAGCCTTGCAAGCTGCTGGATCGGTTCAAAGATAATGACCGCATAAGAGATAAATACAGACAGAGTCCCAAGCTTCATGATATCCGCCTTTACCATGTATCCGCCCCGGGCCAGTACCACTGCGGCAGCCACCGAACTGAAAAGCAGGATCATAGGTATATAGACAGCATTTAACTTAGCGGAATGGCCTGCCGCCCGATACATATCCGACGTCCTCTCAAAAAATGCTTTCTCATTGTTCTCTTCAATAACCATACTCTTTGAAGTCTTAACTCCCGTAATCCCTTCGTTGTATCCACTGGTAATCTGGGAATTGATTTTTCTGACCTTACGATTCCAGTGAAGAATCTTATTCTGGAAATAGACTGTCAGCACGGCAATACAAGGCACGATCAGAAGAATGATCAAAGCCAGTCTTACATTCAGCACGAACATGATACCAAAGACGCTGACCACATAGATCAACGCCCAGAACATATCCACCAGCCCCCAGGCAACCATAGTGGCAATACGCAGCGTATCACTCATGACTCTTGCATGGATGTAACCTACCGGAGTCGTATTATAATAGGAAAAGGATAAGGTCTGCAGATGTTCAAACTGAGCCCATTTCAAGTCTTTTCCTATATTCATCTCAATCGTCGTAGCCGCCCGCACCGATAGGAACACACACAGTGTCTGGAAGGCAATCACAGCCGCGTAGGCCGCGGCAAACCGGCCGATTCCCGCAAGGCTTTCCACCGTGATAAAATGATCAATAGCATAACTCTGGAAAAGAGGAACCACTACGTCAATCCCGGCAAGAAAAATGTTCATTCCCAGGGTAATCGCAAAATACTTCCGGTAGGGTTTAAAAAACGGCAGCATCTTCCCCCATACCCTGAAGCTGAACGGTTTATTGTATTCTTGTTCTTCATATGCCGCCATCTCTTACACCTCAACCTTCTCTCTGTCATCCTGGCTCATCTGAATCTCATAAATCTGCTGGTACAGGCCGCCGCTTGTGATCAGTTCATGATGGGTCCCGATCTCTTCGATACAGCCATGATTAAGCACCAGGATCTGATCTGCACCCATGAGGGTCGTTATCCGATGGGAAATTAAGATCACCGTAGACTCCTTCATGTGTTCGCTCAACGCCTTGCGGATCTTAATGTCTGTCTGGGAATCCACCGCAGAAAGTGAATCGTCAAATACCATAATGGGGGCTTTCTGGAGCAGCATTCTTGCGATCGCCACCCGCTGACGCTGTCCCCCGGAAAGTGTAACTCCCCGTTCTCCTACCAGAGTCTCATAACCGTCTCCAAAGCCCATAATTGCCTCATCAATACAGGCTACCTTTGCCGCATGACGGATCTCTTCGAACGTAACCTGAGGCGCGGCCGCCCCGATATTCTCCCTGATGGTTCGTGAATACAGAAACGGCTCCTGTAATACCATGCCCACCTGTCTGCGCAGTTCCTGCATAGGAATCTCGCGGATGTCTCTTTTGCCAATCCGGATACTTCCTTTACCGTCTTCCAGTTCATAGAGACGAGTCAGTAACTGTACAATCGTAGACTTACCGCTTCCTGTTCCTCCAAGAATCCCGAAGGTACATCCCTGGGGAATCTGGAAATTCATGTCAGTCAATACTTCATTTCCTTCCTCATATCCGAAACTGACATGATCAAATACAATATCGTATTCCTCTTTCCCGTTCGTTTCTCTGGTCTGCCGCTTGAGATCTTCCTCATCTCCATGCACTTCCTCCTTAGCACGGATAATATAATCCACACGCTCAAAAGAGACTCCCGCCTTGCTCATATCCGACAGAATTCTTCCAAGCCCCCTGATGGGCCATACCAGGGTTGTATTATAAGAGGCAAAAGCAACAAACTCACCGACGGAAATACTTCCATGCACCGCTTCCACCGCTCCCAGGACGATCACCGTCACTACCTGAAGTCCTGTTATCAGATCTCCCACTCCCCAGTACAGGCCGGACAACGTGCCTAGCCGGATCCACAGCTTTGCAAAAATATCATTCTTCTCTCGAAAACGGTCCATCTCGAACTTCTCCCGCCCGAACGCCCGTACCACCCGTACTCCGGTCGCATTCTCCTGTACCACCGTAGACAGTTCTCCTTCCGCTTCGTCTGCGACAATAAAACGTCTTGCAATCAACCGGTAAAATACCGCCGAATACAGAATCACAACCGGCACAAACGGCAGCACCGCCATCGAAAGCCGCACATTCATTGACACCATCATGGAGAAGTAGATCACAATCAGAAAGACCGTACGAAATACTTCCAGTAATTGTGTCACGACGAAATTACGGATCACCTCTACGTCCGAGGTACAGCGTTGTATAATATCCCCGGTCTGGTTCTGGTCATGCCAGCTCATAGGAAGCCTCTGAACATGGCAGAACAACATATCCCGCATATTCCTTGCAAACGTCTCTCCTGCCAGCGCCGTATGCAGCCGGCACACATACTGTGAAAATCCTGAAAGTGCCGCCACTGCCACCAGCAAAACCGCAAGTATCCAGAGACGACCGGACAGATAACCATACTGTGTACCGTCAAGCACCGAATCTATACTGAAACGAAAAATCTGGGGGGTTAATGCATTTAAGGCGGTCGTCACCAGGGACGCCGCCACTGCAATCGCAAAATATTTTTTTGATCCGACAAAAAACTGACGGATCAGGTTCCATTTTCTATATTTAATATCAATCACTTCACTTCCGTTTATCTTATTTTTCTGAACGCATAATCTTCAGCAGGAGTTCAAGATTCTCAGCAATCTTCTCATCTTCCAGATTGTCGACATTGTCTCTTGCCTGCTCAAGCCTCGCTTCTTTTTCAATCGCCATCAGCTTGTTAAGAATCTGATCGCTTTTATCCTGGGTCTTCTCACTCTTTGCTTTCGCGCTGCAGGCCTGGGGTTTTACCGTCTTTGTAGTCTTTGTAGTTTTTGTAGTTTTTGCAGTTTTTACCGTCTTTGCAGCTGGCTTTTTTGTACTTTTCACTGCTGTTTTACCTGGTTGTGCCTTTGTACTCTTATTCTCAGTCTTTTCTTTTGTATTTTTTTTCTTAAATAACATACCTGTTCCCTGCTTTCCTACATCAATTAAGATACTTCTTAAACTATAGCAAAAATTCCAATGCCACACAATGGGATTCGTACATTTATTTCGCTAAAAAATAAACTCTTGTCCTAAAGCATAACAGATGCTATAATATTTTCGTAATTGTATTGTATCTCATTTTATGAGAATGATAACAAGGAGGAATTGAATAATGAAAGAACAAAGACATGACACTCGTTGGATGGTCAGTGTTGCACTTATGGCCGCAATCGTCATCGTGCTGGCGAATACGCCGCTTGGGATGATTCAGCTTCCAATTATCAAGGCGACAACTGTCCATATACCTGTCATCATCGGAGCCGTCCTGTTAGGACCGTCGGCCGGGGCTATTCTGGGGGCAGTGTTTGGTATCTGCTCACTAATCAGCAATACGATGGCGCCTACTCTTCTGTCCTTTGCCTTTTCCCCGTTCATGAGTACATCGGGGATACCGGGGGCGTTAAAGGCTCTGTGGATTTCCGTTGGCTGCAGGATTCTGATCGGAGTCGCCGCCGGATGGTTGTGGATTCTCTTTACAAAGTTAAAAGTGAATCAGTTTATCGCACTTCCCATTGTCGGCTTTATCGGATCTATGGTGAATACCGTCACAGTTATGGGCAGCATCTATCTGCTTTTTGCACAACAGTACGCCGCTGCAAAAGAAGTAGCCGTTTCTGCCGTATGGGGCCTGATTATGGGGACAGTAACAGCCTCCGGGATTCCGGAAGCAATTGCTGCGGCTATTCTGGTTCTGGCGCTTGGCAAGGCGCTGATTCAGGTATTTCGGAAGACAGGAATGAACGCAATCGGTGTTCAGACGGTTAAATAATAAAAATTAATTTTATCACTTGACAAATATATACAATATGTGTTATAAATATCTAGGTGATTGAAACACATAGGGGATTGGTCAAGTGGTATGATAGGGGTCTCCAAAACCTTTGGCGGGAGTTCGATTCTCTCATCCCCTGTTCTGTTATGTACATAAGGATACTCGGAAGCTTCGATTTTAGAGGGTTTTCGAGTATTTTTATTTTTTCAGATTTTGCTGTCTGGAAAAACTTAATCAAAAACTTAATCATACACATAAAGCCTTGGAAATCTGACTTTCTTTGTACTTCTGGTTCTGCGTTGCATAATAATAGTAATCCTTCGTAGTCTTGATATCGGTATGCCCCATCTGTGAACGAATAAGGGCTTCTTCTACATCCCCATCAATCAATTTGCTGGCGTATGTCTTTCTGATCTTATGTGTAGACCTCTCAGGAATCCTAACTTCTCTACACGCTTTATAAAGGTGATAATTGAAACGGGTGCTATTGATTCTCTTTCCATCCTTCATGAATAAATACTCGCCAAATGGATTCATTAACCTAATCCGCTTTATGATTGCCCTTGTTTGCTCTGGAATGATAATGGTTCTTTCATCAGCCCCCATTTTAGGTGTATCCTTTATCTCGAAAACTGTTCTGTTTGTATCGGGGTCTTTGTAGTAGATTTCAGTAGAATTTATCACAATTCCTTCTTTTGTTATATTCTCTGGCTTAAGTACGCATAATTCCCCTACCCTCATACCTGTATCAAATAATAATAACAATCCAAGATTATGCATTGTCGGATGATCCCTTAAGTATTTCGCAAGTTTAATCACTTCATCATCATTAAATACCTGACTTGAAGCGTCTTTGCGGTTTTTCTTAAAGAGCTTATTTGAAAGCTGTAAATCACTAAAGAACGTGCTAATGCTAATATCTGTCATTTTGTTCATCTTTGCATACTTGAACACGCCCATAATCAATGTCCGCAAGGAGGCATAGGATTTTCTAGTCAAATGAAACCTTCTTATATTCAGTTTGATAAACGCTAACAACTCTGCTTCTGTAATCTCTTTCATAGGAATACTGCATAAGGAATCCTGTTTTTGAAAGAATCTCTTGAAATCATTTCCATATTTGGTATATGAATTCTTTCCAATCTCGCCATTTTCATACCGTTCATCATTCCATTTTTCAAATAAATCTGTTATAAAAGGATTTTCTTCGATTGAAACATAATAAGCAATAATATCATCTTCTAATTTCTTTTTGCTTGTCCTCCTTTTTAATTTTCGTGACTTTTCCTTATCGGGAAAATAAGTGTACCATGCTCCGTCGTTACCTTGCCAAATTTCGTACTGATGTTTTGCTAACATCTGTTTTCTCTTAGCCATCTCTATTTTTTCTTGCACGTATGATAGGTCAATTATATTATTTTCTAAGGCATACTGCAAGATTTCTTTTTCATTTAATTTCTCTATAGTAACTTCATCTCCTAATTTATATATGATAATGAGCTTGCCAATGGTGCCGACAAGCCTCGCATTTTATTCAAAAGCGGCAGCAGACTATAACCGTCCACTGCCTACGCAAAAATCATGACCACCCGTCAAACGCAACATCATAAACTTAAGGAAAAATCCAAAGGAATCTGTCAACAGGTTCCTTTCT